>NZ_VCKY01000100.1 GCF_005889735.1 Nonomuraea turkmeniaca
GCGCTGCTCGACGGGCGGGGCGCCGCCGAGCTGGCCGGGGAGCTGATCGCGCTCGCCGGGCTGTCGGCGGCGTTGTTGCTGGGGGCGGTGGTGGCGCTACGGCGGGGCGAGGCGCGCGCCCAGCGGACCGGCCAGCTCAGGCTGTTCTGACCCAGGGCGGCGTCGCGCCCAACCACTTCCTAAAGGCGATCGAATTTGCCTAAAGGCTTTAGGCAATTGCATAATCGATCCACCGAGGGAGAGGGAGGGCATGGTGCGCGTAGGGCTGACCGCGGAACGCCTTGCTCAGGCGGGTGCGGAACTGGCCGACGAGGTCGGCTTCGACCAGGTGACCGTCTCGGCGCTCGCCAGGCGGTTCGACGTCAAGGTCGCGAGTCTGTACTCGCACGTGAAGAACTCCCAGGACCTCAAAACCAAGATCGCCCTGCTGGCCCTGGAGGAGCTCGCCGACCGGGGCGCCGCCGCGCTGGCCGGCCGGGCCGGCAAGGATGCTCTGGCCGCCTTGGCGAACGTCTACCGCGACTACGCCCGGGAGCACCCCGGCCGCTACGCCGCGGCCCAGCTGAGGCTCAGCCCGGAAGCGGCCGCCGCCAGCGCGGGCGGTCGGCACGCCCAGATGACGCGGGCGATCCTGCGCGGCTACGACCTGACGGAGCCGGATCAGACGCACGCGGTGCGGCTGCTGGGCAGCGTCTTCCACGGCTACATCAGCCTGGAGCTGGGGGGAGGGTTCAGCCACAGCGCACCCGACACGCAGGAGACCTGGTCACGAATCCTGGACGCCCTTGACGCCCTGCTGCGGAGCTGGCCAGAGCCCGCACCAGCCAGAGACCCCGCCGGCGCGCGCATCGGCGAAGCCCGACAACAGGTTTAGGTCATGCACATCAAGGACGACTGGATCACTACGCCCGTCACCATGGATCTCCTGCGCGGCGCCCTCGAGGTGGAGCGCACCGAGCACGGCACGGCCGCCTGACCGGCCAGGACTCCGTGACCGGCGGCAACACCCTGACCATCGACCTGACCAACGGAATCACCGAGCACCGGCCCGGGCAGGCCGGCACCCTCCGCCTCCCCGGCCTGCCCGAAGGCACCAAGGACGTCGAGATCTGGCTGCCGCACAACGAGACCACCGAACTCGTCGTCCTGCGCACCGACGCCCCCATCGAGCCCGCACCGGACCAGGGTCGCAGAGTGTGGCTGCATCACGGCAGCTCGATCAGCCATGGCTCCGACGCCGCCAGCCCCACCACCACCCGCCTGCTCGCGCGGATGTCACACATCGCCCCGGTCGTCTCGTCCACTCTTCAGGCCGGCAGTTCCGTACCGGGCCTCGAGACGTGCTCGTCCGATCCGTGTCGGCGGGCGCTGCCGGGGTAACCGGAGACAGTCTGCCGGAGCAACGGGAGACAGGAGGAGACGACAGATGGATTCACCAGATCGCGTCGGCACGGCGGTGACCCGGGGGCCATCCAGGTTCTTCACCACTGCCGTCCTGGTGGCCGCCGGGGCGCTGTCGCTCGCCGCCGGCGTGTGGACGCTGGTTTCTCCGCGCTCGTTCGCGGACTTCGCCGGCTTCGGATACAACGAGCATTTCATCCACGACATCGGCGCGTTCAACCTCGGGATCGGGGCGACGCTTCTGCTGGCGGCAGCCTGGGCCGACGCCGCCGCCGTGGCATTGGCCGGCTTCTTCGTGGCCAGCACCGCCCACACCGTCAACCACATCGTCGATCTCCAGATCGGCGGGCACAGCCGGGACCCGTGGATCCTGGCGGGGATCTCGGTGCTCGTCCTCGTCGCTCTGGTGATGCGGATGCGCCGGCTCGGCTGGGTCGCCGGTGAGGTGACCACGATCGATGCGGCTCCCGCCCTGGCGCCGTTCGTGCGCCAGAAAACGATCCGGTTGACCAGCTTCCGCCGCGACGGCAGGCCGGTCGGCGCGCCGGTAAGCATCGTGGTCGACGGCGAGCGCGCATACGTGCGCAGCCCCGGCACAGGCGGCAAGATCAAACGAATCCGGAACAACCCGCTCGTGGAGATCGCCCCGTGCACCTCGTCCGGCAAACCGACCGGCCCCGCGGTCCGCATGCGGGCCCGGCTCCTCGAAGGCGCCGAGTACCGCCACGCCGGCCGGCTGCTCGCCCGGAAGTACCCGATGTTGCAAGGCGTGCTCGTCCCGTTGACACACCGCCTGGGCCGCGCCAAGTTCGGCCGGACGGCCCATCTCGCACTGGACCCGATCGAGGACCCGCCGGCGGGGAGCCGGTCCATTTGATCAAGCGGTTACCGCGGCGCGTACCCTGCCCGGCCGGTGAAGCGTCGTCTGCCGCGGTGGCGTACGAGCAGGGCGCGCACAGCCAGGGCCGGGTTGAGCAGGGATGTGGTGGGGGCGGCCTGCATCCCGACCAGCGCCAGGCGGCGGGACACCTCCGGGTCGTGCACCGCGGCCTCCTGGAGCAGACGTTGCACCCGGTTGGACGGCGGGACTTCCGCGTCGCCCCGCATGAACGTGTGTTCGCGCTCGATGGCGCGGTGATCCCGGCGGTAGCGGCGCAGTGCCGCAGCCGAATCGTCGCCGGCGAGCAGGGCCGGTGCCGTGGCGTCGGCGAGCCACTGGCCTGACAGCAGCGCCCAGGTGCAGCCGGGGGCAGGGGTGGGGTCGGCGGTCAGGGCCGCGTCACCGATGAGGGCCAGACCCGGCGCTGGCGTGGGGTGGCGGCGGATGAGCGGGTAGTCGGGGGCGATGACGACCTTGGCGACGCGTTCGGCGCGGGCCAGGTCGGGAGCGTCAGGCAGCGAGGCGACGTAGCGCTCGATGTAGCCGGCGTGGTCGGTCAGGACCGGCGGCAGGGTGTCCTTGGCGGGCATGACCGCCACCTCGATCAGCCCACCGTCGGTGGGGCCGAGCACCACCCAGTCCCGGTCGTTCCACCACACGGCGGCAGGGGTGGGCAGGGTGTGCCGTACGTTCCGGTAATAGGTGTAGAAGAAGGCGCGGCCGTTGGGCGTGAACCGCTCGGGTACGTCGGCCAGTGCGGCGACCTTCGACCGGTAGCCGTCGGCGCCGACGATCAGGCGGCCGGTGTGGGTTTCCTCGGTGCCGTCGAGCAGTCGCGCGCGGACGCCGGTCACGCGGCGCCCTTCGGTGAGCAGGCCCGTGACCGTACGGCCGAGGAGCAGGTCCACGCCGCCGGTGTCGGCAGCGCGGCCCCGCAGGATCGGGTCGAGGGTGACGCGCCTGACGTTGAGGAACGGCGGAACGCCGGCGCGGGAGGGGTCGGTCCAGCCGTACTCGGTCCGGATCGAGACGTCGCCGGTGCCCGCGCCGGCGGCCAGCAGCTCGTCCCACAGGCCGAGCCGTTGGAGCGGGGCCTGGGCGCCGCCGAGGAGGAAGTGACCGCACAGCCGCTTGTGGGTGTTGATGCTGCGGTGCTTCTCCAGCAGCGCAACGCGTAAGCCGGCCCGGCCGTACAGGATCGCGGCGGTGCAGCCGCTGACGCTGGCCCCCACGATGACGACGTCGTACTCCATGACGCTCTCCTGATTTCGTCACACTGTTTCGTTACATCGTAACGTAACAGCGTCGCGATAGGCTGTCCACCATGGGACGCCCACGCGAGCACGACGAGCAGACCCGCCGCACGCTGCTGGCGGTGGCCGGCGACCTGCTGGCGAGCGAGGGGTCGGCCGGGGTGAGCGTCCGGCGAGTGTCCCAGGAGGCCGGGACCACCACGCGGGCGGTCTACAGCCTCTTCGGCGACAAGGAGGGCCTGCTCCGCGCGCTCTACCAGCAGGCCGCCGAAACCATGCGCCACCACCATGAGGCCGTTCCCGAGGATGAGGACCCGCTCGTGGAGATCACCGCACTGGCGCTCGCGTACCGGGCCGCCGCGCTGGAGGAGCCCAACCTCTACGGCCTGTTCATGAGCGGCGCCGTGCCCGGCTTCCGTCCTGTCGGGGAAGACGCGCGACTGGCCCGCCGCAGCCTCGCCCGCGTCGTCCAGGCGGTCCAACGCTTCGTCGACACCGGAAAACTCCCCGGTCGCGACCCCCGCGCCGTCGCCCAGCAACTATGGGGCCTGGTACACGGCCTGGCCGCCCTCGAACTCCAAGGCCACCTCGGCCCTCCCGGCCAGGCGGAGGCCCGCTGGCGCGACGCGGTCCTCGCCGCCGTCACCGGTTACCGCCAGCCACCTTCCACCCCGCAATGATCCATCCGCCTGGGCCGCGCCACGTTCAGCTGGACCGCCCACCTCGCGCTCACCCCGATCGAGGTCCGGCCGGCAGGGAACCCGCCACTCTGACCAAGGTATGAGCCGGGTTGATCGACTACGAGCAGCAGCCCGAACGCGAACGGTAGTAGGCGAGGAGCCGCTCCTTGGCCACCGCGTAGTTGCCCGACTGCACCGCCGACATCCCCGCCACCCGGCCGTACGCGAGCCGGGGCTGGACGGTCCAGGAGCCGGACATGGGCGCCAATGCGGCCTGAGCGGCGGGAACGAGACCCGCGGCGCTCGACACCAGGACAGCGACACCAGTGATCCATCGCGTACACCGAGACACCCGCCGGACAGTGCTGGAGAGCGGTATGCCGCCGGTATGTCCAGCCCCAGCAGCCGAGGGTGATCGTTGATCAGTTTCGTCCGCTTGGTGCATCCTGTGTCACTGCCATCGAACCGGCCACGACCCACCCGGCGCCCCGGTTGTGGCGAGCGAGGCCACGACCCCTGGAGAGACCGCGATGTTCACATTGATCGTCATCATTGCCGCACTGGCGATGTTGATCCTTGCCGTGGCGCCCAAGACCCCGTATCTCATACAGGCCGCTCAATACAAGAACAGCGAGCACCACGAGCCCGCCGACTGGGCGGTGACGTTCAACCGCGTGGTCGGGATCATCGGTCTGGTGGTGTTCGCGCTCTTCCTTCCCGCGGCCATCGAACGCGACCAGAACCCGGGCACAGGGCAGTCGACTCCGCAGGAAACCGAGGAGAAGAGCGAACCGACCTCCTCCTTCACCTACATCGAGGAGGAGCCGTGCGACCGATCCTTTCCCTACACCGGGAAGAAGTGCCCCTTCGGCGAGGAGGAGTAGATCCGGAACGGGAGGCCGCGACCGCCCGTTTCCGGCTCCGGCACGAATCCTGTGGTAACCCTATGCCGTCTCGAGAAAATATGTTCACGGTGTGACTAGTTGTGGTCGGACCGCCAACCCGAACACGGGTGGTTGCCGAAGGTGTCGTCCACGCAGACACGGTAGACGATCGCGAAGTACCCGGTCCGCAGGTTGAATCCTCTTGTGGTGCCGCACCCTCCGTCGTTCTTTTTCCTTTCGTCCGCCCCATTGTTGATCGAGTACTCCACGTACACCGAGTGCTTGTCGCACTTGGCATCGTACAAGTCGAACCAGGCCCGGTTGCCGCGAGTGCCATTGGAACGATTGAACCACACCTCTCCCGCGCGGGTTCCATCTGTGTAGACGATGGCGTTCGAGGAGGCTGCCAGCGCCGCGGGCGAAAGGACGAACAAACCGCCCATGGCGAGCACGAACACGCCTGCGACGGCTAACACGCGATCAAGTAGGCGATTCATCACTCTCGACTTTCCTTACGTCTTCTCGGACGGCGCTAGTTCCTGCGCCAGTGCCAGTGCTAATTGTGATCCCTTACGGTTCCGGAGCACGAGTCGTCGAGGAAGCCGTCGTCGACGCAGACCTTGTAGTCGATCGTGAAGCCGCCGCCTCCGAGATTGATGCCCATGGTATTGCCGCACCCGCCGTCATTGGTTGCGCTCTCCCACCGGCTCCAACCGCCGGTGACGAACTTCCACGTGACGTACACCGGTTTCGCGTCGCATTTTGCGTCGTACAGGTCGAACCAGGCGCTGTTGCCATGGCTGCCATTGGCGCGGTTGAACCACACCTCGGCGGCGCGGGTGCCATTCGTTTTGGCGATCGCGTGCGACGAGGCAGCCTGGGCCGGGGCCTCAAAGATCAGCGTGCTGCCTACGACCAGGCAGCCGACCGCCAGGGCGGATCTTAAGCGCTTACGAAGCATCGTGTTCCCCACTTTGCTCGATGCTGACAGGCGCCGGTGCGGGACGCAGGCCCCTTCACCGGCGGAGACACTTGAACACGGGCATGCGGAAGCAACCGTGGAGGACTTCGGGACTGAGCCGAATCCGGCACTGAGCAATCGCCTGCGTCCGAAAGTCTGTCAGCTCGAAGCCGAAGTGAACTGTCGCTGTGCGCCAACTTCCTTGACCGCCAGCGTCATGGGGCAGGAAGACACATGTCACAACCATGATCGATTGCCTGGGCTGAAAAAAACTTGCTCTATGCCTAGGCTGGCGCCGAACATCAGCACATACCGGAAGACGCGCGTGGCTCTCCGCGGCCGGCGTGAGGGCTTCCGGTCTACGAATACGGGCGCCCGAATTCCCATCGGGTTCGGGACGGATGATGATGTCGGCCGGGGGGCGGCAGATGAGCACATCGATGGTACGACTTGACAGGGTGCCGGTCACAGAGCGGTTCGATTTCTGGTGGCAGGCGGTCGCCGAGTCAGTGGTCTCGGTAGACGCCTCCAGCGACCACGCAGCGGATTTCTGGGCCGAAATGCGCATGCTGGACCTTGGAGCGGTGCACCTGTCGAAGGTCCGATGCGTCGGATTCGAAGCGCACAGGACCGAGCACCGGATCCGCCGCTCCGACCCCGAGGTGTATCAACTCTCGGTCATTCTCCGGGGCAGATCAGGGATACGACAGGAGGACCGTGAGTCGACATTGGCGCCGACTGACTTGACGCTTTACGACGCTTCCCGCCCTTTTCTGGCCTGGAGCTCAACCGACGGCTCCGGCACACGGGGGAACATGTCCGAAGGCCTGATCTTACAGGTGCCCCATGATGCCCTTGGATTCCCGGCGCCTCTGATCCGGCGGGTGCTGGCCAGAAGGATGTCGGGGCGCGATGGTATCGGCGCCCTGCTCTGCGTGCTGCTCCGCCAGTTGCTGGAGCAAACCGATCACCTGTCGAAGGCCGACCTGAGCCGGCTGTCCGGCATCGTCGTCGATCTCATCGTTGCCCTGCTGGCGCATGAGGCAGAGAAGGACCCGTCCCCGTTCGTGACGGATCCCGGAAAGATGCTTGTCCTCCGCATTCAGGCGTTCATCGCACAACATCTGGGTGAGCTTGACCTATCGCCGGCCGACATCGCTGCCGCCCACCACATCTCCCTTCGCCACATGCAGCGGCTCTTCCAGCAAGAAGGGCACACTGTCAGCGGCTGGATCCAGCAACAGCGGCTCGAACGGTGCCGCCGCGCTCTGGCCGACCCCCAGATGGACAACCTGCCAATCAGCGTCATCGCCGGCCGGTGGGGCTTCGTCAGCGACTCCCACTTCAACCGTCTCTTTCACCGCACGTACGGAATGCCGCCGGCCGGCTACCGGCGTCACTTGCGAAAGCGAGCAAGCGGCGCGTGACGTGGCAGGCAGAGCACGCGGCATGGCGGAGGACGACATTCACCGGCTCGTGCCCGAAGTGGTCGGCAGGGCCACACCGGAAGTTCGTGCTGACTGGTCTAAGACGTGGCCGGATGTGGACATCGGCGACCGCCAACCCCGAGATGGCGGCAATCGTCGCATTGAAGTCACGTTCCATCTCTGGTCCTTTGGAGCCCCACAGTGCCCAAGCGCCTGCTCGCGTCCACCGGTATCGCGGCCGTGGTCTTGCCATTAGCCTCCACACCAACTCAGGCGGCCATTCCGGTCGTCGAGTTCGTCAAGGTGTACTACGACTCGCCGGGGTCCGACCGCGGCGGCAACACCTCCCTCAACGGCGAGTACGCGGTGATCCGCAACACGACGAAGAAGAGCATCCAGCTCGAGAAATGGATCCTGCGGGACGTGACTGGCTACAAGTACAGGTTCCCGAGATTCACCCTCAAGCCGGGCAAGTCGGTAACCGTCCGCACAGGCCAAGGGACCGACAGCACGACCACCCTGTACTGGGGTCGCAAGTGGTACGTCTGGAACAACACCGGGGACGCTGCGGGCCTCTATCGGGGCAGCGACCTCAAGAAGATCGACACCTGCAGCTGGGGACGAGGCGACATCTCCACCCTCTGCCGATAAAACCGGCGCCGATCATGGCGAGCGCCTCGGCCCGGGACACGTCAGCCGATGCGGCGCGGTCAACCGGCCTACGGCGACCGAGCAGCCGAGCCAGTTGATGAAGATCCCTCTCAATGAGAGCGCAGGCTGGCTGGGGAACGACGTGTTCTGCCTTCGCATGGCTCAGCGGCCGGCGGTGATGAGGTCCTGGATGGTGATGACGGCGGCGCCGCGCGCCCAGTCAGGGAAGGAGGTCTCGCGAACCGTCAGCCTGGCGCGCGCGGCTGAACCTATCGTCTGCGTCGCAAAAGCATACGCACCGAGCGCTCCATCAGCTCGGGGCAAGGTCACCGCGGACAATTGCTTCGGCGTGCCGGACGGAGGAAGCGTCGACTTCGCCTACTTCAAGGGCGGCCCGAACTACCTGGGCGACGCCGTCGAGCCCTTGCTGCAGAAGAAGTTCCCCAAGATCAAATCCAGCGGACCATGTCCGAGCGCATGTCGCAGACCCCGCAGCCGCGCCTTCCAGGTGATGCTCCCCATGGCCAGGCCCGCCCTGGTCAGCGTGACCATCTTCAACATCCTCGGCCAGTGGAACAGTACCTGCTGCCGCTGGTGCTGCTGCCCGGCGACACCGAGGACAAGGGTGCTTCCGCAGGGCATCGCGAGCATCTCCGTCACCGCTGGGAATCAGGCCGGCTGGGGTGCGCTGTTCGCCGCGCCGACCACCGCGATCGTGCCGATGCTGGTCGTTACGTGATCTCCCAGCGGCAGATCCAGGCAGGTCTCACCCAGGGCGCACTGAAGTAACCCGCCCCCTGTGGACTGATGCACATGTACCGCAAGGCTCTCCCCTCTCTCATGGCAGTCGCGACGCTGGTGGCCACGGCCCCGGCCACCGCGGCGGCGTCATCTCCTGAAACCGTGAACGTGGCGCCCGGCGTGACGCTGACGCAGTTCACGGTCGGCGCGAAGGACGCCGACGACTTCTGGACCGTCCACGTGTACCTGCCGGCCACGATCGACGGCCCGCTCAACCGGGCCGCCACGGGGCTGGGTTCCCGGGAGATCGCCGACCGGGTCACCGCGGCGCTGCGCGAGAAGGGCTTCGAGCCTCGCGTTGAGCAGGTCGATCTGCCCGCCTTCGCCGATCGCCCCGGGGGCGTGCTCGGCTGGATCGTCCGCGTCGGACGGTACGCGAGCGCCGCCGTCGACGTACGTGGTGTGCGTGGTGCAGAACCGCAGATGGGGACGGAGCGCAGAGCACACCTGAGATGGCGGGGTACGTGACTGTGGCTGAGCACCTCGGAAATCGCACGGACCCTCACCCGGAAGTCGTTGGTCAAGAAATCCACTGATTCGCACGCGAACGTATTCATGACGACGTACTCCACGCCCGGTTCGGCGTTACGCCAGTAAGACATTAGAGATGAGCGGTATGGCGTCGGTATATCGGAGCTCTGACCAGCGGAGTTGTCGGATCAGAGACCGTGGGGAGCGACGAGGAGACGTTCGCGTCCGGCAAGGCCCTGTTCCGCCTGGACCAGGCTGCCGTACTTGGGAGCGGCGGTACAGAAACGGTGGTTCGACGCTCCTCGGCCACGGCGATCAGCTGGTCTTTCGCCCAGTTGATGGGAAGATCTCAACGGTGGTAGCTTCCGTCCCCATGACCCCGCCATTACCGCAAGTCCGCAAGCTCCTCCCTGCGGCATTGCTTGCACTCACCGCCACCGGCCTCGCGACGGTGGATGCCTCCGCATCGGCGTCCGCAAATGTTTCAGCCCACGCGAGAGCTGAATCCGCAGCCATTCTTCGACTCACATATGAGAACGCGTCGAGGACCTCCGGCAACCCGAAACTGGGATTTAACGAATGTTGCGCCCCTCGGCCCTCGATCCAGGTCGATGATCTGCCGAGGACCGGAAAATACGCGGTCCGCTCTTATCTGAATTACGGTGACAAGATGGTTGCCGGCGGCACCAGGGCGGAAAGCCACACGATGGACATAGATGCCAGCCATTTCCGATCTGGCGACACCGTCTATTATGGGTTCAGCATCTACCTGCCGAGCACCTGGCAGAGCGATTCAAGAGAAGACATCGTGTTCCAGTGGAAGCCCTGGCGCGACACGTGCGAAGCCGACAAATATCCCAGCGCTTTCCTCAGCGTGCAGCCCAACGGAAAGTGGCGGTTGCGGGTCAACTCCGACAGCAAGGCCTGCTCCACGCCGGATTCCGTCCACAAGACCAGCTACGACCTCGCCGACGTGAAACCGGGGCAGTGGCACGACTTCGTCTTCAAGTACGTATGGAGCTACGGCAGCCAAGGCCGGATCGACGCGTGGTATCAGACCCACAAGAGTCCTGGGTGGCGCCAGGTCTTGAGCGCCACCGGTCCCAACACGTTCAACGACGAGGACGACACTGAGGGCTACCTGAAATGGGGTCTCTACAAGCCCGCGTGGAACACCGGGCCGACCGACGTCAACAGCCGTACGATCTTCCACGACAACATCGCCGTGGGCAAATCCTTCAGCGAGGTCAACCCGGCGGTCAACTAGGCCGCGAAATCGGCGGGTACGCCAGTGCACCAGCCGTGGGCCGGCGACCACTCGGGTGGCGGCCGATCTCGGATGCTTGTCGGTACGGCCTGCCACCATGGCCCGCATGACGACGACCGATCCCTTAGCCCCGTTCCAGTGGCTCAACGTGCCCGAGAACGAGGACGGCGGCCCACTGGGCGTGATCTTCAGCGTGGCCTTCTTCCGCGGGCTCGACCCGGCGGAGGTGGTGGGGCCGCTTCAGCCGCGGCGAGGGCTTCGGCCAGGAGTCGGACTTCGACGGACTCGGCGACAAGGCCTACGAGTTCGTCAACGAGACGGATGGCCGGGATGGCGGCGGCTACGTGGGCGTCTTCCAGGCCGGCGAGTGGTGCGTGGCCATCGAGCCTTACGGGTGGATGGCCACGCTGCACGAGGTGGTGACCAAGCTGTCACGGGGCTGCGACGTGCCGGCGGCCACCGGCACGCCTACGTCGCCGAGCACAACTTCGCGTACGCGATCGACGGCACGATCATCACCGGCTGCCGGGTGCGGCACCCGTACGAGCGTGGCCTCCTGCGTGTTCACGGCAGGATGGACCGAGGGCCCAGCTCGGTTGCGTGGGAAGGCCGCACTCAGATCGGCACGCCCTCCCGCTTTCCAGTACCGGCCGTCGGCGGCGAGATGGAGGGGCGGTGGCTGGATGCCGGGGAGGCCGCCGGCGATACGCAGATGGCCGTTCATGTAGCGGATTCGCTGCTGGTGGCGCTCCCGCTGTGGGGCCCGCTGGAGCGGCAGGGATGCGGACAGATCAGTGCCAGGCCATGGCCACTTCCCACGTTGTACGTACGGCCGGAGCTTTCAGGTTCGAGCGATAACCGCTTGGTCGGACTCGTCCCGGCTGCGCCACCCGTGGTTACCATTCAAGTGTCCAGTCGTCTTTCCTGGGTCAGGCCGTCATGCCGACGAAGGATGAGGTAGAGGCCGCTCGCCGACAGATCGAGCGCCTTTCCGATGAGTGCGAGGCGGATTTACGCGAGCTCATCCGCCTTACCGAGGGTGGAGCGCTGAAAGGGCCGGAGGGGGACAAACTCGCCGCCGATATGCGCCAATGGCAGCGCGACACCAAGAACTACTTCCGGGCGGCCCTTGACACTCTCCACGAACTCCGCACGCAGGGGGCGTCCCTATGAGTCCTCGCGTGGGCATCAACCCTGAACTCATGACCAAGGTCATAGCCATGCTCAAGCGCACGGGCCCTGAGTTCCGGGAATCGAGCCGCCAGGTCGAAGCCGCGCTCAGCCGTCTCGGCGTCGAACTCTGGACCTCCCCCGCGCTGCGCAGGGTCGCCGAGCAAATGAGCACGAGGCACCCTGACCTTCAAGGCCGCCTGGACCTCATCCTCGCTACTCCTGACGCGGCACGCGACCGCGACGGCATCATGTGGGCGGACGGCTCGGATTGGCAATCCAGCACCACGACAGGCGCTGCCGCCGCCAAGGCGATGGCGGCGAAAGTGCGGGCGCAGGCTAAATCCGGGACCTACGACCCCAAGACGATCGCCGAACTCGAGAAGCACAAGAACGATCCTCTCTTTGCTGCCGCATTCGCCAAGGAGATTCCGCCTGACGAGCTCAAGCGATTGATCTCCCGCATGTTCAGAACAGATCTTCCTCCCATCGGCCGCCCGGACGACAAGGACCTGAGCGCGGAGAAGAAGATCGCCGACCTGTTCAGCACCATCCTGGGTACGGCCTCCCGGGCCGGGAAGCTGCCCGACAAATACGCCGATGAACTGCTCAAGGATCTGGGGGACCCGCAGAGCGCCTTCGCGATCGGCAAGCTCCTCGGCAAGGGGAGGTTCGACCACGCGTTCATGCTCGATGTGGTGAAGAGGGTCTACGACTACGACGTGGCCCATCCGCGGGCCCGGGCAAGAGAGCCGGAGTTCCCGCTTCCCGGCCAGGACAAGATCCGGCACGCCCCCGATGTGAGTCCCATGAGCACGGTGCTGAAGGCTCTGATCCATCATCCGAAGGTGAGCCAGGATTTCTTCACCGACCCCAAGCGGAGGCCACTGGCGTACTTGATGCGCGAGCGGCGGTGGGCACCGGAGAGCGACAACCTGCTCGGCGCAGCCCTCTACGAGGCAGCGACGAAGTTCCGGGATCACGGCATGCCCCGGGAGCAGTCGAGCGGATACAAGGCCGCTCTCATCGCCTCATGGGCCAGCCATTACTGGGCCGAGGAGAAGGTGCAGCGGAACCTGCCGAACACCCGTATCTGGGCCGCTTCCATCCACGCCAACTACATCACTGACGTCCACCGGGCCTACCAGGCGCCGGCGAGCACGGAGATTGGCGTGGACGCCGCCTACGATCCGGACAAGTCCCTTGCCGGCGTGCAGCCTTATGGCGCCGTCTTCAACAAGGACGAGCTCAAGAAGGTCATGACGTGGGCGTTCAAGGACAACGATGCTTTCATGACCGTGGCGGCGGCCCACGGGCAGTACTCGGTGGAGGTCCTGGACGAGACGGCATCTGAACTGGCAGCGGAGATCAAAGCCGAATTCGCGGCGTGGCACAAGTCGCATCCCGAGGCGACCAAGAAGCAGATCGACGCGAAGCGGCAGGCCATCCTCGAGGAGAAGATGGGAAGCGGCGGCGGAGCTTTTCAGTTCGAGGGCGCGGTCAACAGCCTCAGCGAGACCACGTACGCCATCACGGACGCCGCCAACATCGCCAAGATCGAGGAAGCCAGAAAGAACGACGAGCAATACGCGGCGTTCAAGGACCTGGCGAAGAAGATCATCGACCTGGCTCCAGGGCCGCAGGGCAAGTTCGTCGGCCTGCTGGTGGACCAGGCAAAGGATCACGTCTATGGAAAATTCACGTCCAAACAAGAGGATAAGGCAAAGATTGCGGCCGGGAACGCGATCGAGGACGCCAAGATCATGTTCCGGGATGCCACTGCGGCCGCCATGATGCGACACGGCCTCTTCGGTGATGAATCGGCACCCACTCATCCACACGCGTCCAAGCAGTACCCGAAGGGGTCTGCTGGCGACTTCCTGGTGAACGGGGAGATCATGTCAAAGGATGAGATGACCGCGCCCCAAAGAAGGGCTTACGTTGAATGGCTCTATCGCACCAAAGCGACGAATCGCGTCTTCTACGGCGCAAATTCCGCCGTATCCCGGGACTCTTGAGCTAAAGAGGCCGAGATGAGTCAAACCTGCTTTAGCATGAGAAGCCCACTGCCACCCATGGCATTACTTCTTGCGGCAATCCTGCTGACCGCCTGCTCAAACTCTCCACCACCGCCTCCATCACCTACTCCGGACACACGGCCGCTCGGCGATGTCACCGCCGACCCCAAGGAATGCGGCTTGATCTCGAAGCAGTCCATCGAACGCGCCACCGGCCTCAGCGACTTCACCGTCAAGAAATACATGTCCGACAACGGCAAGCACCTCGAGTCCTGTTACATCTACACCAAACCGCGCAACGAAAGCGGTTATCGCCTCAAAATTGAAATCGACGATCCATCTCCACTCCCGCTAAGCCAGATAGCGGGTTCCAAAGCATCCAGAAACGGAGTCGACCTGCCTGCCGACGCCGGACCCGGATTCACCTTCACCATCGTGGAGTTCGGGGTGAATTACGGAGCCGACGGCTGGGCATGGGCGCGGGACGGCAGCCGCATGCTCAGCGTGACGCTCGCCGAGACCCCGTCGAACAGGGATCCCCAGAAGGACGCCGCCGAGTTCATCCGCCAGCTCAGACCCATCGTTCTGGACCCCATAGGAGCGACGAGGACAGGAGCGTCGACGCGGAGTTCCCGGCCAGCATAGGTGGCCAGCCAGGTTACGGGCACCGGAAAACCGCACGGCCGGTTTGTCTACGCTCGCACCCGCCGGACCCCGCCCCGCCAAACCCCGGCGATCGCCGCATGACGCATCGAGCTTCTCAAAGTCGCGGACCTGGGGGTGGCGGGAACCGAAATCGACAGCCTGACCGGCGAGCTCCGGCTGGGAGATCTTCAAGCAGGAAGGCGTTGATCCGGCACGCGAGCGGGTGTCCACCACGTGGGGCGACTTCCCGCCGCCGCCTCGATGGCCGCCGAGACCGCCGCCTCGACGCCGGCCCTGGCCGCCCGGCCCTACATCTGAGGTCCGCGATCCCACCGGGACGGCGCCCGGGGGATCGCGGTGGTCAGAGGAAGTCGGCGATGCGCAGCACAGCGAACATGTCCTTGTCGCGCACGTCCTCGCCCGGTGGAGCCGAGTACGGGTAGACGGACGCCTCGATGCCGACCCACCCCTGGAACTGCCCGTTGTCGTCGATGATCTGCATCAGCGGCTTGACGTGCGAGTTACCGGTGTAGCACGGCGGCTCGTAGGGATCGGTGGCCGGGTCGTTGTCCTTGAGCGCCTGTTCCATTGGCAGGCAGCTGCAGAAGTGCCACAGGGTGTCCCGGCGGTCACCGTTGGAAATCATGGCGAGGTAGTACTGGATGGATGTGATGTTGGGTGTGGTGCCGCCGCCGTAGGTGGGACAGCCGCCCTTCTGGCAGGCCGCGCTGGACGATGGCTGCAGGTAGGTCAGGCACCACGAGTCCTGGTCGCACTGGGTGTACGACGGGAGCTGGAAGACGCTCTTGCTGAGGTCGGCGGGCGGGGTGAGTGTCTTGTTCGACCAGGACCACTGCCGCAGGTACAGCGTGCTGCTGTACTGCTCCACCGTTTCCATGGCCCGGCGGGTGCTGAAGCCGGAGGTGCTGCCGTAGCCGAAGCCGTGGGTGGCCTTGGTGTTGTACTTGAACTCGAGCTTGGCCAGGGTGCCGGCGGAGTTCGTGCTCACGTACCATTCCTCCGACCAGGAGCCAGAGGAGACGTTCCAGGTGATGTGCAGCACGTCGCCCGAGAGGCTGAAGGTGCCGGTCCGCTCCTCGGTGGGCGGGTCGGTGTAGGCGTGGGCGGTGCGCACGTAGCAGGGCAGCACCTTGTCGAAGGGCGCCGTCCGGTCGGTGCAGTTGGGGCTGCCCGCCAGCGTCCCAGTCTTCGTGCGCGGGATCTCGGTGCGGCGCGCCTGCTCCCACGTCCAGGTGCGGGAGCTGACGGTGCCGCTGGTGGAGAAGGTGTACCAGGACAGGCGTCCCCAGTTCTGGTACGCATTGTCGGGGGTCAGGTGCGCCGTGGCGACCACGTAGTAAGGCCTGCCGCCCGGCAGCGCCGCCGCGGCCTGCGCCGGGGATGCCGCGAGGAGAGGTAACAGGAGTAGCGAGACAAGGAAGAGCCGCATGGAATCTCCTATTTCGGTCTGTGCCGGAACTCCATCTCCCCGCAGACATTAGCCGAACTTCGATTTACGGTCAGGACCCTAATTTGCGCGCACGGTAAGGTGATCCCAGCGGCCGGCCAGGAAGCCGGGGCGAGGCGGCGCCGGGTATGCCCTGGCCTGGACGGAGGAGTGCGGCTCCTGGCAACCGTGGCTGCTGCTGTCCACGAGCCCATGCGCGTACATGCGAAATGGTCGGCTGCCGGTCGCTTGGTTGTGCAAGCTCTGCTGGCGTCTGTGGCGGGAGAGGGCGTGGCGGAGTGTCGGCGATCAGTGGGCGACCCTCAGGTCCTTCAGGATGAACGCATCGGTCCTCAGCCCTCCGGGGCCATATGGAGAGCCGTGGGTTCGTGGCGACTCGCGGGTCTTGGTCTCCGGTCCGGATGAGAGGGAGAGCACGGCCGTCCTCGGCGTAGCGGGTGGCCGTCTTGGGATCGAGCCCGGCCTGGCCGTCGCGATCACGGCTCGCGAGGTGGCTCGCCTGCGCGGCGACGTCCCGGTCCGCGATCCACGTGCAGCCGCTGGCCGGGCTTCCAGAGAAGGCGATGACCGCGTCGAGGCGGTCACGGGTACGGGTCAACGCGGCGATCTGGTCATCGATGCGATCGCGCTCGGCGGCCAGCCGGGCACGCGACTCCGGAGTACTGACCTTGGCCTCGACGCAGGGCAGCAGCTCGGCGATGGTCCGGCTGGACAGGCCGGCCGCGTAGAGCATCTGGATCAGCTGGACACGGTCGGCCGCCGACTCGGGGTAGTGGCGCTGCCCGGAGTCGCTCCGATACGCGTCCAACAGTCCCTGCTCCTCGTAGTAGCGCAGGGCCCGCACGCTGACGCCCGACCTCGCCGCCGCGGCGGCCCTGGACGGTATCGAGGCGCACCGGCCCGAGGTGCTCGCCGACGCCTGGAGCCGCCAGGTGAAGGCATGGCTGTCCGAGGACCCGGATGTCATCTACCGGGAAGCAGCGGTCGCCCTCACCACCTGACCTGCTGATCCTGAAAGTCACGGCACCCCTGCGGCTATGGCCACGCTCAACCGCTCAATGAACACAGGGGTTATTTCACAACACGGCTGTCGGGGTACCCCGCACGGATGCCGCTGGCGGCGACACGAGCAGCAACAGGGGGTCCGTCCGCCGAGACCGCCTCGGCGGACTGGTCCATGAGCGGGGAGCAATCGCGGCGCGCTTGTCCCCCGTGCGAGCTACCCGCGAGTGTCCACCGCGCGGTGACGATTTCAGGCTGTCGAATCCATAGCGTTCTCGACGTAGCCGCGGCGCTCTGGCCGCGGGGCCTCAAAAGGAGTCGTCATGCGACTGTTGAAGCAGCTCGTGGCCGTCGCGGCGGTCGCTTTCGTCGGCAACCTGGGCGTGGGTGCGGTACAGGGAAACACGTTTCTCACCCTGATCCTCTGTATCGCGACAGCCTCGCTCGCGGTGTTCGTGTACGCCCGGGTGGTGCGGTGGTCGGAGCGTCGCGCGCCGGTAGAGGTGGCCGCGAAAGGCGCCGCCTCCGCCGTCGGCCGGGGGGTGCTGATCGGTTTCGGGATGTTCGCGGCCGTCATCCTGAACATCGCCTTCCTGGGCGGCTATCGGGTCGCCGGCCAGGGCTCGGTGGCGGGTGCGGTCGCGCTGTTCGGCTTCATGGCCGCCGCCGCAGCGACGGAGGAGCTGATCTTTCGGGGCATCCTGTTCCGGATCGTCGAGGAACGCACCGGCACGTGGATAGCGCTGGCTGTGACCGGCCTGCTGTTCGGCCTGTCGCATCTTTTCAACCCGCACGCCAGCCTGTGGGGCGCGATCGCTATCGCGATTGAGGCAGGCGGCATGCTCGCCGCCGCCTACGCCGCCACCCGCACCCTGTGGGTGCCGATCGGCCTGCACTTCGGCTGGAACTTCGCCGCGGCCGGCATCTTCAGCACCGAAGTCTCCGGCAATGGCGGGACGCAGGGGTTGCTGGACGGCGTGACGTCAGGTCCGGCCCTGCTCACCGGCGGCGAGTTCGGGCCGGAGGCGAGCCCGTACGCGGTTGTGTTCGGCGTGCTGCTGACGATCGCATTCATGTGGCTTGCCCGCCGGCGTGGCAACCTGGTTCCTCGCCGGCGCAGCGCCCGGGCCGACACGACCGCTACGCTCTCCCAGTGATCGATCTCCGGCGGGTCCCGGACCTGTGGCGGCGATCTGACGTCACAGTCCGGGATTTTCCGTTCGCGCTGCTCTTGGCCGTCGCATCGCTTCTACCGGCGCTCCACGGCAAGGGGACGCAGGTTGGCGACCTGCAGGCACGCCCCTTAGACGCGCTGACCGCCGTGGTGGTCGCCCTCGAGTGCCTCCCGCTCGTCGTGCGCCGACGGTGGCCGGCCGTCTGTCTCACCCTGGTGTCGCTCGGCTTCGCCCTCGACCAGCTCCTCGCGTACCACGCGTTCGCGGGCACCGCACTGCCCATCGCGCTCATCAGCGCGGGCGCCCATCTCGAACGCCACCGGCGCATCACCGTGATCCTCCTCTCCGCGGCGTACCTGCCGCTGGCGGTCGCGCTTGACCAGCTCGGCGCGACCGAGCCGCCGGAGGGATTCGTGGTGTTCTACCTGACGCTGGTCCTCGCGTGGGGCATCGGGGCCTGGCTGCGCTCCGCCCGGGCCGCCGAGGCCGAACGCCGCCGCCACGTCGCCGAGGCCACCCGCGCAGCCGAACGCACCCGCATCGCCAGCGAACTCCACGACGTCGTGACCCACCACGTGACCGCGATGGTCGTGCAGGCCGAGGCGGCACGCTACCTGACCGCCGCACCCGATCGCCTCGACGCGACCCTGAGCGCCGTCACCGACACCGGCCGGCGGGCCATCACCGACCTGCGGCACCTGCTCGACCTGCTCAACCCCCACCACGACACCAACGTCAGGACGCCGTCCGTCGGCGAACTCCACACGCTCGTGGAGCAGACACGCCAGGCCGGGCAGCCGGTGGAGTTCACCGAGGAGGGCAGGCCCGCGGAATCGGCCGGCAGCGCCGAGTACGTGACGTATCGGGTCGTGCAGGAATCCCTGACCAACGCCCTCAAATACGCCCACAGCAGCCCCACCGTGGTCCGCGTGCGCTATGGCGAAAGGGAGATCACCGTGGAGGTCAGCACAGACGGTTCCGGCTCGCGGACCGGCTCGCCGGCCGGGAGCGGGCGGGGCCTCGCCGGACTCCGCGAGCGGGTTGACGCCCTGGGCGGCGAGTTCAGCGCGGACCGCCAGGCGGGGGGCGGCTTCGTCGTGCGGGCACGCATCCCCGCGGGGAGCTCGTCGTGAGCGCGCCGGTTCGGGTCCTGATCTGCGACGACCAGGCGCTGATCCGCACCGGGTTCGCGACGATCATCGATGCGCAGCCCGACCTCGAGGTGGTGGGCGAATGCGGGGACGGTCGCGCCGCGGTCGACCTCGCCCGCCGGCTGAACCCGGACATCGTGGTGATGGACGTGCGGATGCCGGTGCTCGACGGCATCGAGGCGACCCGCCTGCTGGCCGGTGCCGGGGTGGCGCATCCCGTCAAGGTGCTCGTGGTGACGACGTTCAACCTGGACGAGTACGTGTACGAGGCGCTGCGCGCGGGGGCGAGCGGGTTCCTGCTCAAGGACGCCCCACCGGCACAGTTGATGCACGGCATCCGCACCGTCGCGGCAGGCGCCGCGCTGCTGGCGCCCGAGGTGACGCGGCAGCTCGTCGGCAGGTACGCCTCGCGGATCCGTCCCGCCGAAGACACGCCGGACGACGTCGCGCTGACCCCGCGCGAGCTGGAGGTACTGCGCCTCATCGCCGACGGCCTGTCCAACAGCGAGATCGCCGCAACGCTGGTGATCAGCCAGGAAACCGTCAAGACGTACGTGTCGCGCATCCTCACCAAGCTCGACCTGCGTGACCGCGTCCAGGCGGTGGTCTACGCCTACCGCAACGGCCTGGTGACCTGAGACACACCTGCTCGACGTTGTTCGCCGCACCGCAGGCGCCGACGTCGGCGCGTTCTCCGCGCAGCCCGCTCGACCCGGGAGATCGTTGTCCCCAGAGCCTCCTCGGGCGCCTGAGGCCAGGCTTCGTCGTGGAGGAACCGCCGGAGCCGTTCTTCCCGGCGGCCATGCTGCGCTACCTGAAGGTGGAACTCCACCATGTGGAGCCTCCTGCCACTGCGTCAGTCCGGTCGCGCCCCTGTGAGAACCCGGCCCGGTCCCATCTGCCGGGCGAGGACTCTGAACCAGCCGATCAAGGGAGGCACGCTCACCGCGAGGCCAGCTAGACCCGCGATCGCCAGGCCTCGTTCGGGACCCGCCCAGTCCACGAGCACGCCGCCCAGCATGACGCCGAGGCCCTGAACGGCCATCAGCGCCGACGACGCCAGCCCGACCGCCTGGCCGCGCTGCTCGTTCGGCACGATCCGGACGAACTCTGCATTAGCCGAAACCTGATAGGCGGTGCACACGCCGGCCAACCCCCACAGCACCAGCACCATGACGAACCCCGGCTGGAGAAGGGCCACCACGAGCGGCGCACTGGCAAGAACGGCCATCGGCGCCATGAGCAACAGCCTGGAACGCGCCGGAACGAACGTGGTCAGCACGAACACGCCGATCAAGGTACCGGCCGGCATGGCCGCCATCATGATCCCCGCCTCGGTATCGCCGAGGCCGAGTGAGTGGGCGTACGGCACGGCGATCGCTTCGGGGATCACGTGGAAGCCGGCGAGCAGGGCGAGGCTCAGGAGGTTGCGCAGCGACGGCGTGCCGGCGATCAGCCGCAGCCCCGCGTTCGTGGACGACCACCAGGAGCGCGCGGGTCCGTCTCCCCCGGCCGCGGGGCGGCGTCGTACGGTCAGGGTGGTGATCAGCGCAGCGGCGGCGAAAGTGGCCGCGTCGATCGCGAGAGCCGGGCTCGGTCCGGCGAGCGCCACGACGACACCGCCTGCAGCGAAGCCGACGAGGGTCATGAGCTGGCTGGTGAAGCCGTTGATCGCGACACCCGTCGGGTAGATCGCCGCGGGCAGCACGTCGGGCGTCAGCGCGATGCGGGCGGCACGCGTGGGCGCGTCCAGCAGATGGGACGCGAAGACCAGGCCGCCGATCAAGGGCAGCGGCATGCCGGGAACGGCCATGAGGGCCACCAGGACAGTCCTGCCCACGTCGCAGGAGACGATCAGCTCGCGCCTGGGGTAGCGGTCGGCTAGCCAGCCGAGCAGCGGGCCGCCGAGCAGGGCGGGCACGAGGGTGAGCCCGTAGACGACGGCGGTCAGCGCCGCCGACCCGGTGCGGTCGTAGGCCATGACGGCCAGCGCCACGCGGGCCAACTGGTCGCCCGCCTTGGACAGCAGGAGTCCCGCCCACAAACCGCTGAACTCGGCGACCGCGAAGACTCGCAGGTATTCGGCCCCCGGGATCACTCTGCGCACCCTCGTCCCTCCGCCAGGAGTCGAGGTGACGGTCGCGAACCGCCGGACCGTCACCTCATGTGACCTTGATCAGCCCCAGCTGAAATCGGGGTGATGCTGGTCGTAGTCGGGGCATCCCCACTTGCCACCAGGCATCTGTCGCATCAGTGGCCTTCCCTCCGGCAACACACGGCTCAACAGCCGGATATGAAGCCCACTCCACGTCAGGAGAACGGCATCGAGCCGCATTCCCCTTGGTTCGGGCACGCCCCATGGATGGCGATACTCGGTCAGCTCCAGTCGTAGTCGGGGCATCCCCAGTCGAAGTCGGGGCATCCCCCGTTGTTACCTGGCACCTGTCGCATCAGTGACCTCCCTTCCGGTCCGCATGACTCAACGACCGGATGTGAATACTCACTCCACGTCGGATGAACGACGTCCGGCCGTATCGCATCGGTTCGACCTACGCCCCCATCGAACCGGTTTTGCTTGCCGCGCCGTTGCCTGCGGACGCCAGACCGTTGCCCGTTCGCGCACGACTCAGCGTCTACTGAAGGGCGGTGCTCGATTCCTGCCAGCGGTGACGGTATGCCGCGGGTGTCACGCCATAGGCGGCGCGGAAGGCTCTCGTAAAGTGAGAAGGGCTGGGGAAGCCCCACTTCGCGCCGATCGTGTGCACCGGCACGCCAGCCTGGGAGGGATCCGCGAGGTCGCTCCGGCAGCGTTCGAGCCGGCGGTGCCGGATCCAATCGGACACACTACGTTCCTGGCCTTCGAACAGCCGCTGCAGATGGCGCAGTGAGACGTGGTGTGCCGCGGCGACCATCGAGGGCGAGAGGTCCGTGTGCGCGAGGTTCTGCTCGATGAAGGTTTGAACCCGGAGGAGCAGAGCCCGGTGCGAATCGTGCGGTGCCGAGCCGAGTTCGTGGGCGAGCAGGGCGGCGATCAGGTCGAGGATCACTCTGGAGAGCCTGACGGCGTCGGGAGCCGTGTACTGGTCGGGTTGGCGCACAAGCCGGCGGAGGAGTCCGGCCAGCAGCGCGCCGATGCCCTCCTGTCCCGGCAGGCGTACCGCCAGGAGCTGTTCGACGGCCGCGGTGGAAAGCGGCAAAGCGGCATGGGGGAAGTGCACGGACATGCCGTCCCACAAACCCCGCGCCCCCCTGCGCGAGGTGTCGGCCGCGCGCCAGATGTGGAAGGTTCGAGAGGTGTCGCTCAGCATCAGATCAGCCGACGTGAGGGCGGCCTCCCGAGCTTCCTGACGCAGCCCCCCACGACCACTCTGAATCAGCGACAGCTCATACAGGCCATGATCGGCCTGGCGGATTCGCCGCGGGGTGCGACGGGCCTCGAACGAACTGCACCGCTTCCGAGACACTTGCACGAGGCCGAGATCGATCGAGGTCATCTCTGCCCAGAAATCGGTGACCTCGTCGCTGGAGAGTTCCACCGACTGCGCCACGACCTCCCGCCAGAAGTCGAATCGCTCACGAGCGGGCACATGGTCCATGCGGACCGTTGTCACTAATCCCATGACATCCCCGTAACTGCGCGGACAGCGCCTCTTGGCGCTCCAACCTAACCAGATACGCCGACCGCGCACCCACCCTCTCGACGCCCGTCCGGAGGCCGCGTCACAGGGGCAGCATCCGCGTGACCACATTCTGTACGATCAGCGCCACCGCGGAGGGCCTGCGCGCCGCCCTCGAGATCCGGCGGCGCGGGCCTAAAGTCAAGGTGCTGATCCTTTCCGATACGTGGAGAAGAAGTACGCCACCGAGCTGATGAGCGGCAGCATCGACGGTGGCGGCTACGACGCGGTCCTCGCCACCGTCACCGGCTGCCAGCGGCCACCCCCTGTCATCAATGATCGGCGCCGGTCCGGGCTGAACGTCACCGACTCGAATCCCCATGTCGTGCCGGTGAGGGCGCTCACAACCGCTCACGCAAACGCAGATACTCGCGCCCCGCCTCGGTGATCGCGACGTACCGCTTGAGGTCGAACTCGTCGTACGTCTGCCCGTGGTCCTGAGGGATCGCATTGAGCCCGCGTGGATCGACCGGTTCGACGAACCCCATGGCATCGAGCCGGTCGAGCTCCATCTGCAACTTCCGGTCCTGCCTGTACCGGGCGGGCACGGGCCCCCTCCCCCGCGAGCCGCCGCAAATGGTCCCACTCGTACTTGGTCACCAGCCCGCTCAAGGCCACCTGCAGCGCCCGCACCTCGGACTCCAGCACCCGCTGTTTGGCCTCGGCCCTGTCCAGCCGCGCGCTGACTCCACCGGCTCCGACGGAGAGATCGGTGATGGAGTACGGCGAGGCCGCGAAGCAGACACCGGCCAGCAACGCGGCGGCCAGCGCCACCTCGTGCACCTCAAGCCGATGCGTCACCAAGCCGAGCGGGATCGCCACGACGTAGGCCAGGTAGACGATCGTCAGCAGGACCGCGAGGACCGCACCGACGCGCCGCATCTTCATGACCCGAGTGTGAGCGCCTCAGCCTGCCAGGGGAAGGCGGGGTCCGCTCCTTGCCCAGGCTGGGAGACCTGTAGACGGCAGGCCGGGCCCGGTCGCCGACAGATTTCATGTGACTCTCATCTCATCACCATGTGACTCCAAGGATGCTCCACGACTCTGGTCCCAAAGGGGAAGAGGGGGTGTCATGACCGCGGTGTCGGATCTGGCCAGGGAGTCGTCGCACGTCACGGGCCGTACGTTGCGGGAGTCGGTGGAGGCGTTCGTGGCCGGCTGGGGCAAGCACACGGCGATCCCGGTCGAGGTATGGGCGCTGCCAAAGCGTGCGGTGCCCGACGAGGCGGCCGGCCTCGCGTTCGCGGTGCTCGTCGACGCGCTCTCCGCCGTAGAGCAGGCCACGTACGTGTCAATGGCGCTGACCGCTGGGGAAACGTTGAGGCTGACCGTGTGCGACGACGGGTCGGGGCTCGCCTCGCGGGAGGTTCTCGACCACGGCGACCTGCGCGCCCGCGCCGCAACATTGGGCGGGCGGTACGACATCGCCTCATCGACCGGCGACGGAACGACCATCACGCTGGAGTTGCCGCTGTGAGCCCAGGCCGCATCCCGGCGGCCATGCCCGGCACCGCCAGGCATCCGAGGACGCCCAGCCGGAATTCCACCGTGACCACCACGACGTCCCCCTGCGCGGCCAGGCGGCGCGGGTCGTAATCGGCTCCCCTGCCCGCGACCAACCCGCCGCCGTGCACCCAGACCATCACGGGCTTGCGCTTGCCGCGCCTTCTCGGGGACGGTGACGTCGAGCGTCAGGCAGTCCTCGGCGTCGCCGGCCTCGGTGGGGTTCCCGCTCTGGACGCCGGCGTGCCGGAGGCCGTCGCGGGCGCGACGCCCCGCCCACCTGGCCACCGGGTGCATGGGCCGAGTACCCGGACGGGCCGCGGGGCCTTGCGGCCCCAAGGCCGTCGCGATTTCAGCCGATGGGAGCCGTCATGATGCTCTTGATCTGCTCCGGCGTCAGGGCGGCGTCGTAGGTGCGGACCTCGTCGATGACCATGCCGTTCAATGAGCCGTAGGGATAGTCCTGCCCGATGACCAGCCGATCCGGATCACTGTAGAGCCCATTGGTGCTCCCGGCGTAACCGACCGGCTGGCCGTTCACGTAGAGGCGAATCTGGCTGCCGTCGTAGGTGGCGGCCAGATGGGTCCACGTGTCGACCGGCAGGACCTGCAGCCCGACGACGTGCCCGTTGCCCACCCAGGCGGACGGCGCGTCATCAGGCCAGTCTGCGACGTACATAAAGAATCCGTTGCGCGACAGCGCCTCCAGGCGGCGGGCGTTCGTCTTCGGCTTCACCCAGGCCGACAAAGTCACCTTCCCCTGCGAGGTCAGGTTGGGCACGATGGCGGTCGCGGCGTAACCGAAGGCCAGCGCCGTGCCGTACTTCCCGCTCACCCAGGACGGGTTGGTGGCCGTGCCGGTGTGGCCCCGGCCGGATGAGTCGCCCAGCGCCGTGCCGGTGCCCTCGTTCAGTCCGTAGGCGCCCACGAGCGTTGTCTGGAGATTGGGCGGCGCCTCGATGAAGGCGGAGACGACGGCGGACCTGGTGCTGACGTTTCCGGTGGTGTCCACCGCCAGCGTCGCGTAATAGTAGGTGGCGCGAGCGGGCACATGGTCGGTGAGCTCCGTCGTCGTCCCCGCGACGCGGGCGACCAGCGTCGCCGCTGACGGAGTGAAGGCGCGCGTCGCCGACCGGTGGAGCTGGACCTCGGTGACGCCCCGCTCGTCGTAGGCGCCGCTCAGCCGCACTTGGGCCCAGCCATCGTGGGGGTACACCGTCACCGTTGGCGCCGTCGGCGGGCAGTCCGGTTTGGTGACCCTTCCTCCGACCATCTCCGATGGCTGGCTGGGCTGGCCCAGAGTGTCCAGGGCCACGACCCGGTATTGGTAGATCGCGTTGCGGTAGACGCAGCCCGGGGTCCAGGTCAGCCCGGTCACTGTGGCGACCAGACTGAGCGCGTCCACAGGGTCCTCCGGATAGGCGACCTGGTGGATCTCGTATGCCGAGATGCCGTGATCGTCGGAGGCGGCCGGCCACGACAGCTGGATCGTGCCCGTGCTGAGGTCGGCCGAGGCCGCGGGAGCCATGGGCCGCTCGTCCACGACGACCGCCTTCAGCATGTCCTGCTGGAGCTCCTCATCAGTCAGCCCGCGCCGGTAGACGCGCACCTCGTCGACGATCGCGTCAGAACAGGACTGGCCGATCTTCAGTGGACCGGAGTCGTAGTCGACGGCCCCCGTCACCGGGAGCGCCTCGCTGGCCCGGTAGAGGCCGTCGAGCACGTAGCGCAGCGTGCTCCCGTCGTACACGAGCGCCAAGTGGAGCCAGCCTCCGGAAAGGTCGCCGGTCGACTCGCCGTCGTGGTCCTGGCCGCCCGTCCTGACGCCCCAAGTCTCCCCCATCCAGTAGGAGTTGCCCTTGGCCGCGAAAATCGGGCAGTAGCCGTCGGGCTTGATCCAGGCCTCCACCGTCAGCCCGCCTGATGTGCGCAGGCTCGGCGCGTCCGGCACCGTCAGGATCTGGTCCAGTTCCCCGATGCGCAGCCCCTTGCCGTACTTGCCGTCCACCCACTGCGGGTTCGCGACGGTCCCGTCATTGCCGTTGCCCGACAAATCGTGAACGGTCGTCCCCGATCCTTCTTCCATCCCGTAGGCGGCCACCAGATCCGCGTCTGCCGACGCCGGTGTGGCCACCAGAAGCGCTGCTACTACGAAAAACCCCGTGATGACACGGCATAAACCATGCACTGTGCTTTCTCCCCGTCTATCTCAATGGGCCCCCTGGGATAGACGATACTCACCAGAGGGGGGCGTATGAGGGTGTCCTAAAGGTAAGTCAGCCAGTCGTACATCACGAACGCCGGATAATGAGCGGTTGCGTAGATGGGTAGTGACGGCGCCTGGCTCTGACCTACAGGCCCCCACAACGCCTGCCAGGTGTTCGCATGCAAGGGGCGCTCCGGCTGCGGCCCAGAGGAGCTCAAGGCAATGCTCCACCCCTGCGAGCACGAACTCGGCAGGCGTCCGAGCCATCCCGCAGACGGGATGATCTAGCACGGCTTCATCTCAGTACCGCAAATGGCAGGCGCGATCAGCGCTGCTTCTCACCGACATTTCTGACCACTCTCAGCCGTCTGTGCTGCCCAAACTCGCCGACGTAATCAGGGTGTCCCTACCTGCGGTTCGGGGGCGTACGGGATGGGCGCTGAGGCCTGCGCTTCCTAGATTTTCCCGTATGGATCGGCTGACTCGCTGGACAGTGCTCGCCGCCGGAACCGCCCTCTCACTCGTGGCCGCGCACGGCCGGTGGGAGGTGGCCGGGGCGGCATGGGTCTATCTGATCCTGCTGTTACGGTTCTCCCGCACCAGCAGGGCCCTGCCGGCGATGGCGCTCGCTGGCCGCCACCCAGCACGACAACCTCCCGCTGCTCCGGCTCACCTCGGTGACCGGTAGCTACGGCGTCAGCTTTCTCATCACCTGGTTCGCCGCCGTCGGCAATCACCTCTGGCAGGACGGGTTCGCCTGGCGGCGGGTGGCGCCCTTGGAGCCGTGCTGGCCCTGGTGCTCGTCGGCGGAAGCATGCGCCTCGCATTCGCGGCGCCCGCTGGAGAGACCGTACGGGTGGCAGGGGTCAGCCCGGCCCGCTCGGCCCTTGAGGCGTCCAACAGAGCCGCGGCTGGGCGATCATGGTCTGGCGAGGCCGCCGCGCGCCCGCCCTGGGCTCGTTCAGCCGGCCACTGGTATCCGCGGACTCTCTCGATGTGCTCGATTCGCGGCCATCAGCCCATCGAGTGCGTCGCGCGTGCGTATGAGGTCGGTGATGTGCTCGGAGAGCCGGTCGCGCTCCTGCGCCATCCGCTTCAGCGCGGCGTCGGAATTCTCCATGCTGGGCGTATCAACGCAAGGCAGCAGTTCGGCGATGGTGCGGCTGGACAGACCTGCGGCATACAGCCGTTGGATGAACGTGACCCGGTCAACCTCATCGTCCGTGTAATGCCGCTGCCCGCTGGGGCTGCGGGTGCTGGTGAGCAGCCCCTGCTCTTCGTAATACCGCAGGGACCGGACGCTGACTCCGGTCCGAGACGCGAGCTCCCCGATGCGCACATCGCCTCCCGGCTGTGATCTGCGGCACAACATCTTGCCTCTGACATGGATGTGAGGTTCTAGCGTAACCGTTGTGCCCGAGACCCGGGCACAACGGAAGGAGAAGTCCTAACGTGATGACCCTTTTCAACAGCTACCAGCTCGGCGACCTGACACTGCCCAACCGGGTGGTGATGGCCCCGATGACGCGGATCCGGGCCGCCGCCGGCGGTCTGGCGACGCCGTCGATGGCGACGTACTATGCCCAGCGAGCGACGGCCGGGCTGATCGTGACCGAGGGTGTGCAGCCGAGCTTGATCGGACAGTCCAATCCGGGTACGCCGGGACTGCATACCGATGAGCAGGTCACCGCGTGGCGCCAGGTGACCGCTGCCGTGCACGCCAACGGCGGCCGAATCTTCGCCCAGATCATGCACGGCGGACGGGTCTCGCATCCCGACACCACCGGCATGCAGCCGGTCGCGCCTTCGGCCATCCCCGCCGTCGGCGATGTGTTCACCCCAACCGGGCCCCAGCCCGCGCCGATGCCGCGTGCTCTAGAGACGACCGAAGTGCCTGAGCACGCCCAGTCGTACGCCCAGGCCGCCCGCCGCGCCGTCGACGCCGGCTTCGACGGCGTCGAGCTGCACGGCGCCAACGGTTATCTGATCTCGCAGTTCCTCTCCTCCAATGGCAACCTGCGCACGGACCGCTACGGAGGTTCGGTGGCCAATCGGATCCGGTTCGCGGTCGAGGCGGCCGCCGCGACCGTCGAGGCCGTCGGCGCGCACAGGTCCGGCATCCGTCTCTCCCCTGGCGCGACGTTCGGGGGGTTGCGGGAGACCGACATTCCCGAGCTCTACACCGCGCTGCTGACCGAGCTTGCCCGCCTCGGCCTGGCCTACGTCCATCTCGAAGCCACCACCGACGAGGAGACGCTGGTCCGCCTGCGCCGCGCGTGGCCCGGCACCCTCATCATGAACCCGACGGTGCCGATGTCACCCAAGCAGACCGGGCGGGACGACGCTGGCCACTGGCTCGGGCTGGGGGCAGACCTCATCAGCTTCGGACGCGCTTTCCTCGCCAACCCCGACCTGGTTGAACGGCTGCGTAACGGACTCCCGATCGCTCCCGTCGACGAGGCCACGTACTACCAAGGCGGTGACGCGGGTTACCTGACTTACTCGACGTATCAGTACACAGCCTGAATGCGTATCTACCGACCTCGGCGGCCCCCACGCGTTCCCGCTCACCGTCTGGGCCGCCTTCACCCGCCCGGCACCGGACAGCGCATCCGCTCACCCTACGGTGTGGCGTGACCGTCGATCCTGCCAGCGGCGTGCTGCGCAACCGCGTGCCCGTCGCGATGATCAGAATGCCGTGCCACCGGCGTCATGCCACCTCGTCTACGGATAACGCGTCCCGCCGATTCTTTCTCTAGCCAAGCTAATCACCAACGACGCGCGACCTGCGTATTTACGCCTTACCGAGTGACCGCGCAAGCAAAAGAACTTGCGCTCTCATCGGCCTCCCATGCTACGGTTTCGATCAGTCAAGCCCCTCCGAAATCCACTGTCCCGCCGGGCTCGGAGCGGGTACGGGTCGAATGGCGTCGGTTATCTCTTTCTGTAAAAAGATCGCAGCCGTTGCCACTTCTCACCTCCGTATCCGCTCCTGGTTCGTCGGTCTTCGGTGCGGTTCGGTGAGGGCACGGGTCGAAGTTCGTCGGTTACCACTTCTCATGGGGTTGTTGCAGGTTCGAGTCCTGCCTGGGGCGAACGCTCTGGTAGCTCAATTGGCAGAGCACCAAACGCCGGTGGACATCCCACATCCGTGTCTTCTCCGAACCACACCGATCCACTCGTCAGCCCTGTCGGGAGCACGCGTCGAATTCTGTCGATTACCCACACAGGTAAAGGTTCGACTCCTTTCTGGCCCACTCATGGGCCAGAATGCCCAGGTCGGCTGGGTACCCGGCAGGAGCCCCACATCCGACGTACCGGCGTAGGCGTGCCTGAGCGCCCGCACTGGGCGTTGCGGCGCTCCCCGCATCACAGGTGCTGCCGCTGGAGTCGGCCGCGCGGTGAGGCGCAGCCCCCGTCACGGGAATGCGACCTAAATGATTCTGATCTTGTAAATCATATGCATTGGGCCGTTGATCCCATCCGCGGTGTCAAAGCCCCAGAGGGTCCACTTTGGAATCAGCAAAGCCCTGGAAGGCCCTCCTAAGTCATCGATGTATTCGATCGCCACATTGTTGTTCCCGGGGGAGATGTAGTCGACACCATAGATGGCCACGCTCATCGTGCCGCCGTTAGCGAAGCAATGACGGTCCAGACCATTTCGAATAATCAGGAATTCACGTATGTCTTTCCGGTTGCAGTCTACGTGGTTGATAGCGAATGCGGGGCTGGGAAGGGCCACCATGACCGCCAGCGCGGCGGCACAGCCGGCGAGGACCTTACGGAGGTACGACATCATAGCCTTCTCTTTCCGGGGGAGCGTATATCGCACAGGGGAGCGTATATCGGGCCTGAACTTACAAAACAGTCCACTTCCCTGCTCATTTCTTGCTCACCGGAGTACTCGCGCGCTCCGCTTGACGGGGGACGACAATCCGATCTCAGCCTGCACCTGCCCCCTCCCGACGGACGTGATGTAACGACCCACTACCCGCCCACCTGGCCCGCGGCTCCGCCCCGTCCTGGCGGTCTACATGACAGGGCCGACGGGCAGAAGCCGGACCCCGGGCACATGGCTGCATGACAAGATCGATTCCGTCGTCTGCGGTGGTCCGCCATACGGTCTCGGCGTCCGGGGGCGGCCTCGCCGTACAGCAGCTCCTGGAGATAGTTCCGATCCCCGTCGAACCCGCGACGCGGGAGCGACCCAATAGCTCCCGCCCGGTCCGCACCCACCGTAACCTGCGCCTTTTACGGCGACTCGAAGCCGTATCAGAGCGATGTCAGCTCCGTGTTGGGTCGCGGGGCCACGATTCTCGGCATGGATACAGCAATGCGGCCCCTGGCCGACACCCAAGACGCCCAGCCGAAAGGCTTCGTCGCCAAGCTCCTCGCCGACCGTCACTCCGTCCCGTTCTCCATCGCACTGCACCTGGTGCCCGGCGCGGTCATCGTCGCCGTGTACGCGTTCATCGCCGCCCCCCTGGTCCGGGCGATAGACTTCCCGATCTTCCTGGCCTGGGCCATCGCCCTCGCGGTTGTGCTCTTCCCGCTCCAGCTATTCCTGCTGTGGCTGGGCAAGAAGCAGACCGGCCGCTTCACGATGAAGGGCGTCGTCCACTACCGCGACAAGCCGGTCTCGCGCGGCAAGGTCTTCTGGCTCGGGGCCGCGTGCCTCGTGTGGATGACCGTGGTCTCGCTCTCGCTGACCCCGCTGGACAACATCGTCTACGACTGGTTCTTCACCTGGGTGGACTACCAGGGCGCCGGCCCCGACGGCACCGCCTACCTCCAGGGCTACTCACAAGAGCTCGTGCTCACCACGCTGCTCATCTGCGCGCCGTTCACCGGCTTCACCCTGCCCCTGCTCGAGGAGTACTACTTCCGCGGCTTCCTGCTGCCCCGCCTCCCGCAGCTCGGCAAGTGGGCCCCGTTCTTCAACACCCTCTTCTTCTCGGTGTACCACTTCTGGGCCCCTTGGACGGTCCTGTCGAAGCTCGTCTTCCTCTACCCGGGCGTCTGGCTCGCCTGGAAGAAGCAGGACATCCGCATCTCGATCGCCATGCACCCCGGCTCGGCGCTGCTGATGACCGTGGTCGGCATCATCGCCCTCGCCTCCGGCGCCACCTCGATGTAAGACCGCCCGAAACGAGGGCGCCGTCCGCCGTCCGCGGGCCGGCTGCCTCGCTCCGGAGCGGGCCGCAAGCCCGCCGGGCAGGTCGGCCCCGGGCTGCCCGCGGCGCTGGATGCGCTGGTGAAGCCGGCCACTCGGGGCGACCCGGTGTCGCCTGCGCTGGACGGCATGAGCGAAATGGCCCTGACGGTGGACCATCTGATCGTGGTCGGGCGGGGCCAGCTCCTGGCCGACGCGGGAGTGGAGGAGCTCACCGGCTTACAGTCGGTCCTCGTGCGCGCCGCCTGGTCGCAGGAGCTCGCCCGGCTCCTGTCGGCTGAGGGGGCCACGGTACGGGGGTCGGGATCGGCACTGACCATCACCGGCATGGACAGCGCCGCGATTGGAGCGCTCGCCGCAGAGCTCGGCCTGGCCCTGGCCGAGCTGACCCTTCAGCGGACCACCTTGGAGGAGGCGTACATGGATCTCACCGGCGACACTTCGGCCCCACCGCCCTCAGCCTCCAGGGCGGAGTGATGTTCGGCCAGCTCATCATCGGCGTCCTGGGTGTTCTGTCGATCACCTCCGAGTACGCCACCGGCACCATCCGGGCAAGCCTGGCCGCCGTCCCCCGGCGCGGACGGCTGTTCGCCGCCAAGGCCGTCGTCGTCGGCTTGGTCACCACCGTCGCGGGACTGGCGACGGCGTTCAGCTCGTTCCTCACCGGCCAGTGGGGCTTCGCCACAAGCGGGGTGCCACATGCGGGGTATCGGCGATCCGGAGGGGGCGCGGACCCTGCTCGGGGGCGGGCTCTACCTGGCGCCGATCGGGCTGCTCGGCCTGACGCTGGGATCCCTGACCAGATCGACAGCCGCCGGCGTCACCCTGCTCATCTCGCTGACCATTCTCGTCCTGGCCATACTGCAACTTCTGCCGCAGCGGGTTGCGAACCTTTGGCTGACCATTGCCGGTATGCAGGTCGTCGCGACGCTTCCCCACTCATCGCCCTGGCCCGGCTTCCTGCTGTTCACCGCCTTCATCGCCGTGCTCACCGCCGCCGCCCTCCTGACGTTCTGTCGCAGAGACACGTGAGAGCATCAACCAGCATCGGAATGAAAGTCCCGTTAAGAGGCCCCGTGGGCGGCTAACTGTGACTTTCGTCCGGAGGTGCCTGGCCGACCGAAACTGTCCTATTCGACGCGTTCGGCGTTGGAGTCGTAGCCGCCCCCGCCCGGGTAGACCCAGGCTCCGCTGAGGCTGCGGCCGTCAGGACTGAAGGTGCCCTGGTAGTAGGCGGGGAACCCCGATCACCCGCCCAGATGGTGAGGGTGTCGCCCTCGAGTTCATAGGTGTAGTCGAGGGTGCTGCCGTCGTCGCCGTAGTAGCGAGACTTGATGTCGGTGCTGGGCTCGGCCATCAGCCTGCGTTCCCGGCCGATGATCTCGATGCCGTGGGTGTCGCCCAGCTCGACATCCTGCTGGAGGAAGAAGTCGTTCAGCCAGCGGTAGGTGACAGTTCCCCCATGCCCTCCGGTGATCTTCCGTGCCGACGAGCCTGGCCAAGGCCTGCAGCGCTGGGTCGTTGGTCATCGCCGTCTCCTTCAGAGTGGTTTCCTGTCTTCACAGACCGGCGTCAGCGAGAAAGCTCATCGGTCCACAAGACGTACAAGCCGCAGAAGTCCACCTCGAACTCCACGGCCGCTGCACCTTCACCGACGAACGAATGCACCGCGGTGCCCAGGAACGTGGCGGCCGTCCGCTTCTGGATCTGCACGTTGAGGCAGGGACCGCCCTCATCCGACGGCATCCCCACCCACACATCGCGGGCGGCTTTGGGCAGGTGATCGGAAACGAGGGAGTGCGAGTCAGGACAGCAGTCGCTCCCTCGCACTGAGCAGTCACTGACCATCGGCGGCTCAGCCGGTGGTCAGCGGCCGGTCGCAGACCTGCCGGCTGATCCCAGGCGAAATGTGTACACGATTGGGTACACTTTAGTCATGCTGATCGAAACTCTGTCCGTGCGCGAGGCACGTGAGCAACTGCCCCGCATGCTTGAGCGATTCCGCAATGGCGATCGTACGCCGGTAGGGGTGGGGTCGCATCGCAAGACCGAAGCAGTCATGGTCCCAGTTGAGGTGTTCGACGAACTGACCGCGGAGCGGACTCGGGCACTGACGCAGGCCACCGCGTCGGTCCGGGCGGAAGGTCTCACACCGGGCGCCGACGCCGACGCCATCATGGAACGCTGGACGCGTGGCGAGATCAGCACGACGCACATGCGTGAACTCATCCGGCGACTCTACGGTGTGGCGTGACCGTCGATCCTTACGTCGATCCTGCCAGCGGTGTGCTGCGCAACCGGCTTTGCATCGCTGATGCCCAGCGGCTGTGCGAAGTGGATGCGGGCTTGACACGGGCTGCACTGGCAGACCTGGATACCCGGATCTTGCCGGGCGGCTACGACCTCGCCCATCTGCGATGCTTCCATCGCGAGATCTTCGGCGATCTCTACCCATGGGCTGGTGACATCAGGGTGGTGGGGATCGCGCGGTCGGATCCGTTCTGCTTGCCACAGCACATCGAGGCGTACTCGGCGGATGTGTTCGACGCCTTGGCAAAGGAGCGGTACCTGCGTGGGCTTTCACGTGACCGATTCATTGACCGGTTGACCCATTATTTCGCGGAGGTCAACGCGATCCACCCATTCCGGGAGGGTAACGGCCGAACGCAGCGCGCCTTCTTCCGCCAGCTCGGTCGTGAAGCGGGCTGGTTCATCGACTGGTCCAGTCTGGATCCTGACAGCAACGCGCATGCATCGAAGGCTTCACTGCGCGGCGACAACGGCCCGCTTCGCACACTGCTCGACTCCTTGCTAAGCTTCTAGCCGATCAAGTAATGAGTCGCCCCCTTCATCCAGGCTGTCGGTCGTTGCGAGATCGACGCCACCAGCCCAGGGCTGGCCGGGTGCCCCGTGATCGCATCCTGTCCCACGGCCCACCGCCCGGGACATGAGTAGCCCCTACTCATGTCCCGCTCTCTGGAGTGCGGCTCGTGCTCTGGCCGCCATGGCGCCATCCTCCGGGTGTCGCCGACCTCGTCTCGGCGGAACTGCGTTGGAGGGCTTACCCGCCCAGGGCCGGACGGGTGAAGTCGTCGGCTACGCCGGTCAGATGCTGGACAACTATTATCCCTTGAGTTGCGCTGGGCTTCTTTGGTCTCTCTAACCCCAGAACCTGGGCCTATCTGCTGGTGCGGGGGTAGTGCGGACGCCCGGGTTCTCCCCTCATTCAGGTCGTGGCGGTCTCGTACTGCGGGCGACCGGTGGTGCGGTAGGTCTGGATCGTTAGCCCCTTCGGGGTGGACTGCAAGTCGACCAGCTCGAGTCCTATGTCCGGGCCGGTGGCGGGGAAGAGCCGCGTGCCCTGGCCGACGACCACGGGATATGTGAGCAGTACGACCTGGTCGACCAGCCGGTGGTTGAGCAGCCAGCGGATCAGGGTGCCACTGCCCCAAACTTGCAGCTCACCGGCAGGCTTGATGGCTCTCAGCTCGCCGATGGCGCCCGCGATGTCACCGGACAGGACGGTCGTGTCCGCCCACTGCGGGTCGGTGAGCGTGGTCGAGGCGACGTACTTGGGCCGCGTGTTCAACGCCTCTCCGACGGGGTTTCCCGGATCCATTCCTGCTCCCCAGGAGCCAGCGAAGATCTCGTAGGTCCGCCGACCGAACAGGAACGCGTCGGCTCGCTGGAAGGCCTGGCTGATGAACGTCGAGGCCTCATCGTCGAGCAGTGGCGGGGCCCATCCAAAGCGCTCGAATCCGCCGCCGCCATCCTCGTCCGGCGCGCCGGCTTCGCGCCGGGTCCCTGCATCAATCCGTCGATGTCCCTGCGTCACTCCGTCGATGTCCCTACGTCACTCCGTCGACGGAGACGTTCGTGACGGTCGTCAGTTTCATGGTCGCAGTTCCCTTCGCGCTGGGTCGTCGTTGGGCATGACCGGGCGTTAGTTCCCCCTCCAGCGAACAGCCGCGTAAAACTGTGCCGCCGCAGCCCTGCAGCTTGGCCTCAGGTGTGCCGTCATGCCGCTACACGTCCTGAGCATGTCCTGGAGAAGCGCCTGGTCGACGCCGTTGCGATAAACCTCGTTCCACCTCTTGGCGCTGACCAGATCCTTGAGGTTGCGGTAGCCGAAGTCGTGTCGCACGCACGGGATCGCGAAGATCTTCGCCCAGGATTTGGCGCTCGGTATTTTCCCTGCGTCCTTCAAGGTGCAACCGTCACTGTTCCAGCTGAAGTTGTACTGCTTGACTGAGTCCTTGTTCCTGTTCGCTCGGAACTTTGCCCACGCCCAGAAACTGTCCTCCGTCGGCGACGTGAGCTGGATTGCCACGGCCAGCTTCTTCGCCCTGCTCGGCTCCGCGTTCGCTCCTGCCGGAGCGCTGATCAGGGTTAGCACCGCCGCGGTGCCCGCCAGCCCGCTCGCGATGATCCTCGTCCTTTTCACTGCCGTCCCTTCTCTGCGTGGAGTCGGCCATCAGATTGGCGGCACGTGACGCGGCAGGACAACTGATCATGGCCGCGACGGCACGCAAACATACCGCCGACATACCGGGAGGGAGAGCGAAGGGCCGATCTGCTTGCGGGTGCTGAGGCCACATAGGCCCGGCTCGGCCATCGACTGATCGCGGCAGTTCGGGAAATCTCGCCTGTCAGTTGCATAGACGAGTGGCTCCTGCAGCGAACGGGATCCGTCACCGGCGCGAATCTGCATTACATCAGGTCCTATTATCAGGGCATCCCTGGAAACTGTCTCGGCACTTACACGACAGGCAATTCCATCGTCAGGAATTGCGCGGATGAGCTGGACGAATACGCCATTTACGTGATCTGAGGAGACCACCTCCTCATGCCGATCCGCGTGTTTACGAGGACGGCGTCGTACGGGGCTGCTCAACGCGAGGCCTCTGGCTGGAGGCGATGATGGGGCGCCCTGCGGCCTCGGGCGCCGGCGAGTCGACGCGAGCGCGGTACCGGGGCTGTAGCGGGCCGATCAAATACTCCAGTGACACTTCGCGATCTTGAGGGATCGGGTCACATGGCGACGGCCACCGCGTGATCATTCGGAGTTTGTGAAGACAACCAAAGATCGTGCGGTGGCCGCGAGCCACAGCGTAGACCCTGA
>NZ_VCKY01000101.1 GCF_005889735.1 Nonomuraea turkmeniaca
GGGCGCGGCAGGAGGGAGGCGTGCAGGCCGGCACCCGTCAGGACGGCCGCGGTGTCGCGGGCGAAGACGTCGGACTTGTGCCTGGCGTCGTACCCGATGACCACGTGCTTGCCGGGTCCGAGGACCTTGGCCAGGCCGGCGGCGGCGCGCATGACGGTGACGCGGTTCATCCGGTTGGGGCCGGCTCCCAGCTCGCCGCGCAGGCCCGCCGTGCCGAACTCGAGCTTCGTGCCGAACCGGTCCCGCAGGGCGGCCAAGTCCGCGCGCTCGATCAACGCGGCCAGCTCGGCGCGGGTGTCGGGGTCGGGGTCCTGGGCCAGCCACAGGCGGGCGGCTTCCATGAGGTCGGTGGAGTCGGGCGCGGAGGTCTCCTCGTCGCCAGGCTCGTTCGCGTCGTTCACAGGCGGTCCACCACCTTGGCCAGCAGCACGCCCATGCGAGCCGCCGTGGCGCGGCCGACCTCCAGGACCTCCTCGTGGTTGAGCGGCTCGCCGGACAGGCCCGCGCCGGGGTTGGTGACGAGCGAGACGCCGAGCACCTCCAGGTTCGCCTCGCGGGCGGCGATGGCCTCCAGGACAGTGGACATGCCGACCATGTCCCCGCCCAGCGTGCGGAGCATGCGGATCTCGGCCGGGGTCTCGTACGTGGGCCCGCGGAAGGCCACGTACACGCCCTCGGCGAGGGTCGGGTCGATCTCCCTGACCAGGGCACGCAGGCGGCGCGCATAGACCTCGGTGAGGTCGATGAACGTGGTCCCGGTGATCGGGTTGGCGCCCGTCAGGTTGATGTGGTCACTGATCAGGACCGGGTCGCCGACCGCCTGCGTCTCGGGCCGCAGGCCACCGGCCGCGTTGGTGAGCACGATCGTACGGACGCCGGCCGCGGCCGCCGTGCGCACGCCGTGCACGACCGCGTCCACCCCGAGCCCTTCGTACAGATGCGTACGCCCGAGGAACACCAGCGCGTGCCGCCCGCTGGAGGTGCGGACGACACGGATCTTGCCGCCGTGCCCGGCCACGGCGGGGGCCTGGAAGCCGGGCAGATCGGTGAACGGGACCTCGCTCACCGTCTCGCCAATCGCGTCGGCGGCGGGCACCCACCCCGACCCCATGACGAGCGCCACGTCGAAGGTGTCGAGACCGGCGGCACGATGCAGCGCCGCCGCGGCCTCGCCGGCCAGGGTGTATGCGTCTTTGCTCACACCTCAGTAGTTTAGGAGGAGCCTGTCCAGCACCCGCACGCCGAACTGCAGCGCCTCCACCGGCACCCGCTCGTCCACACCGTGGAACATCGACGCGAAGTCCATGTCCGCGGGCAGCCGCAGCGGCACGAACCCGAAGCCGCGCACCCCCAGGTCGGCGAAGAACGTCTTGTTGTCGGTGCCGCCGGACATGCAGTACGGGATCGCCCGCGCCGTCGGGTCCTCGGCCTTCAGCGCCGCGATCATCGACTCGACCAGCGCCCCGTCGAACGTCGTCTCCAGCGCGATGTCGTGGTGCACGAACTCGCGCCGGACGCGCGGCCCGATCAGCGAGTCGACGGTCTTGAAGAACTCCTCCTCGAACCCGGGCAGGAACCGCCCGTCGACCACGGCCGTGGCCTGGCCGGGGATCACGTTGGACTTGTAGCCGGCGCCGAGCTGCGTCGGGTTCGTGGTGTGGCGCAGGGTCGCGCCCACGAACCGCACCAGCGGCCCGATCTTGTCCAGGATCGGCTGCGGGTTCGCCTCGTCGAAGGGGATGCCGAACGCGTCGGCGACCTCGGTGAGGAACTGCCGCACGGTCGGCGTGTACGTCAGCGGCCACTCGTGGTCGCCGATCCTGGCCACCGCCTTGGCGATCTCGGTGACGGCGTTGTCGGAGTTGAGCATCGAGCCGTGCCCGGCCGTGCCGTCGGCGATGAGCTTCATCCAGGCCAGGCCCTTCTGGGCCGTCTCGATCAGGTAGAGCCGCAGTGACGGGTCCACCTCCAGCGAGTAGCCGCCGACCTCGCTGATCGACTCGGTGACGCCCTCGAACAGCTCCGGGTGGTGCGCGGTGAGGTATTTGGCGCCGTACACACCGCCGGCCTCCTCGTCGGCCACCCACGCGAACACGATGTCGCGGCGCGGCCGGCGGTCCTCGCGCTTCATCTGGCGCAGCACCGCCAGCATCATCGCGTCCATGTCCTTCATGTCCACGGCGCCGCGGCCCCAGATGTAGCCGTCGCGCACCTCGCCGCCGAACGGGTCCACCGACCAGTCGGCGGCGTTGGCCGGCACCACGTCCAGGTGCCCGTGGACGAGCAGCGCGGGCAGGGACGGGTCGGTGCCCTCGACGCGGGTGATCACGTTGCCGCGGCCCGGCTCGCTCTCGACGTACGTCGCATCGATCCCGGCCTCGGCCAGCCTGGCCATGACGACCTCGGCCGCGGCCCGCTCGCCAGGACCGCTGCCGTCCCCGTAGTTGCTGCTGTCGACGCGGATCAGCTCCACGCAGAGGTCGGCGACTTCCTTCTCGGCAGGTGTCATGGCGTTTTCTCCAGTGTGAGCAGTCCGGACTTGTGCAGATGCCCGCGCTTGTAAGCGCGGGTGATGAGGGTGAGGTCACTGTCGGTGACCTCGTCGAGGGAGCCGACGACGCCGGTCATGAAACGGTAGAGGTCCGCCTCGTGGGCGGCCACCACCTGGACGATCAGGGAATGGGTGCCCGAGGTGGCCGCGCAGTAACGCACGTTCGGATGCCCGGCCAGCCGCTGCCCGACCCGGTCCAGCCCGTACGGGCGGACCTTCAGCCACAACATGGCCTCCACCTCCAGGCCGAGCAGCGCGGGCTCCACCTCCGCGCGCGGCAGCAGCAGCCGCCGCTCGATCAGCGAGGTCACCCGGCGGCGCGCGGTGGGCACGGAGACGTCGAGGCGCTCGGCGACCGCGGTGAACGCGATCCTGCCGTCGGCGGCGAGCAGCTCCGCGATCTCCTGCTCCAGAGGTGACAGGCCCTCCTCGTCGGGCAGCCCTTCAGGGGGCGGCGCCGGCCGCAGCTCGGCGACCTCCTGCTCGGTGAGGTACGGAGCGTGCCACTCCGCGACGGTCCTGAACGTGTGGAGCACGACTTGAGTCTGCGTCTGCGACACCCCGTCGATCGCGCTGATCTCCGTGGACAGGATGTGGTGCAGCGCGTCACGGGACGGCGAGACCAGCTCGCAGCCCAGGTCGGCGACACCGGTCAGCGCGTAGACAGAACGGGTGTCGGGCCGGTCGGCCAGTGCCTTGGCCACCTGGGACGTGGCGCCGGGGCGCACCTGGACGTCCAGATGGACGGGGCGGCCGTGCCCGGTGCGCAGGTCGTCGTAGATCGCCGTGACCCGGACCACGCCCTCCGTGAGGAGCCGCTGCAGGCGGCGGGCCACGGTGCGCTCGTGCTCGCCCACGGCCCTGCCGATCTCGCCCCACGAGGCGCGCGGGCTGACTTGGAGCGCGGCGACCAGGCGTCGGTCGAGAACGTCCACCTGCACCCATTTCTGTGTCGGGAATGTAAATCCGGGCCCGCAAATTTGACTGTTTCGGTCGTCTAATTGCAGAGTAAGGCATACCGCACATGCCAGCAAAGGAGCCCCCGTGGCGACCTCCCCCGTGACCGAATCCCCCCTCGGCATCCCCAAGAGCCGCTCCCGCCAGCTCATGGCGGCCAGCATCGGCAACGTCGTCGAGTGGTACGACTGGTACGCCTACACGTTCCTGGCCATCTACTTCTCCCAGCAGGTCTTCCCGGCGAGCGCGGGCAACAGCCTGGTGCCGCTTTTGAGCTCGTTCGCGGTCTTCGCGGTGGGCTTCTTCATGCGTCCGCTGGGCGGCCTGCTGGTCGGCGCGTTCGCCGACCGCTACGGTCGCAAGGCCGCGATGACGTTCACGATCGTGCTGATGGGCGCGGGCTCGCTGCTCGTCGGAGTGACCCCCACCTACGCCGCGGTGGGCGTGCTGGCACCGATCATCCTGACCCTCGCCAGGCTGATCCAGGGCCTCTCAGTGGGCGGCGAGTTCGCCGCCGCCACCACGTTCCTGGTGGAGTCGGCCCCTCCCGGCCGCCGCGGGCTGTTCTCGAGCTTCCAGTACGTCAGCACCACCATCGGCCAGCTCCTGGCCTCCGGGCTGGCGGCGCTGCTCGCCACGTCCCTGGTCGAGGCAGACATGAACTCCTACGGCTGGCGCATCCCGTTCATCGTGGGCGCCGTGCTCAGCCTCGTGGGCCTGTGGATCCGCAAGGGCGCCGACGAGACCTCGGCCGTGGCGGAGGAGATCCAGCGGGGCGAGGCCGAGCGGCCGAAGTTGTTCGACTTCCTCAAGCACCACCCGAGGTCCGCGCTCACCATCATCGGCATCACGATCGCCGGCACGGTCGCGTACTACACCTGGACCAGCTTCCTGCCCACCTACGCGCAGATCACCGTGGGGTTCGACAAGGCGGACTCGCTGCAGATCGGTACGATCTCGCTGGTCTTCTTCATGATCCTGCAGCCGCTGCTGGGCATGTTGTCGGACCGGATCGGGCGTAAGCCGATGCTGATCACGTTCGGTCTCGGGTTCCTGATCCTGCCGGTCCCGCTGCTCGGCCTGCTCACCGACTCGTACGGCAGCCTGCTGATGGTGCAGCTCGTCGGGATGGTCTTCCTCGGCTGCTTCACCTCGATCTCGGCCGCGGTGAACTCCGAGCTCTTCCCCACGCGGGTGCGGGCGGCCGGGGCCGGGTTCCCGTACTCGCTGACCGTGGCGCTCTTCGGTGGCACCGCCCCGCTGATCGGCACCGCGCTGCAGGAGGCCGGGAACCCTGGGTTGTTCCCGTGGTACATGTCGGCGCTCGCGCTGATCTCCACCCTGGTCTACGTCTTCGTGCTGCGCGAGACCAAGGACCAGCCGCTCAGCTAGAACGAGGTGCAGGGGCGCTCCCGCAGCTCCTTGACGTAGTCGTCGGGGGCGCCCGCCCGCTCGGCCGCCTCGGCCAGGCAGCCCAGGTAGCGGGCCGACGGCAGGCCGCCCTCGTAGCCGTCGAGCACGTAGAACCAGGCCACGATCTCGCCGTCGAGGGTCTGCACCCGCAGCCGCACCTTGTGGTAGGCGCCGCGGACCGCGCCCTCCCACTGGTCGAGCGAGGTCTCCTCCCAGTCCGGCACGTCATAGAGCACGACGAACACGTGCTCGTCCGGATCCTCCACGATCGTGGCGAGCGCGCCGTCCCAGGCCACGTCGTATCCCCCGAACGTCAGCCGCCAGCCGGTCAGCCAGCCGACACCCCTGATCGGGGAGTGTGGGGCCCGCATGGCCATCTGCTCGGGATCGAGATTGCTGCCGTAAGCGGCGTAGACAGGCACAGCAGCCAAGAGTAGCGCGTGAGGCCCCGCCCCGTTCGTCGTCAGCTCGTGGCATGCGGGAGAATAGGACACGTGACGAGGATCGTGATCATCGGTGGCGGACCAGGCGGCTACGAGGCGGCGCTGGTGGCCGCCCAGCTAGGCGCTCAGGTCACGATGGTCGAGCAAGACGGGCCCGGCGGCGCGTGCGTGCTGACCGACTGCGTGCCGTCCAAGACGTTGATCGCGACCTCCGTGCGCAAGCAGGCGCTGCTCGACGCGCCGGGGCTGGGCATCTCGTTCGACGGCGGGCCCGACGGCGAGCCGGGCACGGTCGGGGTCGACCTGCCGCTGGTCAACAAGCGGGTGAAGGAGCTGGCGCAGGCCCAGTCCGCCGACATCGCGACCCGGGTCGAGGCCGAGGGCGTCGAGATCATCAAGGCCCGCGGGCGGCTGGTGGATCCACAGGTCGTGCGGGCCGGGGACCGGACGATCCGGGCCGACGTCGTGCTCGTGGCCACCGGCGCCACCCCGCGCGTGTTGCCCGGGGCCGAGCCTGACGGCGAGCGCATCCTCAATTGGCGCCAGCTCTATGACCTGGAGGAGTTGCCCGAGCACTTGATCGTGGTCGGGTCGGGGGTGACCGGGGCGGAGTTCGCCGGCGCCTATCGGTCGCTCGGCGCCGAGGTCACGCTGGTCTCCAGCCGGGACCGGATGATGCCCAACGAGGACGCCGACGGCGCCGAGGTGCTCGAAGAGGTCTACCGGCGGCGCGGCATGAACGTCATGGGGCGCTCGCGCGCGTCCTCCGTCAAGCGCACCGACGACGGAGTGGTGGTGACCCTGGAGGACGGACGCACGGCCGAGGGGTCCCACGCGCTGATGACGGTCGGCATGATCCCCAACACCACCGGCATCGGTCTGGAGGAGGCCGGGGTCCAGCTCGACCGGGGCGGCTTCATCAAGGTGGACAAGGTCTCGCGTACGTCGGCGCCGGGTGTCTATGCGGCCGGTGACTGCACGGGCGTGCTCATGCTGGCCTCGGTCGCCGCCATGCAGGGGCGGATCGCGGTGTGGCACGCGCTGGGGGAGGCCGTGCAGCCGCTGCGGCTGGCCACGGTGGCCTCCAACATCTTCACGGACCCGGAGATCGCCGCGGTGGGGGTCGCCCAGCGGGCCATCGAGGCGGGCGAGATCGAGGCGAACGTCGTCAAGCTGCCGATGGCCACGAACGCGCGGGCCAAGATGCAAGGTTTCAACGACGGGTTCGTGAAGCTGTTCTGCCGGCCGCACACCGGGATCGTGCTGGGGGGCGTCGTGGTGGCACCGCGGGCGTCGGAGCTGATCCTGGCGGTGTCGGTAGCCGTCCAGCAGCGGCTGACAGTCGACCAGCTGGCGCACACGTTCGCGGTCTACCCGTCGCTGTCCGGCTCGATCACCGAGGCCGCCCGCCGCCTCATGCAGCCCGAGGCGGCCATCGGCATCTAAGGCCGTCGCCTCCCGCGTTGTCACGGCCTCCCGCGTTGTCACGGCCTCCCGCGTTGTCACGGCCTCCCGCGTTGTCACGGCCTCCCGCGTTGTCACGGCCTCCCGCGTTGTCACGGCCGCGCTGCGGCTTGTCATGCCCTCTCGCCGACGCGCTTCGGCGCGCGGGCGTGGCGGCGCGTTGAAGGGCCGCGGCATGTAGTACGGCGGGGTGGCCCGATGGGGGGCGGCGCCGGAGCCGTGTGGGCTAGTTGGGATGGTAAGCAAACTAATCAGCGAGCGATTGCCGTTGACGTTTGTTGGTATGGACAGCAAACTAACTCACGAGTTGGCGCAGCCGTTCATAAGGAGCTTCCATGCCCTATCGCCCCCCACTGGTCGCGCACGAGTATTTCGTGGCGGACCCGCCCGAGCTGCCGGTTCGTGCACGCGGCGAGGGTGGCCTGTCGGCGGTGGCCGCGGCCGAGCTGGTCGCGGCCGATGGCGCCGAGGTGATGCTGAAGGCGGTCACCACGGCGGAAGAGATGCTGGTCGTGCAGGTGGGTGTGGCCGGCGAGGGTGTGATCCGGGTGCGGTTGTCGGAGGACGCGGCCGCCCGGCCGCGATCGGAGGATGCCATCTCGCTGGTGACGCCCGGCACGTACTCAGGGGCTCGTGCCGGGGTCACGCCGGGTGAGCCGATCGTGATCGACGCCGGCTCGATCCGGGCCGAGATCCAGCTTGCGCCGTGGCACCTGCGCTTCACCGCCGCCGACGGGACCACGCTGCTCGAGCAGGATCGCGGGCACACCGACATCAGCGGCAGGCTGCGTACGCTCCCGTTCGGCCGCTCGAGCGCCAACGGTGCGGCCGTCGCGTTCCACGAGAGCTTCGCCGCCGCCCCCGACGAGGCGTTCGCCGGGTTCGGGGAGTCGTTCGCGCGGCTGGACAAGCGCGGCCAGCGGCCGGTCATGTGGAACTTCGACGCGTTCGGCGCCGAGTCGCAGCGCGCCTACAAGAACATCCCCCTGTACGTGTCGAGCCGCGGCTACGGCGTGCTGGTCGACAGCGGCGCGCCCACCGAGTTCGACGTGTGCCAGTCCACGCACAGCGTCGTGCAGATCGTGGTGCCCGACGACGTCATGGACTACTACGTGATCGCGGGGCCGACGCCCTCCGATGTTCTGGACCGTTACGACCGGCTGACGTGCCGCCCGTCGTTGCCGCCCAAGTGGGCGTTCGGGACCTGGATCTCGTCCGGGTTCTGCGTGGACAGCCAGGAGCGGGTGCTGGCCAGGGCGCGCACCATCAGGGAGCGCGGCATCCCGTGCGACGTGCTGCACCTGGACACCTTCTGGCAGACCGACGGGCACTGGTCTGACCTGCAGTGGGATCCTGCCAACTTCCCGCAGCCGAAGCAGATGCTGGACGAGTTGCATGGGATGGGGTTCAAGGTCTGTCTCTGGATGAATCCCTACATCTCCCATCTCAGCCCTGCCTTCGAGGAGGGGTCTCGCGCCGGATATTTCCTGAAGAAGGAGGACGGGGAGACCTATGTCGCCGACTGCTGGCACGGGTCGTTCCCGGCATGCGGGATCGTCGACTTCACCAATCCGGCGGCGGCCGCCTGGTTCAAGGGGCTGCTGAGAAACCTGCTGCAGCAGGGTGTGGACGCGTTCAAGACGGACTTCGCCGAAGGCGTGCCCGCGGACGCGGTCGCGTACAACGGGATGAGCGGGACCGACCTGCACAACGTCTACACGCTCCTGTTCAACGACGCGGTCGTCGACGTCACCCGCGAGGTCAACGGGCACGGGCTGGTGTGGGCGCGGTCGTCGTACCTCGGCGGGCAGCGCCACAGCGCCCAGTGGAACGGCGACACCTTCACCAGTTACGCCGCCATGGGCAGCACGATCAGGGGCGGGCTCGCGCACGGACTGTCCGGCGTGCCGTTCTGGAGCCACGACGCCGGCGGGTTCACCGGCCGGCCATCGGACGATCTGTACGTCCGCTGGACCCAGTTCGGCGCCCTGTCCCCGCTGGTACGGCTGCACGGCACGACCACCCGCGAGCCCTGGGAGTTCCCGGCCGTCGAGGCGCTGGCCGTGGAGGCGCTGAAGCTGCGCTACCGCCTGATGCCGTACATCTACTCGGCGGCCGTCGAGGCCGCGCGCACCGGCGCGCCCATGATGCGGGCGCTCTGCGTGGACTACCCGGACGACCCCGTGGCCTGGCAGGCCGATTTGCAGTACCTGTTCGGCCGCGACCTGCTCGTGGCCCCCATGGTCGCGCCGGACGGCGTCCGGCAGGTGTACCTGCCGCGGGGCCGGTGGATCGACTACTGGACGGGCGAGGTGCTGGAGGGCTCCCGCTACGTCCAGGTCAGCAAGCCGCTCGACCAGATCCCCCTCTTCGTACGACACGGCGCGCTCATCCCGGTCTCCGAGCAGGGAGACACGATCGGCGTGCCGGAAGAGATCACGTTCGTCGCCTTCGGGGGCGGCGACGGCACTACTGAAATCCACGACGAAGACGGCGTGACGGTCGCCGTCGCCACCAGGGACGGCGATGAACTGCGTGTCGCCGTCACCGGCCCGAAGCGCGTCACCGGGGTCGAGATCGCCCCGGTGGCCGGAGCTCCCGCGCGGGCCGTCCTCTCGTAACACCCCTGGAGGGATCATGCGCAAATTCAGAGGCGCGGCGGCACTGGCCGCCGCGGTCCTGATCCTGACGGCCTGCGGCTCCGGCGGCACCGAAAGCCCCCCGACGCAGGGCAACCAGCCCCGCGTGCTGAAGCTCTGGCACTACGAGTCAAAAGACAGCGCCATGGCCAAGGCATGGGCGGAGGCGATCAAGAAGTTCGAGGCGTCGCACCCGAACGTGACCGTCAAGTTCGAGGAGAAGGGCTTCGAGCAGATCCAGAAGACGGCGAGCATGGTGCTCAACTCCGATGAAGCGCCCGACATCATGGAGTACAACAAGGGCAACGCCACCGCCGGGCTGCTGTCGAAGCAGGGCCTGCTGACGAACCTCTCCGAGGAGGCCACCAAGCGCGGCTGGGACAAGCTGCTGCCCGGTGGCCTGCAGACCACCGCCAAGTACGACGACCGTGGCGTCATGGGCGCCGGCAACTGGTTCGGCGTGCCGAACTACGGCGAGTTCGTGATGGTCTATTACAACAAGGACCTGTTCGACAAGCACAAGGTCAAGGTCCCGACCACATTCGAGGAGTTCACCGCCGGGCTGGACACGTTCGTCAAGGCCGGGGTGACGCCCATCTCCAATGCCGGTGCCGAATACCCTGCGCAGCAGATCCTCTACCAGCTCGCTCTCACCAAGGCGCAGAAGCCGTGGCTCGATGCCTTCCAGTCCTACAAGGGCAAGGTCGACTTCCACGGACCTGAGCTCACCTACGGCGCGGACACGTTCGCCGACTGGGTGAAGAAGGGCTACATCGCCAAGAACTCGGCCGGGCTCAAGGCCGAGGACATGGGCGTGGCCTTCATGAACGGCAAGTTCCCCATCATGATCAGCGGCAGCTGGTGGTACGGCCGCGTGGCCTCCACGATCAAGGACTTCCAGTGGGGCCACTTCCTGTTCCCCGGCGCCACCCTGTCGCCGGGCTCGAGCGGAAACCTGTGGGTCGTGCCCGAGAACTCCAAGAACAAGGACCTGGCCTACGACTTCATCGACATCACGATGAGCAAGGAGATCCAGAACCTGCTGGGCAACTCCGGTGGTGTTCCCGTGGCCGCAGACCCGGCCGCGATCACCGACGCCAAGAGCAAGGAGCTCATCGAGTCCTTCAACAAGCTCACGGCCGCCGACGGCCTGGCCTTCTACCCCGACTGGCCGGCGCCCGGCTACTACGACGTGCTGGTGGCCGGCGTCCAGGAGCTCATCAACGGCAGCAAGACCTCGGCGGAGGTCCTGGACGAGATCGCCAAGCCGTACGAGGACAACCTCGCCGACATTGGCAACTAGATGAGAGTGCGTACGAGGGGGTACTGGCTCTACCTCATCCCCAGCCTGCTGCTCTTCCTGGGCGTCATCGTCGTCCCGTTCCTCATGAACGTGGGCGCGAGCTTCACCCGCTGGTCCGGGGTGGGCACGCCCAGGTGGATCGGGTTCGACAACTACGCCAGGCTGCTGCAGGACGAGCGGTTCTGGCAGTCGTTCCAGCACAATGTGGGGCTGATCGTGGCCATGGCCATCGTGCCGACCGCGATCGGCCTCCTGCTGGCGGCCGCGTTGTTCGACTACATCGGCAAACGGTTCGGGTCGCGTACGGCCTCGGCGCTGCGCGCGATGTACTACCTGCCGCAGGTCCTGCCGGTGGCGGTGGCCGGCGTGGTGTGGGGCTGGATGCTGCACCCGTCGTACGGCGCGGTCAACCAGATCTTCGGGCTGGACCTCGATTGGCTCGGCGATCCCGACCTGGCGCTGGCCACGGTCATGGCGGTCATGGTGTGGTTCCAGCTCGGCTACCCGGTCGTGATCTTCATGGCCGGGCTGCAGCGGGTGGACCCGGCCTACTACGAGGCGGCGGAGATCGACGGGGCCTCGTGGTGGCGCAAGTTCTGGCACATCACGATCCCGCAGATCCGGCCGGAGATCTTCGTGGTGCTGCTGACGTGCACGATCGCCGCGCTGAAGGTGTTCGGGCCGATCTTCGTGCTGACGCGCGGCGGGCCCGGCAACGCCACCATGGTCCCCTCGTACTTCTCGTACCTGAACTTCTTCCAGAAGAGCAACGTCGGGTACGGCTCCGCGATCGCCACGGTGCTGGCGCTGATCATCATCGTGGTCACGTTCCTGTTCCTGCGAGTCCAGGAGCGTGAGCAATGAGGGGCCCAGGACGGTGGGCGGTGCTGTTCGCGCTGGTCGTGCTGGCGGTCGTGATGGTGTTCCCGTTCGCGATCGTGGCGATGAACGCGGTCAAGTCGCCGGCCGAGTACAGCACGCAAGGACCGCTGAGCCTGCCTGACGGGCTCTACCTCCAGGGCATCATCGACTTCTGGAACCGGGTCGACTTCGGCACGAAGCTCTGGAACAGCTTCGTGATCAGCGCCTCCGTCTCGGTGCTGGCCGTCGTGTTGTCGGTGCTCAACGCGTACGCGCTGGGCATCGGCAGGGTGAAGGGCCGGCTGTCGATCCTCGTGTTGTTCCTGGTGGCCAACACGCTGCCGCAGGAGGCGCTGGCCTACCCGCTCTACTACCTGTCCAAGGCGGCCGGGCTCTACGACACGCAACTGGCCGTGATCATCGTCATGACCGTGATCCAGGCGGCGTTCGGCACGTACCTGCTGAGCGCGGTCCTGGGGCAGTTCCCGAAGGAGATCCTCGAAGCCGCGGCGATCGACGGCGCGGGGCGGCTGCGATCGTTGTTGCGGATCGTGGTGCCGATCAGCAGGCCCACCCTGAACGTCCTGCTGATCTTCTTCTTCATCTGGACCTGGAACGAGTTCTTCCTGCCGCTGATCTTCCTGATCTCGAACGACACCCAGACGGTGCCCGTCGCGCTCGCCGTCCTTCAGGGCGAGAAGTTCATGGACGCCACCATGTCCAGCGCTTCTGCCCTGCTCGGCGTCGTCCCGGCGATCGCCTTCTTCCTGATCTTCCAGCGCACGCTGACCCGAGGAGTGACGGTCGGCGCCATCAAGTGATGGAGACTCTGAATGCGTTTACGAATCCCGATGCTGGCCGCCCTCACCCTGGCCGCCTCGATCCTCGCCGTGCCACCCGCACAGGCGGTGGACTATCCCTTCCAGAACCCGAGCCTCCCGCTGGAGCAGCGGGTCAACGATCTGCTCGGCCGGCTCACGCTGGACGAGAAGCTGAGCCTGCTGCACCAGTCGCAGCCGGCGATCCCCCGGCTGGGCATCGCCTACCACAAGAACGGCACGGAGGCGCTGCACGGCGTCGCCTGGTCCAACCACCTCAATGACAACTGGAACCAGAAGTTCGCGAGCGGCACGGTGTTCCCGCAGGCCATCGGGCTGGCCAGCACCTGGGACCCGGCACAGATCAAGAAGGTCGGCTCGGCCGTCGGTGACGAGACGCGCGGCTACAACGACGTCGATCCCATCCTGTGGGGCCTGCAGGTGTGGGCGCCCGTGGTCGACCTGCTCCGCGACCCGCGGGCGGGCCGGAACGAGGAGGGCTACTCGGAGGATCCGTACCTGACCGGGGCCGTCTCGACGGCCTACGGCAAGGGCCTGCAGGGCGACGACCCCTTCTACCTGAAGACCGCGCCCGTGCTGAAGCACTACATGGCCTACAACAACGAGACCAACCGCAGTCTCACCTCCTCCAACCTGACGCCCAAGCTCAAGCACGAGTACTACGAGCCCGCGTTCAAGGCCGCCATCTCGGCGAACGCCGCGACCGGCGTGATGGCCTCGTACAACGTGGTCAACGGGCGGCCCGCGCACGTCAACACCGACCTGAACACGGTGGTCAGGTCCTGGACGGACAAGACGCTTTACAACGTCAGCGACGCCTGGGGTCCGCACGCGCTCACCGACCTGCAGAAGTACTTCGACAACAAGCCCGAGGCGTTCGCCGCCGTGCTGAAGAGCGGGCAGGACAGCTTCACCATCGACGGCAGCGACATCACCACGATGGTGACCAACCTCAAGGCCGCGCTCGACCAGGGCCGGATCACCGAGGCCGACGTGGACAAGTCGGTACGCAGCGTGCTGTCCATCAGGACCCGGCTCGGGCACTTCGACCCGGACGGCGGGCCCTACAAGAAGATCACCAAGGATGTGATCAACAGCGCCGCCAACCAGAAGCTCAACCGCGAGACCGCGGGCAAGGCGGCGGTGCTGCTCAAGAACTCCGGCCTGCTGCCGCTGGCCAAGCCGCGCAGCGCCGCCGTGGTGGGGCCGCTGTCCGACAAGCTCTACCAGGACTGGTACTCCGGCCAGCTGCCCTACCAGGTGACCCCGCTCGCCGGGATCAAGGAGCGGGTGCCCGACGTCAGCACCGCCGGCGGACTGGAGCGCATCGCGCTCAAGCATCTGGCCTCCGGCAAGTACATCACCGCCACCGGCACGGGAGCCGACGACAACGCGGGTCTGATCGACGCGGCGCCCACCGCGGCCTCCCAGTGGGACCTGACGGACTGGACCAGCGGCATGTCCACGCTCCGCAACGCGGGCAACGGCAAGCTGCTCGGCGGTGACTGGCGCTCGCTCGACACCGACGACAACGAGCCCAACGGCTGGTACGTCCAGCAGCAGTTCGCCCTGGAGCGGCAGTCCGACGGCAGCTACCTGATCAGGTACGCCGGCTACGAGAACGTCGAGAGCTGGTACGCCCTGCCCGACCCGTACGTCACGGTGACCGCCGAGGGCGCGCTCGCCCTGGCCCCGAAGGCGGAGGCGGCGAAGTTCGGCAAGGAGGTCGTCTCCGACGGCATCGCCGCGGCCGCCGCGCAGGCCGCCAAGGCCGAGGTCGCGGTCGTGGTGGTCGGCAGCCACCCGTACGTGGCCGGGCGCGAGTTCCACGACCGCGACAACCTGCGGCTCGGCGACGGGCAGCGGCGGCTGATCGAAGCCGTCCGGAAGGCCAACCCGAAGACCGTCGTGGTCCTGGAGACGAGCTACCCGGTGACCGTGGAGGCGCCCAACCTGCTGTGGACCACGCACGCCGGCGCCGAGACCGGCCACGCGGTCGCCGACGTGCTGTTCGGCGAGGTCAACCCGGCCGGCCGGCTCACCCAGACCTGGCCCGCGTCGGACGACCTGCCGAGCCTGCTGGACTACGACCTGACCAAGACCGGCATGACGTACCTGTACGGGAAGGGCAAGCCGCTCTACTCGTTCGGCCACGGGCTGAGCTACACCACCTTCGGCTACCAGGGCCTGCAGGCGCAGGGTGACAAGGTGAGCGTGAAGGTCACCAACACCGGCAAGGTCAAGGGCGACGAAGTCGTCCAGCTCTACACCCACCAGCGCGAGTCCCGCTTCAAGCAGCCGGTCAAGCAGCTGCGCGGCTTCCAGCGGATCACGCTTAACCCGGGCGAGACCCGTACCGTCACCTTCACCCTGAAGAAGTCGGACCTGGCCGTCTGGGACCACACCAGGAACAAGTGGGTCGTCGAGAACGCCACCCACGACGTGCTCGTCGGCTCCGCCTCCGACCGGATCCGCCAGTCGACCACTCTGCGCGTGTCCGGCGAGACCGTCCCGGTCCGCGACCTGGCCAAGCCGACCAGGGCGATGGACTTCGACGACTACTCGGGGGTCTTCTTCGCCGACGAGAGCAAGGTGAGCGGCGAGGTCGTGGAGGGCTCGGCGGGTGACTGGATCTCCTTCACCGGCGCTTCCTGGGGCTCGCGTCTCACGGCCTCGGTGGCCTCGGTGAACGGCGGCTCGGTCGAGCTGCGCCGCGGCTCGCCGACGGGCACGCTGCTCGGCACCCTCCAGGCGCCGGCCACCGGTGGGATCTACCAGTACGCCACGGCGAACACGACCGTGAGCGCGGGCACCGGGAGCCTGTACCTGGTGTTCAAGGGCGATCTGCGGATCAAGGACTTCGCCCTCGCCCGATGACGTTTCGTGGCGGCCACGAGCATGGTCGTGGCCGCCACGAAACCCCCTTGCTCTTGGATAGCTACGTTATCTAGTATTTAGATACTTTCGCTATCCAAGGGGGCTTCGATGATTGTGCTCGTTCTGCTGGGAGCCACGCTGGTGTTCCGGCTTCTCGGCGTGCTGGGCGTGAGCCGGTTCGCCACCTGGCGGGTCAGCGCCGCCCACGGACTGGCCGTCATGCTGGTCATGACGGCCAGTGCGCATTTTGTCCCGGCGGGCGTGACGTTCATGCCCCATCACGCCGACATGGTGGCCATGGTGCCGCCGTTCGTGCCGTTCCCCGCTCTGATGGTGTATCTGACCGGGGTGCTGGAGCTGGCCGGGGCCGTGGGACTGGTGCTCGAAGGGACGCGCAGAGCCGCGGGGATCTGCCTGGCGCTGCTCTTCGTGCTCCTGCTGCCGGCGAACGTGTACGCCGCCCTCGCGGGCCAGGACGTGACCCCTCTCTGGCAGCGGGTCCCCGAGCAGGTGCTCTACATCGGGATCGCGTTGTGGGCCGCCAGGACGCGTACCCAGTCGACGGTGAACTCCTTCGGGTAAGAGCCTCCCGGCTGGAACTCGTAGATGTTGAGCATGAGCTGCATCGGATACGCCGGCGACTGGTTCACCGTCCGCACGTGCTGCCCGTCCACGGAGAAGGAGATGTGATCGGGCGTCCAGTCGGCGGCGTAGACGTGGAACTCGCGGGCGTCGATGGGCAGCGTCTCCACCGTGAAGTCGTCGGTGATCGCCGGATCGCCGAACGGGTGCACGCCCATGCCGATCCGCGCCTCGGTCGGCGTGACGTCGCGGCCGAAGATCTCCGCGACGCAGATCTCGGCGGAGTGCTCGGGCACGTCCTCGAAGCCGATCAACCACAACGCCACCATGCAGTCAGGGTCGTCGATCGCCTTCGCGCGCATCTCGATCCGGCCGTAGCGGGGCGTGTAGAGCCTGACCTCTGGGTGTTCCTCGCGGACCACCGCGCCGCGCCCGTGCTGCCCGATCCGGCTGCCGACCGGCCCGGAGAACAGGCCCGTCTGCAGGGAGGACACCCGCAGGTCGCCTTCGGTCTCGGGGGACCACGGCGGCTGGTCCTCCTCGATCAGCAGCGTCAAGCGGCCGCCCCCGAGCCGGTAGCGGGCGGCCGCCGCCGTGCGAGTCGTCCACTGCGGCAGGTAGTAGGGGATCCACTTCGTCTCGTCGAGGCGGTCGCCCTCGAAGGTGTCCTCGAAATCGCTCATCGAACCGTCCATCCTCCGTCCACGACCAGCGTGTGCCCGGTGACCAGGGACGCGGCGGGCGAGACCAGGTAGAGCACGGCCCCGGCCACGTCCATGGGGTCGCCGATGCGGTGCAGTGCCGCGATCCGCTCGATCACATCCGCCTCGAAGGCCGGGTCGGACAGCGCCTCGGCGGTGCCCGGCGTACGGATGAACGTCGGGGCGACGTTGTTGACCGTGATGTCGTGCGGCCCCCACTCGACCGCGAGACAGCGGGTGAGATGGCCGATCGCCGCCTTCGTCATGCAATAGATGGACTCGCCGGGCAGGGCGACCTCGCCGGCCTGGGAGCCGACGTTCACGATCCGTCCGTGCCGCTGCCGGATCATCACCCGGCCCACGGCCTGGGTGGCCAGGAACGTGCCCTTCAGGTTGACCGCGAGCGTGCGGTCGAAGTCCTCCTCGGTGACGTCCTCGGCCCGGTTCCCCGGCGCGATCCCGGCGTTGTTGACGAGGATGTCGATCCGGCCGAACCGGTCCACGACGTCCTGCACCGCCTGGGCGATCTGCGCCGGAACGGTCATGTCCATCTGGACAGGCAGCGTGGCGCGCCCCATGCCGGTGATCTCCCCGGCCAGCCCGCCGTCGTCGCCGGCGTCCCGCAAACCGATGGCGACGTCGGCGCCGGCGTGGGCCAACGCCAGCGAGATGGCCCGGCCGAGACCCCGTGCCGCCCCCGTGACCAGGGCGACCTTTCCGTCCACTCGAAACTCGGGAAACACTGCCCTCACCCCTTTAATTCGTTGGCTATCCAAACTATTGACCTCCGCCTCGCGCGTGTGTGAGCCTTCTTGGTGAGCTCATGCGCGAAGGCGCGGTGACGGTCAGGGTCCTGCAATCTGATCGTGCATGGCGGTCATCTGACGCCTTTGGGGCGCCTGTTGGCGCGCCTGGAAAGGAAGAGCCGCGCATGCGAAAAAGATTATTCGTCATGCTGACGACCGCCGCCGTCCTCTTGGTGGCGGCCGTCGTGAGGATGTCGCCGGTCTCGGCCGTCGCCTCGGATCCGTACGCGTACAAGAACGTCAGGATCGACGGCGGCGGCTTCGTGCCGGGGATCATCTTCAACCAGACGGAACGGAACCTCATCTACGCCCGCACCGACATCGGGGGCGCGTACCGCTGGAACCAGTCCACCAAGTCCTGGACCCCCTTGCTCGACTGGGTCGGCTGGGACAAGTGGGGCTACAACGGTGTGATCAGCCTCGCCACCGACCCCGTGCAGACCAACCGCGTGTACGCCGCCGTCGGCATGTACACCAACAGCTGGGACCCGAACAACGGCGCGATCCTTCGCTCGACCGACAAGGGCGACACCTGGCAGGCCACCGCGCTGCCGTTCAAGCTCGGCGGCAACATGCCGGGCCGCGGCATGGGCGAGGCGCTGTCCGTCGACCCGAACGACAATCGCGTGCTCTACTTCGGCGCCCCCAACGGCAACGGCCTGTGGCGCAGCACCGACTACGGCGCGACCTGGGCCAAGGTGGCGAGCTTCCCCAACCCGGGCAACTACGCCCAGGACCCGGCCGACCCCAACGGCTACCTGAGCCACAAGCCGGGCGTCGTGTGGGTGACCTACGACCCGCGCTCGTCCACCAAGGGCACCGCCACCAAGACCATCTACGTCGGCGTCGCCGACAAGGAGAACACCGTCTACCGCACCACGGACGGGGGCGCCACCTGGTCGCGGCTGGCCGGGCAGCCCACCGGCTACCTGGCGCACAAGGGTGTGCTCGACACGGTCAACGGGTACCTCTACCTCGCCACGAGCGACACCGGCGGCCCGTACGACGGCGCCAAGGGCGACGTGTGGCGCTACGCCACCGCGACCGGCACCTGGACCCAGATCAGCCCCGTCCCGTCCTCCAGCGCGGACGACCACTTCGGCTACAGCGGCCTGACCATCGACAGGCAGAACCCCGGCACGATCATGGTGGCCACGCAGATCTCGTGGTGGCCTGACGTGATCTTCTTCCGCTCCACCGACTCGGGCGCCACGTGGACCCGCGTGTGGGACTGGACGTCATACCCGAACCGCAGCTTCCGCTACAAGATGGACATCACCGAGAACCCGTGGCTGACATTCGGCGGCAACCCGCAGCCGCCGGAGGTCACGCCGAAGCTCGGCTGGATGACCGAGTCGCTGGAGATCGACCCGTTCGACTCCAACAGGATGATGTACGGCACCGGCGCCACGATCTACGGCACCGAGAACCTCAAGCAATGGGACGTGTCAGGCGGCCAGTTCACCATCAAGCCCATGGCGAAGGGCCTGGAGGAGACGGCCGTCCTCGACCTGATCAGCCCGCCCAGCGGCGCACCCCTGATCAGCGGCCTCGGTGACATCGGCGGCTTCCGCCACACCAACCTGGACGCCGTCCCGCCGATGCTGTTCACCCAGCCGAACTTCACCTCCACCACCAGCCTCGACTACGCCGAGAAGTCGCCGTCCATCATGGTGCGGGCCGGCAACTTCACCGACGCCGACCGCCCGAACGACAGCCACGTGGCCTTCTCCACCGACGGCGGCGCCAACTGGTTCCAGGGCTCGGAGCCGGGCGGTGTCAACGAGGGCGGCACGGTGGCCGCGGCCGCCGACGGCTCCCGCTTCGTGTGGGCGCCCAAGGGCGTCACCCCGGTCTACTCAGTCGGGTACGGCAACTCCTGGCAGCAGGCGTCCGGCCTGCCCACCGACGCCGTCGTGGAGTCCGACCGGGTCAACCCGATGAAGTTCTACGGCCTCAGCGGCGGCCGCCTGTACGTCAGCACCAACGGCGGCGCCACCTTCACCACCACCGCCGCCACCGGCCTGCCCACCAGCGGCAAGTTCAAGGCGGTGCCCGGCATCGAAGGCGACCTCTGGGTGGCCGGCGACGGCGGCCTGTGGCACTCCACCAACAGCGGCACCTCCTTCACGAAGGTGTCCGGCATCACCAAGTCCGTGAACGTCGGCTTCGGCAAGGCCGCGCCCGGCGGGAACTACATGGCGGTCTTCGCGGTGGCCACGATCGACGGCGTCACCGGCCTGTACCGCTCGGACGACGGCGGGTCGAGCTGGCTGCGCATCAACGACGACAAGCACCAGTGGGGCAACATGGGCGAGGCGCTCACCGGCGACCCGCGCGTGTACGGCCGCGTCTACCTGGGCACCAACGGCCGCGGCATCATCTACGGCGACCGCACCGGCCCGCCCGTCACCGTCACCCCGTCGGTCACCCCCACCGACACGGGGAGCCCCACGGCCTCCCCGACCGTGACCCCGACGGCGGGCACCGGCTGCACCGCCACCTACAAGGCCGGTACCCAGTGGCAGGGTGGCTTCCAGGCTGAGGTGTCGGTGCAGAACACCGGCTCGTCGGCGATCACCGGCTGGAAGGTCACGTGGACCTGGTCGGGCGACCAGAAGATCACCCAACTCTGGAACGGCGCCCCGAGTCAGACGGGCGCCAACGTGAGCGTGACCAACGCCGGTTACAACGGCAACCTTGGGCCGAACGCGTCCACGTCGTTCGGCTTCACGGCCACCGGCGCCACCTCCACCCCGCCCACCACCGTCACCTGCACCCCCGCATAGAACGAGAAGGCGCCCCGGCACGCGTACGTGCTGGGGCGCCACTTGATCAGGGGCGGCGGGCGAGGACCTCGCTGACCCTGCTGGGCCGCGCTTACGGTACGTGGTCATACCCCCTGTCGACGCCGCGTCCTCCCAGGCGGTGACGCACGCCGGCCTGTACTCCCGCGTAACCCCAGATGCGGCGCCCCTATGGCGCGATCCGTGGGGTGCCGGTCGTTGACGCCATCACCCGGGCGACCGGAGGGTGGAAGTGTGCAGCAACGCCGCATCGTCTTCGTGATCTTCGACGGGTTCCAGTCGCTCGACCTGGTGGGCCCGCTCGAGGTGTTCCAGCACGCGGGCGGCTACCTCTGCCAGATCGTGGCACCCCGCCCGGGCCCGGTGCGGGCCTGGAGCGGCCTGCCGGTGCACGCCGGACGCGGCGTCACGGATCTCGACCCCACGGGCGTCGACACCCTCGTGGTCGCCGGTGGCACCGGAGTCGACCAGGCCCGGCACGATCCCATGCTGATCGCCTGGATCAGAGCGGCCGCCGCCGATGCCCGCCGCGTCACCTCGGTGTGCAGCGGCGTGTTCCTGCTGGCCGCCGCGGGCCTGGTGGGCGGCCGGCGGGTCACGACCCACTGGGCTCGCGCGCGGCAGCTCACCCAGGAGCATCCCGACGTGCGGGTCGACACCGACCCGATCTTCATCAGGGACGGGAACCTGTGGTCGTCAGCCGGGGTGACCGCCGGCATGGACCTGGCACTCGCCCTGGTGGAGGACGACCTGGGCCAGGACGTCGCGCTGCGGGTGGCCCGCTACATGGTGTTGTTTCTCCGCAGGCCCGGGGACCAGTCCCAGTTCAGCGTGGCGTTGTGGTCGGCGCAGCCGTCCAGCGACCCCATCCGCGCGGCGGTGGCCGCCATCCACGCCGATCCAGGCGGCCGGCACGGCATCACCGACCTGGCCGCGCACGTCGGGCTGAGCCCGCGCCACCTGCAGCGCCGCTTCACCGCCGAACTCGGCGTGCTGCCCGGGGCCTACGTCGAGCGTGTACGGATGGAGGCGGCGCAGCGCGCGCTCGTCGCCGGCGACGACCCCGTCGAGGCCGTCGCCCGCCGGTGCGGCTTCGGCACCGCCGAGACCCTGCGCAAGACCTTCCACCGGCATCTGGGGGTCGCGCCGTCCGATTACCGCGACCGGTTCCGAACCACCGTCAGAAAGTGAGACCCGCCCGTGACCACCTATGGACTGCTGATCTTCGACGAGGTCGAGGAGCTGGACTTCGTCGGTCCCTGGGAGGTGTTCACCTGCTCGTCCGTGGTGCGGGGCGGCGCCGACACGGCGGTCCTCGTCGCCGAACGGCCCGATCCGGTGCGCTGCGCCAAGGGCATGCGGGTCCTGCCCGATCACACGTTCGGCGATCACCCGCCGCTGGACGTGCTGCTGGTGCCGGGCGGGCGGGGCGCGCGCGCGAGGTCCAGGTGCACAACGAGGTGGTGAAGGGCTGGATCGCCAAGACCGCCGCCCAGGCCACATGGATCAGCAGCGTGTGCACCGGCGCGCTGCTCGTGCACGCCGCCGGACCGGGGCGCGGGCGCCGCCTGGCCACGCACTGGGCCTTCGAGGACACGCTGGAGGCGCGGGGCGAGGTCACGGTCGTCCGCGACGCCCGCTACGTCGTGGACGGCAACCTCGTCAGCAGCCAGGGGGTGTCGGCCGGGATCGACAGCGCGTTGTGGCTGATCGGACGGCTGCACGGGCGCGAACATGCCCGCGCGGTGCGCCGCCGGCTCCAGTACGACCCCGCGCCTCCGTACCTGGCGGACGAGCCGGGCTAACCGGCGAAGATGTCCTCGGGCAGGGGCCGTGATCCGGGCCAGCGACGCGTGCCCGGGCGACAGACCGATCGTGCCCGTGAACGGCGCCGCCGGGATGCGCACGCCGGGCAGGTCGTCGGAGACCGCCCACCCGTCACCGAGCCGCCATCACACCATGCCCGGCTCGCAGCGCACGATGGCCCTGGCCGGCATGATCATCGAGCGGGCGGCCGGTGGCACGCCGGCGGACGCGATCTCCAAGCGGATCGCCCGTCCACTCGGACTGACCGGCACCTCCCTCCCGCGCGGCGCCGACACCAAGATCCGAGGACCGCACTCACGGCGCTGCTCGAAGGCTCCACGTGACCGACCCCAACGCCAGGATCTACGATCTGACGGAGCTGAACCCGTCACCGCTTTGGGCCGCCGGCGGCATGATCTCCAGCGGAGTACTGCTGATCCGCACTCTGTTGTGACCAGCTCTCAGCTCGGTGTCCTTCAACGCGGCAACGAGGTCTTTGGCCGATGGGTCCGTGGCCGGGTCCGGGCTCCGATCGAGGTGCCGCCGCGAGAACCGTTTCCTTTCGCGAAGTCCCGAGCGATGAAAGGATAGGGGTTATCCTTTCATCGCGATGGCGTGCGTGAAAGGATAATCCGGTGGCCGGATACGTTGAGGCGACGTGGTCTGCGGCGTGGGATGCTCCGAGCAAGCGGGACAGACGCGGCGGCCGATACCACGCATACCTGCCGGATCCTCTCGTCGGCGCGAGCCATGTCGTTGCGCCTGACGTCGCCGCGGACGCGTCCCGAGTGGAAGGCCTCGTAAGGCGGCTCGCGGCGCACCCGGCTGGTGACGGAGTCGACGGCCTGGCTCGATTCCTGCTCAGGTCCGAGGCGATAGCTTCATCGCGGATCGAGGGACTGCAGGCTTCGCCTCAGCAGGTCGCGCTCGCTGAGCTCGCCGCCCACGATATCGGGGTGACGAGGGGATTCACCGCGACGGCCGCGCTGGTCGCCAACAATGTGACGGCGCTTCGGCGGGCCGTCACGGAACTCGTCGCCGCTGAAGTGCTGTCGGCGGAGGATGTCGTCGTGCTGCACAAGGTGCTGCTTCCTGAGGAGAAACACCACGGGCTGCGTGCGGTGCAAAACTGGGTGGGAGGCGGCAACTGGCATCCTCTGGACGCGGAGTTCGTTCCGCCCCCGCCCGAACATGTCCGCCCGCTGATGGCCGATCTCGTTTCGTACGTGAACAGCGCTGTACACGCACCGCTCATCCAGGCCGCTCTAGTGCATGCGCAGTTCGAAACCATTCACCCTTTCACGGATGGCAACGGCAGGGTCGGCCGAGCGTTGATCCACACGGTGCTCGGGCGGCGCGGGCTGACGCCCAACGCGATTCTCCCCATCAGCTTGGTGCTGCTGACGCGCTCGGATGAGTACGTGGCCGGGCTTACGGCGTACCGGCACGGTGGAGAAGGAGGATCGCCGGAGGCCCAGGAGGGCGTCAACGAGTGGTTGCGTGTCTTTCTCGCGGCGAGCGCAACGGCTGCCGAACAGGCTGAGAAGTTCGCCGACGAGTTGCACGAGTTGCACGATGAATGGTTGCAGCGGCATCGCGACTACCGGGAAGCGCAGGGGCTTCGACCGATGCCTCGAGCGGATTCGGCGGTGGCACGCCTCCTCAACGTCCTGCCTGCCGCGCCGCTCGTGACCGCCCGAACGGTGCAGTGCCTGCTTTCTGTCACGCATCCTGCGGCGCGGCAGGCGCTGGAGGAACTCGCGGGAGCCGGAATTCTCCATCCGAAGCAGGTGGAACGAAATACCAGGGGTTATCTCGCGCGGGACATCTTCGATCTTCTGACGCTGACGGAGCGGCGGCTGGCCAGTACGAGATGGAACACGCGCGAAAGTCCACTCAAGCGAGTGGTTCCGGCTCGTCCTCAGGGATGACAAGCCGTACCGCCCACCGTGGTGACGCGCTGCATGACGACTTCTCTCCCCAGGACAGGGGCGCCGGCCGCTGGAACCCTGTCTTGGCCGAAGTCAGCGAGTGGGGCACGCCTTCTCAAGGCCCTGCATTAGCCCTTGATGGCCCCCACGATGACGCCCTTGGTGAAGTGGCGTTGGACGAGAGGGTAGATGATCAAGGCGGGCACGACGGCGATCACCACGATCGCCATCTTGATCGCCAAGGTCGGGGGCGCGTCGCCCGTCACCCCCGCCGTGGCCGCCGGCAGCGGGTTCGAGTCCACCACGTACTGGCGCAGGATCAACGCCAGCGGCCATTTACGCGTGTCGTCGATGTACAACATCGCGTTGAACCAGGCGTTCCAGTAGCCCACCGCGTAGAACATCGCCACGACGGCCGTGACCGCCTTCGACATGGGCAGCACGATGCGCCACAGGATACGGAACTCGCCGGCCCCGTCGATGCGCGCGCTGTCCAGAACCTCCCCGGGGATGTTCATGAAGAACGAGCGCAACACCACCACGTTGAACGCCGACACGGCGGTCGGGAGGATCAGCGACCAGTACGTGTCCTTCAGGCCCAGACCGCTCACCATCAAATACACGGGGATGATGCCGGGGAAGAACACGAACATCAGCAGGACGCTGAACAGGAGCGGCCGGTGCAGGAACGAGCCGGGGCGTGACAACGAGTACGCCCCCAGGATGCTGACCGCGGTGCTGACCAGCGTCCCGATGACGGTCACCCCGGTGCTGACCAGCACGGCCCTGCTGACCACGGTGTCGGAGAAGATCTGCCGGTACGCCTCGAACGTGATCTCGTCGGGCACCAGCACGAGCCCGCCCGCGCGGTTGACGGTGGCGGACGAGCTGAGGCTGGTCAGCACGATCGTGTACAGGGGGCCGAGCACGGCCAGGACGATCACCGTCACCAGCGTGCCCTTGCCGACCTGGCCGACCGGCGAGCGCCGCTCCTCCCAAGGCGCCAGCTTCGACGGTTTCCTAGAGGTCAGAGCTGTCATGATCGCGAATACACTCCTCGCTCGCCCATCGCGTGCGCGACCCGGTTGGCCGCCAGGATCAGCAGCAGCCCGATCAGGCCCTTGAACAGCCCGGCCGCCGCGCCGTACCCGAGGTCACCGGTACGCAGGCCCTCCCAGTAGACGAACGTGTCGAACACTTCGGACGCTCCGCTGCCGACGGCGCTGCGTTGCAGCATGAACTGCTCGAACCCGACGTTCAGCGCGTCACCCAGGCGCAGGATCAGCAGCAGCACGATCACCGGACGCAGCCCGGGCAGCGTGATGTGCCACATGCGCCGCCATCTGCGGGCACCGTCCACGGCGGCGGCCTCGTACAGGTTGGGGTCGATGGTGCTCAGCGCGGCCAGGAAGATGATCGCGCCCCAGCCGGCGTCCTTCCAGATGGTCTGGCTGGTGATGAGCAGGATGAACGTGTCGGAGTTCGTCATCCAGTCGACGCCCTCGTGGCCGCGCTCGCGCAGGATCTGCGCGAGCAGGCCGGCTCCGCCGAACATCTGCTGGAAGATGGCCACGACCAGCACCCAGGAGAAGAAGTACGGCATGTAGACCACGCCCTGCACGAACGCCCTCAGCTTGGCCGAGACGATGCTGTTGAGCAGCAACGCCAGCATGATCGGCACGGGGAAGTAGAAGACGAGCTGGAAGGCCGTGATCGACAGCGTGTTCGTGATCGCCCGCAGGAACTGCGGGTCCTGGAAGAGCAGCGCGAAGTTGGTGAAGCCGATGATCGGGCTGCCGGTGATGCCGCCGGTGTAGGGGTTGTAGTCCTGGAGGGCGATGACGTTGCCGAGCGCCGGGATCCACCAGAAGGCGAGCACCAGCAGGAACATCGGCAGGTTCATCACGAGCAGCGGCCAGTCTCTGCGTAGCTTGGCCTGCCAGGTCAGTTTCACCTGTCCAGCGGTGGGGGCCGGGCCGGGCTTGACCGGCCGCTTGGCCGTGACTACCCCCATGAAGTGCTCCTCACAGCCTGCCGTTCTCCCGCGCGACCTTCATGTAGAACTCACGCGCCTCGTTGCCGCCGCCGTCCTGCCACTCCTTGACGATCTTCGCCCACTCGGAGACGGGCCGCTTGCCGCGGAAGATCTCCTGCATTTTGTCCTCTGTGGGCTGCGCCAGGCCGGCCATCTTGGAGGGCACCTCCACGCGGATCCCGACGAACGGGTCGTTCTCCAGGAGCTTCGCGGCCTGCGTCTGCCAGTCGTAGAGGGCCTGGACGAGACCCTTGTACTGGACCTTCTCGTTCGCCGGCGGCCGGCCGGACAGGAACATGTACGTGGGCGCCACCTCCTTGCGGCCCAGCGCGGTCTGCTCGACCTTGCCGTCCTTGACGTTGTAGTGCTTGCCCTCGACGCCGTTGGTGACCAGCTCGTACTCCTGGGTGCCGAACGGCGCGGAGCACCAGTTGGACAGCGCGAGCAGCTCGCGGGTACGGGCGTCGCCGAGGCCCTTCTTGATGAAGACGAACATGCCGGCGGGCTCGTTTCGCCACATGATCGTTTTGCCGCCGGGCTTGGCCGGATAGGGGACGACGGCCTGCATGTTGAACTTGGGATTGTCGCCCTGGAAGCGGCCCAGGGCCTCGTGCCAGGCGCCGAGCCCGTCACGGTAGATGATCATCTGGCCGCTGCCGAAGATGGCCTTGTTGTCGGCGTCCTTGTTGGCCACGATGTCCGGATGTATGTACCCGGCCTCGAAGAGCTTGACCATGAACTCGATCGAGGCTTGAAACTCAGGGGTCTCGTACTTGTACTCGAGCGTGCCGTCGCTCTTCTTGCGCCATTCGCGCGGCGCGCCGAAGCCCCGCTGCATCTCCTGCTCCATGGCGCCGCCGAACGCCCAGCGCTTCTTCTTGGCGTCGGTGATGGCCTTGCCGAGCACGAGCAGGTCGTCGCCGCTCTTGGGGTGCTGGAGGCCCAGCTCCTCCATGATGTCCTGGCGGACGAAGGTGGCGAACGGGAACGGCTCGTTCTGCCAGGGGATGCCCTGCAGGATGCCGCCGAAGACGCCGTACTGCCAGGCCGCGGTGTCGTAGTTGGCCAGCAGGGGGAACTCCTTGGCCTTGTCCCCGGCCAGGTAGGGCCCCAGATCGGCGAAGAGCTTGTTGGCCGCCTCGGTGAAACGGGCGATCTTGATGAGCTCCCATCCCGGCACCATGACCATCTCGGGCACGTCCCCGCTGGCCAGGGTGGTGCTGAGCTTCTCGTGGTAGGTGTTGCCGTCCGAGATGTTGAAGCGGACGGTGCCGCCCAGGCGCTCGTTCATGTACTCGTAGTAGGAGTTGTCGCCCAGCCCCGGCGGCACGGTGCCCCACAGCGGAGTCATCGCGGTGACTTCTTTGCCGCTGGTCAGCGGCTTGGTGGTGATGGCCTGCACCATGTTGGCCGGGCGGGTCAGGAAGCCGGGCGCGACGAACTCGCTGCCGGGCAGGTCCGGCTTGAGCCCGGGGATCTCGAACGGGATCCGCGTCGGCACCAGGCTCTTGAGCTTGTCGGCCGCCACGGCAGTGCCCTTGGAGGCCGATTTCTTCTCGGCGCAGCCCGCCACCAGAACGCTTGCGCCTACCAGGCCGAGGAACCCGCGGCGAGTCGTGTTGGTCGCCATGGATCTCTCCCTTCTCCGAGTGGGGGATGGCCTACTAAAATTAGTTGGTATTGCGACCAAACAAATTAGTAGAGTGTTGTCCGTACCACAAGGGATCGTCACGGTCACAGGTTGGTGAAGGAGGCCCGGGAATGCGGCATGCTGGGGTCGTCTCTTGGCGGGAACGGGGCTGATATTGATCACTTCTACGACCGGCCCGCAGCCGGCCGACTTCGCCGACGTACGGGCCACCAACCTAGCGGTCGTGCTGCGGTTCGTTCGCGAGCACGCCCCCTGCTCGCGTGCCGACATCGCGGCCTCCACCGGTCTCAACAAGGCCACCGTGTCGAGCCTGGTCGCCGACCTCATCGACCGGCGGCTGGTTCGCGAGACCGGCCTGACGGAGAACCGCGTGGGCCGGCCCGCCACGATGCTCGTCCTGGACGGCTCGCCGTACGCCGCCATCGGCGTCGAGATCAACGTCGACCACGTGTCGGCCGTGGCCACCGATCTGGCAGGGGAGCGGCTGCTGACCTGGCGGCGCTCGTTCACGACCGGTGACTCGGTCAACCAGGGCGTGGCCAGCGTCGGGGCGATCATCAGGCGCGTGGTCAACCGGATGGCCAAGGAGGAGCGCCAGGTGCTCGGCCTGGCCGTGGCCGTGCCAGGGCTGGTCGACGTGCAGGGCACCGTACGCCTGGCGCCCAACCTCGGCTGGCACGACGCCGACATCGGCGGCGACCTGGCCAAGGCGCTGCGCGACCCCGGCTTCCCCGTCCAGGTGGACAACGACGCCAACCTCGCGGCCCTGGCCGAGCAGCGTTTCGGCGCTCATGCCGGCACCTCCGACATGGTCTACCTGACCGGCGAGATCGGCGTGGGCGCGGGCATCATCCTCGACGGGCGGGTGCGCCGCGGCGGCCTCGGCTACAGCGGCGAGATCGGCCACGTGCAACTCGACCCCGACGGCCCCGAGTGCCACTGCGGCCGGCGGGGCTGCCTGGAGGCCATGGCGGGGATCGGCGCCGTGCTGCGTAAGATCCCCTCGCCCGCCGAGATCCAGATCGAGATCGAGGAGTCGGTACGCCTGGCCCGCGCCGGCGACCCCGACACCCTGGCCACGTTGGATTCGGTCGGCCGGAGCCTGGGCCGGGGTGTGTCCGTTCTGGCCAACTTGCTCAACCCCGAGGTGGTGATCCTCGGTGGCTACTACGTGCCGCTCGCGCCCTGGTTGTTGCCGGCCGTCCACGACGAGCTGAGCCACCGCGTCATCGCCTCCGAAGCCGGAGGATGCCAGGTCGTGGCCTCGACGCTGGGTCACGACGCCGCCGCGCTCGGCGGTGCCGCAAGGGTGCTCGACTCCATCGATTCGGGAAGATTGCCCGGAGGATTATCGCGAATCCCTTGACCTTGGTCACCGGGAAGTGCACCCTTCAGTCAATCCACCGAAATGTCCGCGTAACTTCCCCAGGCCGGTCGTCGAAGCGCTTCGACACTCTCTCAGAGGGATGACCATGCAGCACGAACCCCCCTTCCGCGACCCCTCGGCACCCCTTGCCGATCGGATCGACGACCTGGTGCGCAGGCTCACGCTCGAAGAGAAGGTCGGCCTGCTGCACCAGTACCAGGCCCCGGTCGACCGGCTGGGCGTCGCCGCCTTCCGCACCGGCACCGAGGTGCTGCACGGGCTGGCCTGGCTCGGCCCGGCCACCGTGTTCCCCCAGGCCATCGGGCTGGCCTCGACATGGGATCTCGACCTCGTGAGACGAGTCGGCGTGGCGGCGAGCGACGAGGTGCTGGCCTTCCACCACAAGGACCCGGCCGGGGCGGGGCTCAACGTGTGGGCGCCCGTGGTCAACCCGCTGCGTGACCCCCGCTGGGGGCGCAACGAGGAGGGCTACTCCGAAGATCCGTGGCTGACCGGTGTCATGGCCGCCGCCTACGCGCGTGGACTGCGTGGGAGCGCTCCCGAAATTCTCAAGACGGCGCCCACGCTCAAGCACTTCCTCGCCTACAACAACGAGACCGACCGCTGCATGACCTCGAGCAACATGCCGCCGCGGGTGCTGCGCGAGTACGAGTTGCCGGCGTTCCGGCCGCCCATCGAGCAGGGCGCGGCGGTGGCGGTCATGCCCTCCTACAACCTCGTCAACGGCCGCCCGGCGCACCTCAGCCCGCTGATCAACAGCGTGCTGCGCGCGTGGGCGCCGGATGACCTGCTGATCGTCAGCGACGCGTACGCGCCGGGCAACCTCACCTCGCTGCAGGCGTACCACGACACGCTGCCCGAGGCGTACGCGCACGCGGTCAAGGCCGGACTGGACAGCTTCACCCAGGACGACGACCGCAGCGCGGCCACGCTCGGACATCTCCGGGAGGCATTGGAAACGGGCCTGCTGGCCGAGGAGGACGTCGACGCGGCCGTGCGGCACGTGTTGTCGATCAGGCTGAGGCTGGGCGAGTTCGACCAGGGGACGCCGTACGACGACATCACCGACAACGTGGTCAACTGCCCCGAGCATCAAGCGCTGGCCAGGGAGGCGGCGCGGCGCTCGTTCGTGCTGCTGAAGAACGACGGCCTGCTGCCGCTGGCGGACGTGACGAGGATCGCGGTGATCGGGCAGCTCGGCGACACGCTCCTGGAGGATTGGTACAGCGGCACCCTGCCGTACGCCGTGACCGCCCGCGCCGGGCTGGCCGAGCGGTGCGAGACGATCTTCTGCGAGGCCGTGGACCGGGTGACGCTGACCGCCGACGCCGGCCCCGTCATCGCCGACCCCGCCGGCGGCCCGCTCCAGATCAAGGCTGCCGAGGCCGGCATGTTCGACCTGTTCGACTGGGGCGGCGGCGCGTACGCGCTGCGTTCCGTGACGACCGGCCGGTTCGTCTCGGTGGACGGCGGCACGCTGGTCAACGACCAGCCGGGACCGAACGGGTGGGAGGTGCGCGAGACCTTCCGCATGGAGGAGCGGCCGCGCGGCACGCTCGCCCTGCGGCACATCTCGACCGGCTGCTACGTGGGCGCGGGCGAGGACGGCGTGCTACGCCTGATCGACGACGCCGACCAGGCCGTGTGGCTGGCCATGGAGGTGCTCAGGAGCGGCACCGACCAGGCCTCCCGCCTCGCCGCGGACGCCGACGTGGCGGTCGTGGTGGTCGGCGACCACCCGCTGGTGAACGGGCGTGAGACCGAGGACCGCATGACGCTGGCCCTGGCCTCCGCCCAGGACGCCGTGGTGGCCGCCGTGCGCAAGGCCAACCCCCGTACCGTCATGGTCATCACCAGCGGCTACCCGCTCACCTGGACCGACGACGAGGTGCCCGCGGTGTTGTGGTCCGCCCACGGCGGCCAGGAGTACGGTCACGCGCTGGCCGAGGTGTTGTTCGGCGACGCGGACCCGGAGGGCCGCCTGACCCAGACGTGGTACCGCTCCGAGCAGGAGCTCCCCGACCTGCTCGACTACGACATCATCGCCTCGGACGCCACGTACCAGTACTTCCGCGGCACCCCGCTGCACCCCTTCGGCCACGGCCTGAGCTACACCACCTTCGACTACGCCGACCTGCGCGTCCGGACCGCCGACGGCGTGCTCACCGCAGAGGTCACGGTGACGAACACCGGGGACCGGCCAGGCGTCGAGGTCGTCCAGTTCTACACCCATCAGCAACGCTCCCGCGTCAAGCAGCCGCTGCGCCGCCTGCGCGGCTTCGACAAGGCACGCCTCGCGCCCGGCGAGAGCCGAACCGTCACCCTCGAAATTCCCGTGTCCGAGCTGGCCTTCTGGGACGTGACCAGAGACAGGTTCGTGGTCGAGAGCGCGCCGCACCAGCTCATGGTCGGCCGCAGCGCCACCGACCTGCGCCTGAGCACCCGCTTCGAGGTCGAGGGGGAGACCATCCCGCCCCAGTCCGGGCTGCTGCGCGCGGCCGGCCACGACGAGTACGACGCGATCACGTTCGTGGACGAGACCAGAGTGGACGGCGACGCGGTGTGGTCGGACGTGGAAGGTGCCTGGATCCTGTTCAGGCAGGTTGACCTGACCGGCGTCACGGCCTGCGTGGTCACGGCAGGCAGCGCCGAAGGCGGCATGATCACGATCCGCCGCGGCGACCCACTCTACGGCCAGGCCCTGGCGACCTTCCCGGTGCCCAGGACGGACCGGTACGACTATCACGCCATCACGTCATCCCTTGCGGCCGCCGACGGAGTGCACGATCTTTATGTGGTGTTCGAGAACGACAGTGTGACGCTGGTCCAGCTCGACTTCGGAGCCGGGGCTTGAGCCGGCGCACGGTCACGATCTCCGAGGTCGCCAAGCACGCGGGCGTGGCCGTCAGCACGGTCTCGTACGTGCTCAGCGGCAAGCGGACGATCTCGGCCGACACCCGGCGGCGGGTGCTCGACAGCATCAGCGCGCTCGGCTACCACCCCAACGCCGGCGCCCGGGCGCTGGCCAGCAAACGCTCCAACGTGATCGCGCTGGTGCTGCCGCTGCGGGCCGGCATGCACGTGCCCGTGCTGATGCGCTTCGCCAGCGCCGTCGTCACGGCCGCCCGCCGCTTCGACCACGACGTGCTGCTGCTGACCGCCGACGAGGGCACCGCGGGCATCCGCCGGGTGGCAGCGAGCGCGCTGGTGGACGCGCTGGTCCTCATGGACGTCGAGCTGGACGACCGCCGGGTGCCGCTGCTGCGCGAGCTGGCCGAGCCGAGCGTGCTCATCGGCTTCCCCGCCGAGCCGGCCGGGCTGACCTGCGTCGACCTCGACTTCGGGGTCGCCGGGGCCCGCTGCGTCGAACACCTCGCCGAGCGCGGGCACGAGGAGATCGCCCTGCTCGGAGCCCCTTCCGTGGTCTACGACCGGGGCACCGGCTTCGCCACCCGTACTCGCGAGGGCTTCGAGATCGCGGTGGCCGACCACGGGCTCAAGGGCGTGGCGCTGCCCTGTGAGGAGACGTTCGACGAGGTCTACGAGACCGTACGCGATCTGCTCCTCGACCATCCGAGCCTGTCCGGCCTGGTCGTGCACAACGAGGCCGCGGTCGGGCACGTGCTGGCGGCGCTGCGCCAGCTGGACCGGCGGGTGCCGCACGACATGGCCGTGATCGCGATCTGTCCCGACGACGTGGCCGAGCGCGCGAGCCCGCCCCTGACCTCGGTGCTGATCCCGGCCGAGGAGGTCGGCAGAGAGGCCGTCCGCCTGGTCATGGACAAGCTGGAAGGGCGCACGGTGCCCGACTCCACCCTCCTCACCCCGCTCCTGGCCGTCCGCAGCAGCACCTGAGGCAAACGCCTCCGCGTCTCAAGATTGGGAACAGGAGCTCCCGGAGACGTCAAGCCTGCCCGATATCTTGCCGTATGTAGTTCAGTGTCGCCTTTTGTGGGGAGGGGTGCCGGAGGCGAGAGGGGGGAAATGGTATGACCACGGCAGTGCAGCCGGCAGGGGCCGGCCAGATGGGACGCCCGTCAGCGTCGGGACTGGCCGACGTCATCGACACCATCCTCGACAAAGGGCTCGTGATCGACGCCTACGTCAGGGTGTCGCTCGTCGGCATCGAGATCCTCACCATTGACGCGCGCGTCATCGTGGCCAGCGTCGACACCTACCTGCGCTTCGCCGAGGCCGCGAACCGCCTCGACCTGGCCCAGTCCGAGCAGGGGCTTCCCGAGGTCATCGCGCAGGCCAAGGGCCAGCCGAGCGTGGACAAGACCAAGGACGTGATCCAGGGCGTGCTGGAGGCGGCCGACGAGAAGCTGGCCGACTTCGCCGATCAGGCCGCGGAGAAGCGGCAGAAATCATCCCGCGTCGAGCGAGAGGGAAAGTAGCGACATGGGACGATCGACCAAGGTTACTGGGGCCTCTGTACCCAAGCAGGCCACGCGGCAGGGCCAGACCCTGGCCTCGTACGTCTATGGCATCGTGCCCGCGGACACCAAGATCCCGTCCAACGAGGGCGGGCTGGGTGATCCGGCGGGCAAGGTGCGCCTGGCGCGCCATGGTGAGATCGCCGCGCTGGTCAGCGACGTCGATGTGGACCAGCCCCTCGGTCGGCCGGGGGATTTCCTGGCCCACGAGCGGTTGTGCGACGCCGTCGCCGCCAAGGTGGCGGTGTTGCCGTTCCGGTTCGGCGCGGTGGTGGCGAACGACGACGCGGTCGTCTCCGAACTGCTCGAGCCGCACCACGACGAGTTCCTCGAAGCGCTGAGCGAGCTCGAGGGGCAGGCCGAGTTCATCGTCAAGGGCCGCTACGTCGAGCAGGCCCTGATGGCGGAGATTCTCGCGGAGAACTCCGAGGCCGCCGCGCTGCGGGAGGCCATCCGCGGCACGTCCGAGGACGCCACCAGGAACGAGCGGATCAGGCTCGGCGAGATCATCGCCAACACGATCGAAATGAAACGCGCCACGGACACGCAGATGCTCACCGAGGCCCTCGCGGGGCACTACTCCCAGGCGGTCATCCGGGAGCCGACGCACGAGCAGGACGCGGTCAACGTGGCCATGCTGGTCGAGATGAGCGACAAGCAGGCGCTGGAGCGGGCGCTCGGGGAGTTCGGCGAAGGCTGGGCGGGCCGGGTGGAGCTGCGTCTGCTCGGGCCCCTGGCGCCGTACGACTTCGTCATCGCGCAGGAGGAAGGGACGTGACGCGTGGGCCTGCCCAGCGCGGGCTCGCCGCCGCCGAGACCGGCCGCCATGGGTGACCGGCTCACCTACCTGTACGCGGTCGCTCGCGACGCCGTCCCGGGTTGCCCGGAGGGCGTGGCGGCCGTGCGGACCATCGCCCAGGCCGGGTTGGTCGCCTACGTGAGCAGCGTGCCGCTGGAGCGATTCGGCGAGCAGCCGTTGCGCCGCTCCCTGGCGGACATGCACTGGCTGGGGGAGACGGCACGCGCGCACCATCGGGTCGTGGACGCCGTGGCGGCCGCCACGCCGACCGCGCCCGTGCGGCTCGTCACCGTGTACGAGGGCGACGAGCAAGTACGTGGCCTGCTGGACCGCCGCGCCGGCGACTTCCTGGCGGTGCTCTCCCGGGTGGCGGGGCGCAGGGAGTGGGGCGTCAAGGCGTACGCGGCCTCTTCGCCGGAGGACTGCACGGCGGAGCACTCCGGCAAACCGGGCACTTCGTCTTCGCTGCGCCGCCGGGCCGGCCTGCGGGGCAGGGAGCACGCCAGGCGGCAGGCGCTCGCGCGGGCCGAGCACATTCACGCCGCCCTGGCGACCGTCGCCGTCGCCAGCCACCGCACCCAGGATCCGCGGCTGTCGGGGCGTCCGGACTGGATGTTGCTCAACAGGGCGTACCTGGTGGACGTGGGGCGCGAGGAGGAGTTCGCCGCCATGGCCGCCGAGTCGGGCGGGAACGGCGTCGAGGTGGCGCTGACCGGTCCGTGGGCGCCCTATTCGTTCACCGTGACGGACGCCCGGTGAGGCAGGGACGTGCTGCCGCCCGAGCGGGTCTTCCTGGTGGATCCGCTGGACCGGTTGTAGTGGACTGACGGCTTACAAGGCCCGCACGGCGATGCCGGGATAGTCCATGACGAAACCGGACTCGTCGTAGACCAGCTGGGCGGAGAACCCGTCGCCGGTTGAGAGGTAGTCGTAGCTCTCGCCGCCGACCCGGGCATAGTGCTGTTCCAGGCGCTCGACGGCCAGGTCCAGGGAGCGAACGTAGGCGGCGGGGGCGTCGGAACCCGCGCCCACGGCCAGTCGCATGCGGTGCACGGGGAACGCGTTGGTCATCGCCGACGACTCCAGGTCAACGTCGAAACAGCCGTCGAGGTGCGGGGCGGGGACGCCGTCGACCCGCCAGTGGCCGTCCCCGTCGCCCTCCAGAGTCGTGCGCCGGGACCCGTCGACCGACTGTCCGGTGATCTCGGCGCGTCTCGTGACCCAGCCCGGGTCCACGTCGATGGCGTAGCCGACGATCCACGTCCGGCCCTCCTCGACGCCGGTCGTACAACCCTCGATGTGATACCAGTCGCCCAGCGGGCGGAAGTAGACCACCTCGAAGCCCGTTTGCGCGTCGAGGTGCCGCCAGGCAGCGGTTTTCGGCGGCGGCGCGAACGTCACACCATCCATCCTGCCACCCCGTTCAGGCCATTTCCGCGGTGATGGCCCAGCGCTCGTGGTCACGCCACGCGCCGTCGATGAACTGGAAGTTGGGCGAGTAACCCTCGCGCTGGAACCCGACGCGTTTGATCAGGTTGAGTGAGGCGGTGTTGGACGGCTGGATGTTCGCCTCCAGGCGGTGCAGCGCGAGCTCGCCGAAGGCGTACTCGACCAGCAACCGCAGGCCCTCGGTCATGAAGCCGCGGCCCGTCGTGGCGGCGTAGGCGTTGTAACCGACGGTCCCGGCCTGGTGGGTGCCCCGCACGATGTTGTTGATGGTGACTCGCCCAGCGATCGCGCCGGTGTCGAGGCGGCAGATCACGAACCCGTCGTGCGCCGGGCCGACGAAGCGCTCGATGTACGCGTCGAAGGCCTCGGGCGTGGTGATGGGCGCGCCGGGCATCCACGGGCTCAGGAAATCGGTGCTCTCCTTGTTCAGGGCCAGGAACTCCGACCGATCTCGCCGGGAGACCCGGCGGAGGGCGACCTGAAGGCCGTGGGCGAGGTAGGTCATGCGGATGATCTTACGTACGCGCCCGGCCGAACCCGCAGGGGCCGCGCGCCGAGTCCGGATCCTGACGAGGCGCGTCTCAAGCCCGCCGTCTGGCCCGATAGGCGCTGGCCTTGGCGCGGTTCTGGCAGGACAGGTCACAGAAGCGGCGGGAAGCGTTGCGCGTGGTGTCGAAGAAGACCAGGGAACACTTGCCGGCCTGGCAGACGCCGAGGCGGACGGATTGGCCGACGCCGATGACCATGGCCAGCGCCGTGCCCATGTCCGCGGCCCATGCGTCCACCAGGCTCGCATCGGCCCTGTGGAAGGCGAGCACGGGGGACCGGCCCGGATGGCCGTGCAGGTTGGGGACGGCCATGTGACGTATCAGCAGGTCGTTGAGCTGTGCCGCGGCATCGAGGATGCGATCCCCCGCACCGAACACCGGCCGCATCTCCTCGGCGACCTCCGCCAGCCGGTCCGCGTCGGCGGCGGTCAGCGTACCGGGCGCAG
>NZ_VCKY01000102.1 GCF_005889735.1 Nonomuraea turkmeniaca
TCCAGCCGGAGCCCTTGTTCGATCATGAGAACAGATGTACCCGCGATGACCCCATCCGGCCAGCAGGTACCAGATCACGGCGTGTCGCTGACCTGGGGAAACATGCGCATTAGCCGATTAAGAGGGAGCAGATGACGGTCAGCAACTCGGGCGTGGCCACGAGGTGATCTTCATGGTGTGGGGTGGCGGGAAGGGTGTGCTGGTGGCGGCGCAGCCGGGTGCCGCGTGCCGGGTGCTGCGTGAAGGCGCTGGCGGCGGAGCTGTCGGTGACGTTGCCGGGCAGCAGCGGGCGGGTGACCGCGGGCCTCCGAGCCTCACTGGCGGACACGCCCTTGTGGCGCACATCGATGAGGTCGCCCACCTCGTCTGCGCCTTCCGGCCAGCGCAGCGCGCCTGCCCGTCCGCGTACACCACGTCGTCTGTCGAATGACCGGCACGCTCCGCTTGGGGCCGTCGTCGAACCGCACCCGCAGCCCAGCGTCCCGGAACGCCGTGATCCACCCCGGCTGCCCGTACACGATCACCCGGTCGCCCTGGCACAGCTGGTCTGCGCCACGTTCGTGCGAGCAGGCGGTGGGACTTCGCCGAGACGGCGGTTGGCTCGATTTGGCTTCCTTCCGTCGCGAATTCGGGATGGGCGCCACGCCCGGCGTTTTTCGGCCCCGTCATCCCTCGCGTGGGGGGACGAGCTCGTGCTTCGATATTGCCTTGTCCGTACAGCGCATGAAGCGCACGATGAGAGGTCACCCATGCCAGCTCTTGACGACCCGACCGCCACGTTCCAGAAGTTCGACCGCGACGGGGACGGATACATCACCCGCGAAGAGTTCACGCTCGCCATGAACGCGCTCGGCGAGGAGGTCACCGCCGCCGAGCTCGACTCGATCTTCAAGGTTTCGGACGAACACGATGGGGACGTGGACGGGCGCATCTCGTTGGCGGAGTTCCTGGTGGCCTGGAACAAGTGACGGCGCGCGTCCCCGTCCGTAAGGATCATCGGGTCGCCCCAGTAGGCGGGCACCCGGTAGTCCGGTGCGCATACTCCGCCTGAGACCTGCCGTCCAGCAGTACCTCGCGCGTGCGCGCGCGTTAGCCTCCGATGTGGTCCCGCGGTCGGGCCATCCCCTGGACACCATGAGCGCCCCGGATCGCTCAGCAGGCCCGACTCGGTGTACCAATCATGAACGGCGCATTCCTTGCCAAATGGGACGGCGGTTACCGGTCATTCCTCTTGGGGTAGGAGGCTAACGCTGGCATCGCCGGGGGACGCTGCGACGCCCTGGCGCTGTCGTCGCCGGTCGGGGGATCCGCACCACGCGTTGATGACGGTGGCGCGTCAAAAGGGGGACGGGGAGTATGAAGGCGTTCGTCATGAGGGAGATCGGCAGCGTCGGTTTCATGGAGAAACCCATTCCGCGGCCGGGGCCCGGCGACGCCATCGTCCGGACTACCAAGGCTCTGATCTGCACGTCGGATTCCCACACCGTCGCCGGAGGCATCGGCCCCCGGGAGAACCTCACGCTCGGCCACGAAGCGGTCGGTGTCGTGCACGAGGTGGGCAGCGACGTCAAAGTCTTCCAGCCGGGCGACCGCGTCCTGGTCGGCGCCATCACCCCGGATTGGGGCGATCCGGCCGCTCAGAACGGCTTTCCGTCGCAGTCGGGCATGGCGCTGGGCGGCTTCAAGTTCGCGAACTCCAAGGACGGGGTGTTCGCCGAATATTTCCATGTGAACGAGGCCGACGCCAACATGGCGAAGATACCCGACGACATTTCCGATGACCTGGCCGTTTACTGCGCCGATATGCTCTCGACCGGCTTCATGGGGGCGGAGAAGGGCAACATCCCGATCGGCGGGACGGTGGCCGTTCTGGCGCTGGGGCCGGTGGGCATGATGGCCGCGGCGGGGGCCAGGCTGCGCGGCGCAGGCCTGGTCATCGGGGTCGAATCGGTGCCTCAGCGGCAGGATCTCGCGCGCACGTACGGCGTGGACGAGATCGTGGACTTCAGCCGTGAGGACGTCGTCGAGCGGATCATGGAGCTCACGCACGGAGAGGGAGTGGACACCGCCATCGAGGCTCTGGGCATGGACGCGACGTTCCAAACAGCCATCAAGATCACCAAGCCTGGTGGGACGGTGTCCAACATCGGCTATTTCGGCGAGGGAGAGTTCGTCCGCATCCCCCGTGTCGCATGGGGAGTCGGAATGGCGGACCAGACGATCGCGACGGGGTTGTGCCCCGGCGGGCGGGTCCGCATGGAGCGGCTATTGCGGGTGCTGCAGGCCAAACGCCTCGATCCCACCGGCATGACGACTCATGAATTCGAGTTCGACGACATGGAACAGGCCTTCGAGGTTCTCGACAAGAAACTCGACGACGTCATCAAGCCGCTGATCTCGTTCTAGACGCGCATATCGGCTCGCGTCGCGAACAAATCGACTCCTCGACGGGCACCTTCATGGGCAACTTCCCGCAAGCGTTCAGCCACATCGGGGTCATCGCCAGCGGTGTCAATCGCGCACGGGCGAAAGCGGGGACAGCGGTTGTCTCGTCAGACAGATGATCCCGGGAACGGGGAAGAGCATGAGGTAGAGGTTCGGTATCCACCAGGCGAGTGAGAAGTCTCCCCGCAACGTCCAGAACGCGATCGCCATGAGCCCTGAGGCCATGGTCAGCACCAGCGAGACCAGCATCAGTGACGGACCGCTCGCCCTGCCGCGGCGCAGGAGCCACAGGCTGGTCAGCCCGGTGACGCTGGCCAGCAGGTCGATCCAGAGGAACGACCAGTTCCAGTCGACCATCAGCGGATTGGCGTAGTCAGCGAACGCCCACTCCAGCGGGATCAGCCCGAGACCGGTGACGGCGAAATAGACCACGAAGCCGACATCCGTGACGAGCATCAAGCCCTTAGTCGCGCGCAGCACGGTCGATCGCCTCCATCAGGTAGCGGCGGGTCCCCTCGTGCAAGTCAGGTCCAGGAGGGCCGAGCCCAAGCAGCCTGGCCGCCCACCACCCGTCCACGGCCAGCCGTACGGCTGTCGCCGCCGCGGGGTCGACACCGTCGTCGGCGAGCCTGGCCTGCCAGGCGGCGAACCGCTCACGCAACGGCTCGAGCTCCGCCGGGTCGACGAGCATCACCGCAAGCAGTGCAGCGGTGACGCGGTCGGCAGGCGCCGTGGTGGTGGTGTGCCGCTCGGGGATGGTCGCCTCGACATAGGCGCGCAGGAAGTCGCCCGGGTGGGTGCCCGCCTGAGCGAGCGCGTCCTCGAAGGCCTTGGTCAACCGATCGACCATGGCGCCGACCAGCGCCTGTTTTGTGGGGAAGTGGTAGAACAGTCCGCCCTTGGAGACCCCGGCCCGCTTGGCAACGGCTTCGAGGGTGAGCGACTCACCTCCCTGCGACAGCAGCACGTCAGCGGCGGCGTCGAAGAGACGGTCCTTCGAGCTTGGTCGTGGCATGCCAAAACTATACCGGTCAGCCGGTACAGTTTCAGAGCAAGCCCTCTGCTGCGACAACACCGGCCGGCCGGTGACTGAGCGGGGCGAACGGCCGTCCGTTCCAGGCGGCGGCGAACAACGGGACGGGAAAGGCGGGCGAGGCCGTCGTGGCGTACAGGGCCGGGGCGGCGCTCGGCGACTCCTCCACCGGCAGATCGACCTTCGCCACCGTGCGGCCCCGCCAGCGGGTCGCCAAACGCCTCGGCTCCCGGGTGCCGTACCGCAACGCTGACCGCCTCGTTCGCGGGTTGTAGGCCTTCGTGAGCTCCGGCGCAGGTCGTCAAGTTTTCCGGTGTCGACCTGTCGATTTCGCGGCTCGCCATTCGTCTCATTGTGTAACCATCTGGATGAGGAGGCGGAGCGTTGCAGTACGTCATGCTGATCTACCACGGCACCAGCTCCAAGGAGTGGGACGCGCTCTCCGAGGAGGAGCAGAAGCAGGTCTATGCCGACTACGGGGCGATCAACAAGACGCCAGGCGTCACCCCCGGCGTTCCCATGGGTCTCCCTGAGAACGCGACCACGGTGCGCGTCGAGGGCGGCAAGACCCTGACCACCGACGGTCCGTTCGTCGGGATGAAGGAAGCCGTCGGCGGTTGGTTCGTCCTCGAGGCCGACGACCTCGACGCGGCCATCGAGGTGGCCGCCCGCGTCCCGGCGGCCCGCCTCGGCGGTGCCATCGAGATTCGACCCGCGCAGACCTATTGGTGATGACACTCGATCAGGTCTTCCACGAGCAGTGGGGCCGGGTGCTGGCGACCCTGATCGGCTTCCTCGGCGACTTTGACCTCGCCGAGGAAGCCGCGCAGGAGGCCTTTGCGATCGCCGCTGACCGATGGCCACGCGACGGCATCCCCAGCAACCCTCGCGCCTGGCTGATAACGACGGCTCGGAACCGGGCCACGGACCGCATCCGCCGCGAGCAGGCCCTCGCCGCCAAGTCCGGCCTGCTCGCCGCAGGCAACTCTGCCGAGGTGCCGATGAACGCCACGACGTTTCCCGACGAGCGCCTGGAGCTCATCTTCACCTGCTGTCATCCGGCGCTCGCGGGCGAGGCGCAGGTTGCGCTCACCCTGCGCACCCTCGGCGGGCTCACCACTGACGAGATCGCCCGCGCCTTCCTCGTACCGGAGCGCACGATGGCGCAGCGGCTGGTGCGGGCCAAGCGCAAGATCAAAGCAGCGGGGATCCCCTTTCGAGTGCCACCGCGTCACCTGCTCCGCGAGCGACTCGACGCCGTTCTCGCCGTCGTCTACCTGATCTTCAACGAGGGCTACAGCGGACGCGACGAGCTCGCGGCAGAAGCAATCTGGCTGGGCCGCGCGCTCGCTGAACTGCTTCCGGACGACCCCGAGGTTCACGGGCTGCTGGCGATGATGCTCTTGCACGACTCCCGTCGCGAGGCGCGATTCCGCGACAGCGAACTCGTGCTGCTCGGCGATCAGGACCGGTCACGCTGGAACACCGAGCAGATCGCCGATGGACGCGCCGAACTCGACCGAGCACTCGCCCTCGGCGGCCGCGGGCCCTACGTCCTGCAGGCCGCCATCGCCTCGTTGCACGCCGAGACGCCGTGCGACTGGGCGCAGATCGCGGCGCTGTACGGCGAGCTCGCCCGCCTGACCGGCTCGCCCGTCGTGGAGCTGAACCGTGCCATCGCCATCGCCGAGACCGAAGGCCCCGAGGCCGGCCTGCGCCTCGTCGCCCAACTCGGTCTCGACGACTTCCGCTACCTGCACTCGACCAGGGCCGAACTCTTGCGGCGCCTCGGGCGGACCGACGAGGCGCGTGACGCCTATCGACGTGCGAGAGAACTCACCGACGACGGCGCCGAACAGCGCTTCCTCGAACGCCGGCTGACAGAACTGGCGGCCGCCACTCGCTCAGGCTGACCCCGTGACGGAATGCACCGCAAGCTGCTGTCGGCCGATGTCGAGGCCGAGCTGCACGTCTTCGAGGCGATGCCACACGGCGGCTTCGGCGGCGCCAGCCCCGAGGACGCCGAGGTTCGTCGTTTCCTCGACCAGCACCGCCGCCGACACTGAGCCCGGCTCCCGGCCAGCGCCTTGCTCGGCGGCGGGTGGAGCTCGCCCTCCGCACGCTCGACAGAAGGCCATCGCCGTCGGTCGAACTCGGGTGGTCTGCACCTGATCAGACCAACTCACTCTTGTAGAAGACGGTGGCCTGCCGTACCCCACCGGTGTTCGAATGGAACCCGAAGGCCAGCCGCGGGCCGGTGGGGTGCATCCAGATGGCCATGCCCTGCGGCTCCCGGCCAGGAAGAGATGCACCCGTCGTGGTCTCCCACTTGTTGACCACGGTCGACTGGCCGGTGTCGTTGAGGTCGACGACGGTGATGTACGACGGCCCGTTCGCCTTGCCCTCAAGCAGGTACGCGTAGCGGCCGTAGGCCGTGTAACCCTGGAACGGGTTGCTCTCTCCCCAGGACCCACGTGAGGGCAGTGCACGTTCGACCAGGCGGTTGGCGCTGCCAAGCCGGCCCGCGCGCGCGTCGCTGAGGTTGAAGGCAACGATGCGCGGCAGGTCGGCGCCGGTCTTGTAACGCACTAACAGCCGGCCGGTCGAGGGGTCGATCGCTGGTTGAGGATTGATCATGATGTCGCCGATGGAGGGCGTGCGGTCCTGGATTGCGCTGCTGGTCTTCTCCAGAACCCCGCCGTTGACGAACTTGAATCGCCCGATCTTGGTGCCGAATCCGCTGGCGCTCGCCTGCCACTCGGTCCACAGGTAGACCGCTCCGTCGTACGGCTCCGCCGCGATCGCCACGCCGTGGCCGAAGCCGCGGAGCTTCATCGAGCCCAGGATCTTCCCCTCTGTATCCGTCTTGGTGATCCAGAGGTCGCCTGTCTTCGAGCCCGGCTCCACCTCGGCGAAGTAGATGTGCTGGTGCGCGTTGTCGTACGCGAGGGACTGCAGCACCCAGTTGTGGCCGAGTGACTTCTTCAGGATCGGATTGCCGCCATCCCCCGGCAGATCGAAGCGGGCGGAGTCTGGAACGTCTGCATGCGCCGGGCGGGTTCCGAGGAAGGCCCCAGCCGTGATCCCGGAACCCACAACTAGGAGGCTCCGGCGGTTGAGGAAAGGAGGCTTGCGCATCGGTTGTCTCCCGTGTGGTGGTGGAAATCTTGCCAAAAGCGTTCTAGCAAGCCCTGGTGTGTTCCGGGTATCTGCGCCCTCAGCCGGTGGGGCCCCAGCGGGGTGCCATCAGCGTCTTTGACGTGCCAGAGGTAATCGCCGACAGATTCAGCCCGGCCCGATCGAGGAGACCGCGAGGACCGGCACCGGCCGGCGTTCCCTCTCGACCCCTGACCGGCCAGGGCGACTCCCACACCCAGCTCGCGCTGTGCGCGCAACCGCGCGGTGGTGGACGTGGACGTGGAGCTGGGCCTGATCAAGGTCGTCGAGCCGGCCGCGGTGCAGGACATCGGGAAGATCCCCAACCCCTCGCCCTGGGCCGATCCACGGCGGCATGGCCCAGGGCGACGTGCTCGGTGAAGGCCATCGAGGGCAGGCCCAGCTCGACCGCCCCGGCGTACGACCCCTCCAGCGAGCCGAGCGGAGCGGCCCAGGAGCATTCGCCGGCGCACTCAGCCGGGCCGCGACAAGATGCCGCGGCCCGGCCGCGTGTCAGGAGCCGTCGATCTCGCCGACCGCGCCGGGATAGTCGGCCTGACCGTCGATGTTGCCGAAGTCCTGCCAGCCGCCCGGCCCGCGAATCGTGTGGTACGGAGTACCGGCGGCGTTGACGGCGAAGACGTGGAGCCGCCCGTCGGGCAGACCCGCCACGCCCGTGTGCCGGACCGCGCCGATGTCGCGTGATAGAGCTTGAGAGCGCCACCCTGCGCCCTTCAGTAAGGTCGCTGCCCTCTGCTGCAGCGCCTCGATCATGCGGGTGGTCACCCGGGACGGCCCGTTCTGCCGGGTGATGCGGCGGGTCGCCTCGATGCCGTCCATGCGGTGTTCGCCGGGTGGCGTGCGGCGCCTTGTCCTTCGACCGGCTACTCATGCAGCGAGAGAACGTCTGCACCAGTTCGTGGGCTTCCAGCCACTTTTCCACCGCTACGTTTCAGGCGGTGACGGCACTCGTGCCCGGGGTCGCCTTCGCTCCAGGCCGTCCTCACGACGCCGTCCATCCAGGCACTCCGACCACCGCTGTCAGCCGCCAGCATCGCTCCGCGCGAAGGACGGCCACAGCAGGCAACCTTCGTCAGCGGCGACGCCGACGGCGACGGCTGTTCTCCGCACCGTTACTGTCCTCCGGATCCGGAAGCAGGAATCGGAACAGGCGCAGACGGATGGGCTGGTAGCGCTGGATCAGCATTGCTCCCCCTCATGGACCGGAGTGGCATCCAGTCGATGTGCGTCCTTTCACGTTCTGACCTCGTGCCCACGCTACCGGCGGTCTGCTTCGAGGAAGCCTCCCCAAAGGCCTCTAACCTGCGTTTTTGCCGGAGCGGGCGGCAGTAGGCGGATCTTGTTCTGATTGGACTCCGTGCGTTGGCCGTGAGCTTGCCAACGTCGTTGATTCTGGCTGTGCTGATCCCCTGGCCTTCGGTGCGGCCTGCTCTGCGCCGCCCGGTGGCGGGGATTACCCCTTGCCTGCGCGCAATCCTTATGACTTTGCTGGTTCATGCCCTCCTGCCGCCGCTGGCAGCCAGACGCACCAGTGGACGCCTGTCCGCACCGAGCCGCCAGCTACGTACAGCGCGTCAAATGCTTTGAAACCGGCGCATCAGCGCGCTGCGACACCTTCTCCAGAGACAATCTGATCAGGCCAAGGTGGTTTTTAACGTCGGGTCCGACGGGAGGACCAGATCGCACCAATGGCACACCGGGGGCACGGATACGGCGCCGAGGCCCGCACTGCATACGTCGACGGCAATGCCAGGGGCCAGTTCTGACGGCCGACGCGGTGACACTCGGCGAGCGCGATCGCCTGGCCGCCGCCTTGAGGACGTCGAGCGGTCGACGACCAAGGGGGCCACGACCGTCGGCATCGTGCCGCCCGACGACGTGGAGGATGACCGTGGCCGCGCTGACACGACGGCGCTGCAGCGCGTGTGGATCTGTACCGGGCCCGGCACTGGGGTGGCTGTCACCCGGGGCAAAGTAGCTCTGCGTAAACGGCCTTCGCGGTAGTTCATCGGCGGAGGCCGCTTGAGGCGGGGAAAGGTAACGGACTGTTGCATACGAGTCCGCCATGCCGCGATCACGGCTGTGTTGTCCCGGAAACGGGGCCTGGTCAGCGTTGTCGAAGACCAGGCCGCAGGGTGACGAAGCCGGTGTCAGTCCCCGGCCGCGCGCTCGCGTTCGCTGTTGATGCGCAACGCCTCGGCGAGTTGGTCTTCCAAGATGATGATCCGGCAGGCGGCTTCCACAGGCGTGCCCTGGTCGACCAGCTCCCGGGCTCGGGCCGCCAGCCGAAGCTGGTAGCGAGAGTACCGGCGGTGGCCACCGCCGGAGCGTTTCGGCTCGATCAGTTTGGCAGCGCCTAGAGCTCGCAGGAACGTGGGAGTGACCTGGAGCATCTCCGCGGCCGCGCCCATGCTGTAGGCGGGGTAGTCCTCATCATCGAACGGGTCTTCCGCCCGGTGGTCAGCGCTGGCTGCGGTCCCGGCGGCGCGAACGTGCTTGTCGCCGCTGCCAGCTAGGTGGGTTTGATCCATAGACACCCTTCATCACGCGAACATGGGGCCCCGGCGCCTGTCGCACCGGGACCCCGAAGAGGTTCAACACCATCTACCGGCCATCTGGCCGGCTTACTGTCGTCCGCATCCGCCGTACTGCGCGGCGGTGATGCGGGGATCGCGGATTCGTGACCGTAGACCACCTTCCAATCGTGTGGAACTGCGGTACCCGAGCGGCGAGACTCAGCCGGCGCGGGCGATCCTGATGGCGTTCAACACTCCCTTCCCTATCTTCTGGACTGGCGTCCACTTCCTCTCGGCAGCGCGTCCACGATCTGGGCCCCTTACCACTGCGCTGGCCCGTCACGTCCGACCTTCTGCCTCAACTCCCTTACTTCATCCTCATTCCGGGCAGTTCATCGTGGTGCTACTTCTTCTGCTGCCCGGTGGATCCGTTCCTTGCTATGCCAGAAACACTAGCGCCATCGGGCGCAAATGTCTACTACGGCGATGGCAGATTTCCAGCATCCGCTGCGGCAGTCTTCCTGGGGCGGCGATGAGACCGCGATCGACACCCACGAGGGCAAGCTGCATCCGGCCACGGTCGAAGGCCTCTGGCCCATCCGGGCGATGACCCGCGCCTGTCCCCCACCGACCTCCAGGTCGTAGTGGTGCGGGCCACGCGGCACCCCATCCCTGGTTCGTGCGAGCCGAGGACCGAACGAGCAAGGTCAGGGTGGCAGCCGCCAGGGCGGCACGACGCGCAGTGGTCACAGGGGGTCGCTTTCCTGAGGGAGACCGGGCCGTGGCGGTTTCCGCAGTCGCCGCGGAGTCGGGGGCGAGGTGCCCTCACTGTAGGAAGGCCGCTGAATTAGCGTCAATGGCTTTCCTTAATATTTCTTTCATGGATTGACGCAATCGGAAACCCCGCCGTAGCCTCCTGGCAACCCCCCGTGTGAAGGGCAACGATTGATGATTTCCAGAAGAGACATGCTGCGCACCGCCGGACTGACCGGACTCGGTCTGGCCGTGGCCGCCTGTGGACGTGGTTTCGGCGGAGGCGGCAGCGAGGCCGCCTCCGGCAAGATCGAGCTGAACATGGTCTGGTGGGGCGACGCTTTCCGCGCCCAGAAGACCCAGGCCGCGCTCGACCTGTTCATGAAGGCCAACCCGGGCATCACCGTCAATACCGAGTACCAGGACAGCGGCCCCTACAAGGACAAGCTGGCCACCCGCTTCGCCGCCGGCAATCCGCCGGACCTGATGATGATGCGCATGGACAGCCTGCGGGAGTACGCCGACCGCAAGTCGCTCCTCAACCTCAATGACCACACGGGCATCGTGGACACCACCAACCTCAGCCAGGCCGCGGCGAGCCTCACCAAGGTCGGCGACGCCGTCTACGGCATCCCCTCGGGCCTCAACGCGATCGGCTACATCGTCAACAAGACGATCATCGACCAGTACGGCGTGACCATCCCCGACGGCGCCACCTGGACCTGGCAGGATCTGGCCACGTTCGCCAAGGAGATCACCGACAAGAGCGGGAAGAAGGTCTACGGCACCCTGGTCGACCCGGCGACCCTGGCCAATCTGGTCGTCTACGTCTCCCAGCAGGGCGAGGACCTCTTCACCGCAGACGGCAAGTTCGGCGTCAGCGAGGCCACGCTGACCAAGTGGTTCCAGATGTTCGAGGACATGCGGAAGGAGGGAGGCTTCCCACCCGCGGGGTTCGTCGAAACGATCGGTTCCTCGCCCGACCAGTCCTACATCGCCAAGGGCTCCATCGCATCGCAGATCATCCCGAGCAACGGTTTCCTCGGCTACAACAAGGTCTCCGGCGGCAACCTGGTGCTGCTGGGCATCCCCGGCGAGGCCACCGCCAAGCGGCGGGGCACGAACATCGGCACCCCGGCGCTGTGGTCGATCGCCGCGGCCTCCAAGCATCCGAAGGAGGCGCTGCAGCTGCTCGACTTCCTCATCAACGACGTGGAGGCCAACAAGGCCATGGGCACCACCCGGGGCGTTCCCGCCAGCACTGTCGTCGCCGACGCGATCAAGCCGACGCTGGAGAAGGACGACCAGGTGGCCACCGACTATCTGATCGGCCTGCAGAAGCAGACACTGGTCGCCGTTCCGCCCTACCCCAAGGGCGCCAGCGGCATCCAGGACGAACTCACCGCGGTCGCTCCCGAGGTCGAACATGGGCGGCTGACCCCGGCCGAGGCCGCCAAGAAGGTCATCGAGGCGGCGACGAAGGCCCTGTCGCAGTGACGCTCACGTCTGTGAAGGACCCGGCCGTGTCCGAGGCGCCGGTTTCGCCACCCAAGGCGGCGAAACCCCCTCAGGACCGGTCGGGTTACCTGTTCATCCTCCCCTGGTTCATCGGGATGGCCTTCACGATCATCCCGTTCTTCGCCTCGCTCTACCTCGCTTTCACCGACTACAACCTGCTGAACGTGCCGAACTGGATCGGCCTGGAGAACTTCGCCGAGATGTTCTCCGATGACACGTGGTGGCAGTCGGTCAAGGTCACGTTCATCTACACCTTCGTCTCGGTGCCGCTCTCGCTGGCCGCCGCGCTGGGCGTCGCCATGCTCCTCAACCGGGGCGTGCGAGGCCTGCCGGTCTACCGGGCGATCTTCTACCTGCCCTCGCTGCTGGGCGGCAGCGTGGCGCTGGTGCTGCTGTGGCGCTACATCTTCGGCCTCAACGGCATCGTCAACGCCTTCCTCGGCTTCTTCGGCATCGACAAGATCAGCTGGACGTCCGACCCGGACCACGCCCTCACCACGCTGATCATCCTGCACATCTGGACGTTCGGCTCCCCCATGGTGATCTTCCTGGCCGGCCTGAAGCAGATCCCGTCGATGTACTACGAGGCCGCCGCGATCGACGGGGCGAACAAGTGGCAGCAGTTCCGCAAGATCACGCTGCCGCTGCTCAGCCCGATCATCTTCTTCAACCTGATCCAGTCGCTGATCTCCTCGTTCCAGACCTTCACACAGGGGTTCATCTTCAGCGGAGGCAAGGGCGGGCCGGCCAACTCCACGATGTTCTACAACCTCTACCTGTACAAGCAGGGGTTCGAGCAGTTCCACATGGGCTACGCCTCGGCGATGGCCTGGATGCTGCTGATCATCATCGCGGCGTTCACCGGCCTCAACTTCCTCCTGGCCAAGCGGTGGGTGCACTATGACAACTGACGAGAGCTACCTCGAGCGCGTCGGCAACTCCCGCCGCAAGCGCTTCACCAAACACCTGCTGCTCTGCCTGGTCAGCATCGTCATGCTCTACCCGTTGCTGTGGCTGGTGTCCAGTTCGCTCAAACCGTCCGGGATCGTCTTCAAGGACCTCTCGCTCTGGCCCGCCGAGTGGGACTTCTCCAACTACACCGAGGGCTGGACGGCCCTGCAGTTCCCCTTCGACCTCTACCTGGTCAACTCGGTCGTCATCGTCGTGCTGAGCATCATAGGAAACCTGCTGTCATGCTCGCTGGCCGCCTACGCCTTCGCCCGGCTCAACTTCCGTGGCCGCAAGCTGTTCTTCGCGCTGACGCTCGGCACGATGATGCTCCCCGGTCACGTGCTGCTGGTCCCGCAGTACATCGTCTTCGCGAAACTGGGCTGGCTCAACACCTACTTCCCGCTGATCGTGCCGAACTTCCTGGCCACCAGCGCGTTCTACATCTTCCTGATGGTGCAGTTCATCCGCTCCCTGCCCAAGGAGTTGGACGAGGCGGCCCGCATCGACGGCGCGGGCACGTTCCGGATCTTCTGGAGCGTGATCCTGCCGCTGTGCAAGCCCGCCTTCGCCACCACGGCGATCTTCACCTTCATCTCGACCTGGAACGAGTTCTTCTCTCCCCTGCTCTACCTGACCGAGCAGGAGCTCTACACCGTGCCGCTGGCGGTGCGCCAGTTCATCGACTCCGAGGGACAGTCCCAGTGGGGGCAGATGTTCGCCATGTCGTTCGTCTCCCTCGCCCCGGTCATCGGGTTCTTCATCGCCGGCCAGAAGTACCTGGTCAAGGGCATCGCCACCACCGGATTGAAGTAGATGAAACGCTATTCCTTCGTCGGGACCGGCTCGCGCGCCCAGATGTACCTGGCCGCCCTGCTCGGCCCCTACGCCGGCCTCGGCCGTCCGGTGGCCTTCTGCGACACCAACGAGGTGCGCATGGCCTACTACGACCGGATCGTCGGCACCCCACTGCCGCACTACCTGCCCGACGCCTACGACGAGATGCTCGAACAGAGCGACGTCGTCTTCGTCACCTCCCGCGACGACACGCACGCCGATTACGTGAGCCGTGCGCTGCTGGCGGGGGTGGACGTGGTGGTGGAGAAGCCCATGACCATCGACCTGGCCGGGGTGCGGCAGATCCACGACGCGCTCCAGGCCGGTACGTCGGAGCTGACGGTCACCTTCAACTACCGCTACTCCCCGCGCAACGCGCTCATGCGGCAGCTCATCGCCGACGGGGAGATCGGCGAGGTCACCTCCGTCACCTTCGAGTGGTGCCTGGACACCGTGCACGGCGCCGACTATTTCCGCCGCTGGCACCGCGACAAGGCCGCCTCGGGCGGGCTGCTGGTGCACAAGGCCACTCACCACTTCGACCTGGTCAACTGGTGGCTGGGCGACCGCCCCGAGGTGGTCTTCGCCCGCGGCGGGCTACGCTTCTACGGCCCCGACAACGCCCGCCGCCGCGGCCTGGGCGCCCGGCCCGCGCGCGGCCTCATCGACGGCGACCCGTTCTCCCTGGACCTGGCCTCGGACGAGAAGCTCCGCGAGCTCTACCGGGACGGCGAGCACCTGGACGGCTACATCCGCGACCGCGACGTCTTCTCCGACGGCATCACCATCGAGGACAACCTCAACGTGGTGGTCGGCTATCGGGGCGGCGCGTCGATGTCCTACACCCTGCACGCGCACTGCCCGTGGGAGGGCTACCGCGTCGCGATCAACGGTACGGCGGGGCGCATCGAACTCGACGTGGTCGAGCGGCCCCACGTCTCACCCGCGGACGCCTCCTCGACGATCGGCGCGGCCACCGCCGCCTCGAAGGTGGCCGTCGCCTCCGAGGTGGCCGTCGCCTCCAAGGTGGCCGTCGCCTTGGCCGAGACGGAGGCCGAACCGGCCGACGTCCTGGACCCGAGCGCCCTGTCCGAGAGCGAAAGTGCCGTGGCTGACGGGGGACACCGGCAACGTGGCTCGCGTCTGCTGCTGCAGCGCCACTGGGAGCCCGCGGTCGAGGTGCCCATCCCCGAAGGCGCGGGCGGCCACGGCGGCGGGGACGCCATGCTCCTGCACGACCTCTTTCGCGGTCCCTCCGGAGACCGGCTGAGCAGGCACGCCGGGTTCGCCGACGGCGCCGCGAGTGTGCTGGTCGGCGTTGCGGGCAACGAGTCGCTGCGCACCGGCAGGGCGGTCTATCTGGACGAGCTGGGATTGCCATTGCCATGACCCCCGCCCTGCTCGTGGCGGCACCGCTCGGGGACTACGCTCATAATCCCCGGATGCGAAAAGGCGGCGAGATGGCCACGGAAGTGCTGCGGCTGGATGGACGAGAGGTGGCCTCCTATGTCTGGCAGCCGAAGGCGCCCGCTTCCAGTTCACCGCGCCCCTTCCTGCATCCCGTACGCACCCTGGCCGGCCGTACCGTGACCGACGCCGTGCCCGACTCCCACCCGCACCAGTTCGGGATCGGCGTGGCCTTCCCCGACCTCGACGGGGTCAACTTCTGGGGCGGGCGCACCTTCGTGACCGGTCACGGGCCGGCCTGGCTCGACAATCACGGCAGCCAGCGGCACGAACGCTGGCTGGGCCGCAGCGAGACCTCACTCTCGCACGCGCTGCGCTGGCTGGGGCCCGACGACGGGCTGCTGCTGCACGAGCGGCGGACGATCACCTGCACGCCGGTCGACGGGCCATTCCACGGGGCCGTCTGGTCGCTGGCCGTACGGACCCAGCTGACCAACGGCGCCGAGCGGGCCCTGGTGATGCGGAGTTCGGCGGCCAAGGGCCGGGTCGGCGCGGGCTACGGCGGCTTCTTCTGGCGCGGGCCGAACGTCACCGGCGCCGCCGTGTTCAGCGCCGCGGGCGAAGGCGTGGAGCCCGTGCACGGCCGGAGCGCCGCCTGGGTCGCCGTCGCCGCCCCGGAGTGGACCCTGGTCTTCCGGCCCGGCGACGAGGACACCGCCCAGGATCCGTGGTTCGTCCGGGCCCGCGACTACCTCGGCGTCGGCTCCTGCGTGGCCTGGGCGGAGCCGCTGGTGCTGGAGCCGGGCGAGGCGATCTCCCGCACCGTGGTCGTCCTGGTGGCCGACGGCCGCCTCACGGCCGAAGACGTGGCCCGGCTGGCGACATGACCGCCGCCTTCCGGCCCAGCGCGCCGCGCTCGCCTGAGGGCGCCGTCCGGCAGGAGAACCTGCGCGAGCTCAACCTGGAGGTGGTCTTCCAGCGCATCCTCACCGCGGGCGGTCCCATCTCCCGCACGGAGCTTGCCAGCGCCACCGGGCTGACCCGGCCCACCATCACCCGCATCGCCGAGGAGCTGCTGGCCGGACAGCTCATCACCGAGAAAGGCGTCACCCACAACGGCCGGGCGGGCCGCCCGCGTGTCGGCCTCACGCTGTCGGACCGCGGTCCCGCCGGGCTCGGCCTGGACATCCGCGCCGACGGCCTGGCCGCGTGCGTCGTGGACCTGACCGGCACCGTGCGCCACCTGACCTTCGCCCCGGCCCGCTACGCCGGCCGGGACGCCGCCGCCGTCCTGACCGAGCTGGCACGCTTGGCCCGCGAGGCCATCGACGCCGTCACCGCCAAGGACCTGACCGTGGTCACCACCACCTTGGCCGTGCCCGGACCGGTCGACGGCGGCATCGCTCGCTCGGCCCCTGCGCTCGGCTGGCGCGACGTGCCCGCCGGAGCGTTCCTCGGCGACATGGGCCTGACCACCGCCGTCGAGAACGAGGCCAACCTGGCCGCCCTCGGCGAGCTGTACGCCGGCGACAACACCCTCGACAGCTTCGTCTACGTCTCCGGCGGCCTCGGCATCGGCGCCGGAATCGTGCTGGGCGGCCGCCTCATGCGCGGCGCCCGCGGCTGGAGCGGCGAGTTCGGCCACGTCACCGTCCACCCTGACGGCGCTGCCTGCCCGTGCGGGTCTCGCGGCTGCCTGCAGACCTACGCCAGCACCGCCGCCATCATCGGCGACGACCCCGCTCCGGAGTCCGCCAATCCGGACAACGTTGTCACCGAGCGCGCCGAGGCAGGCTCCCCTTCCACGCTCGCCGCCCTGGAGCGGGCCGGCACCGCGCTCGGCATCGCCCTGTCGAGCGCGCTGAACATCCTCGACATCGACACCGTGCTGCTGGGCGGCAGCTTCTCGCTCATGTCGTCCTGGCTCACCACCACCGCCAAGGCCGAGATCGACCGGCGCGTGCTCACCGCCGCCTGGGCCCCTGTCACCGTCCGCCCCGCCCTGCTCGGCCCGGACGCCGCCGTGATCGGCGCGGCGCTCACCTCCATCGACCAGATCCGCCGGCAGCCCACCGTCTGGCTCGCCCGCCAGGCCTGAACCTCCGGCAGACCAGGCACATGATCGGCGCCTTCCGGGCTCTGGCCCTGCAACTGGCCACCCGTGCCATCGCCTCCCGCGAGCAGATCCTGGACACCATCGGCCGGGTGGCGTGCTCCCTGCGTGCGAGCGTGTGGGTTCATGGATCACCACATCGCCCCCAACCGGCGGGCCCGCATCTCCCCGGACGACCTCGTCGGCATCGGGCCGTCCACGTTCCAGCTGGTGGACGACACGCTCATGGAGTACGCCGACACCGGCGAGGTCTGCCTCCAGGCGCACGGCCTCACCGTCACCGTGGAGGACGGCAAGGTGCTGCTGGACCGCGCGACGTTTCCGGTCGGCGAGAAGTGCCCTGTTAGCGATCATCGGCCCCAGCGGCCCGGGCAACTCCACCCTGCTGCGCGCGCTCACCGGGCTGCGCCCCGCGGACCAGGGCATGGTCACGTACGACGCTCGACGTCGATCAGCTCATCCCGCACATCCAGGATCCGCCGGACCCCCTGTGGCGCGAGGACCTGGGCATCTGGGTCCTGGACATGAGCGTCCTGGCCATCCTCGCGGTCCTGTGCGCCTTCCTGGTGGCCCGCCTGCTGCGCCGCCACGAGCCCGCGGTGATGCGCGGCAAGTGACCGAGTTCCACGACCACGTTGTGCGGCACACTATTCGACGGGGATCTGGAAGGCGAGCAGACCCATGCCGAGCGTGTCGATGACGCGGGGGCCGGCCCCACGGTGGGCGACGTACGCCACGGTGGCGTCGGCCGGTACCGGCCGGTCCAGCGTCAGCACCAGGCCACGGCCGCGTTGCCAGCGCACGGATTCCACGACGGTGCCCGGTACCCGGAAGTCCGCGGCGGCGCCGTCCTCGACGGTCAGCGGGTCGGCGGGTGAGAGGAGTTTTACCACCAGTTGGTGCGGGTTCTCGTCGATCCGGTGAGCCCCTCTGGGGTTTGGCGGCGCCACCTTCGGGGCACCCGGGCGGTACAAGCCGTCGAGAAGCATGGCCGCGTTGTGTTCACCGAAGGTGCGGTAGCCGTCGATGTAGTCGAAGTGGCAGCCGTCGTGACCGTTGAGGCCGGTCGTCGACAGCACCCGCAGGTTGTCGATGGTGTCCGGCAGCCGCCGTTGGGCGTCCCGCAGCGCCACCGGGATCGCCTGGTCGCATGGGGAGCTCCGGACCTGGTGGACGTAGACCGGCAGCTCGGCGCCGTAGTCTTGGCGCCAGTCCGCGACCAGCTCGGTGAACCCGGCGACGTGTACCTCAGCTTTGTCGCGGTCGGCCTCACCCTGGTACCACAGCATGACGTCGATGGCGTCCGGCCCGGTCAGGCCGGCCCGGGTGAGGCGTTGCAGCAGCATCCCGTAACTGGTCGCACCATCGGTGGGGGCGCTGTCGTTGCGGGCGAAGTAGCTGATCGGCTTGCCACCACGGGCACCGTTGACGATGACGATCGGGATGCCGAGCTCGGCCGACATCAGCTGTCCCATGCGGACCGCCCACTGGCCGATCGCCGCGACCCGCTGGATGTTGTCGCCCATGGCGTAGGTCCAGCCGCCGATGGCGGCGGCCAGCCGCGAGTTGTTGTTGTTGGACGTACCGAAGGTACGTACCCACCGGGACCGGTCCGCCTCCGACGACGTCGAGTTCGACTGCTGGCCGGCCTGCGCGTTCGACTGGCCCTGCACGACGATGACGTCACCGGCGACGACGTCGAGCGCACGTCCGATGCGGTGGCTTTTGCCGTCGGCGGTGAGCGCGACAAGGTCCAGGTCGGTCGACGCCAGCGCCACTGGCAGCGAGACGGTGAACGAGAACTGCGGTGCCGCCGGTGAGACGGTGGCCCGCCGGGTCGTCTGCCGGCCGTCGCGGGTGGTCCGCAGCTCGACCGCGGTGACGTCCGGGTCAAGTGCCACCCCGCTGACCGGCACCGACACGCTGGTGGCGGTTCGGCCCGGGCGGGGGACCACCTGCCGCGAAATCGGGGCGGTGTCCACCCGGGCCAGTGAGGGCCGGGCGTAGAAGGTGAGCCGCCGGGCGGTGTAGTCGTCGGCGTTCTCGGCGGACGTCCAGTCGGGGTTCTCGCCCGGGCCGGCGCCGATGCCGATGTCCATCGTCTGAGGGCCGGCGGTGGTGAAGGCGTTGACGGCCAGCACCGGAGTCGCGGTGGCGGCGTCCGCGGCCCGCGGGCCGCGGGCGTCGGCGGCGTCGGCGAACGCGTGCACCTGGAACGAGCCGTACCCGTTCGCCCACAGGACCGCGTCGTCGGCATCGCGGGCGGTCTCCGACGCTCCCGGTATCTGCCGCGAACCCGTCCCGTCGTACTGGTTGGGCCACATCTCGACCCAGCCGGAGCCGCCGTCGACCTCCTGTACGCCGGGCACGTTGGAGGCGACCGTCAGGTCGTCGACGAACTGGTGCCGTGACTGCTCCATGCGGGTCGGCAGGCCCAGGTCGTCGGGGTTTTCGCTCAGCGCTTCCATCGACGTCCACACCCAGGTGGTACCCGCTTCGGTGGTGAGCTCCAGGCAGTAGCCGACTCGGTCGAAACCGCCGGCCACGCCGGCGGTGTCGTCGAAGGTGTACGGAGGGGTGCTATCCCGCCAGTTCGCGGCGGTGGGCAGGTCGAGCACGCGCACCAGCCGGTAGCCCGCGGCCTCGGCGTCGCAGGACGTCGGCCAGGCGTCGGTGGCGGTCGGATCAGCGGCGGCGACGCCGGGGGCGGAGACGGTCGCCGCGGTGAATGCCAGGGCAGCGCATCCGGTGGTTAACAGGCGGGTGTGGAGCCGAAGTCGCGGCATGGGCACTCCTCCATGGGTTGAGGTCGGGAGGGTAGACGGCGGGCCGGTCGCCCACCCGAGATCAGTTGAACGCCAGCCAGGTATCGCGCAACGGCCGCTGCCCGACTCCGGGCTTCGTCCAGTCGCACACGCCCGATGGGAAGACCTCCAACAGCCGGCGGCGCTCAGCCGGGCTGAAGGTCACCCGGTAGTCGCTCCAGTCGACGGCCTTGCGGTGGCAGGTCACCACGTCATCGGTCAGCGGAGCGCCGGCTACCAGTCGTGGAGTGGGATAGGCGGGGAACAGCTGTCCGCACTCTCCGGCATTGTCCGCAGTGAGCCGTTGAACGATCTTGCGAGGCTCGGCGTCGCGGCTCCAGCAGGCGTCGGTGAGATCACCCGGCTTGTTCCGCACCACCTTTTGGTGCGCGGACAGCCGCGAGTCATCGCCCACGATCGCGGTCAGCCACTCCTCCATGCTCGTCAGGGCGTACCGCAGGGTGGGGCTGGTCAGGCTGAACCCGCCGAAACGGTTGTCCTCCACGAGGAAGACCTGGTTGTCCGCGTCGCCGTTCGCCGCCTCCAGCCGCGCCCGGGTGGCATAACCGTGCGTCATCATGTGGATGTCGCCGTTCGCGGCGTCATCGGAGTACGACCGGTAGTCGATGATCGGCGTGCCGGCCAGGCCGGCCCCGCCGAAGAGAATGCGCCCGGTGCGGTGGGCGGCGCTCCTCGCGATCGGGTCCGCCGCGGTGCGCTGCGCCGTCGGCTTGGCGTCGATGTCCAGTCCCCCGAGGCCCTGGTTGAGGTCGAGGAACTGCTGCGGGGTGATCGCGCCCGAGTTCAGCGCGGCCAGCCCGTACTGCACCCCCACGTTGTCCAGGGCCCGCCGGGCGAACCCGGTGGCCGGATCGCGTCCGTAGACGTTCACGGTGTGGTCGTAGACGTCTCCGCGCGCTCCACGGGGGTTGGTCTGCGGGTGGTAGCGCAGCTCCGCGGGCAACACCGCGGGGAATTCGGCGACCGGGTCCAGCCGCTTCGCCCCGTCGCTGAGGTTGCGGATGCTCTCCCACCGCCGGAAACCGGCGACCTGGCGCTGCTCCTCCTGGCTGAACGTGTCCGGCGCGACCTCGGTGAAATAGTGCTCGAGCAACCGGGAGTCGAACAGCGTGAAGTTCGTCGCGGACGTGACGTCGGGGAACGACTGCCCGACCACGATGCCGTCCAGCAGACCCGGGTAGTTGTCCGCGATCTGGTGTCCCTGGTAGGAACCTCCAGAAGAACCCCAGCCGATGGTGAACAGCGGATCGCCGTAGCGCTCGACGAACCGTTCCTTGACCATCATCATGGTCTCTGCCGCGAGCAGGTCGTTGCAGTTGTTGCCGAAGACGTTCAGCGACGCCGACGCGACCGCGTAGCCGCGGCCGAGCATCTTCGGGTCCAGTACACCGCCGGTGTTCGTGCCCTGGGTGTACCAGCCGCGCCGGCAGCCGCCGCCGAAGGTGTAGATGAGCCGGTCGTTCCAGCCGGGGCTGCGCCGGTGGAAGGCGGGTTCTTCCGTCGCCGGGTCGTGCAGCATGGAGATCTGGTAGATCGACCGGTTGACCGTGCCGGTCTCGATCCGGATGAGGAACGGGACCGTCTGGCCGGTGAGGGTCGTCGTCCAGGCGAGGTCGTCGGGTCTGGCCGCCGGATCCGGCAGCGGCAGGGTCTTTCCGCCGGTCGACCGGTAGGCGTAGTCGACCCGGGTGGCCACGGAGCAGTCGGCGTCGAGAGGGTCGCCGAGCGTGCCGCCGTCGACCAGGCGGAACCGGTCCGTGGTGCAGACGTACGGCGTTTCGTGCGGACCGCTGATCACCGGCCCGGTGGCCGGATGGTTCGTCAGGACGAGCTGGTCGCGCTGCGGCCCCGCGGTCGCGACAAGGTGGTTGCGTCCGGGCCGCAGCCGATCGACGAGGCCGGTGAAGGCGTGCGCGTTCGCGTCTGCCCGGAAGGAGCCGGTGATGTCGGCGCCGTTGAGCGTGAACCGGACCACGTCCAACGGCTGGCCGCGCGGCACCGCCGCGGTGACGAGCACGTCGTCCGCCGTCACCAGTTCGGGCCTGGCCGACAACGCCACCAGTCGCAGTCTGTCGCTGCCGGCCGCCGCTGCCGGTGCGGTGTAGGGCGCGAGGACCGTGGACGCGGTGACGGCGACCACGGCTAAGACCGCGGCGAGTACGGATCGTGGCGAACGGTATCCAGTGACAGGGCGCATTATGTGCCTCCGTTTCTCAGGCGTCGGCGGAGTGGACAGCGAACTCGGCCAGCTGTGTGTTGTGACCCGGCTGGGTGGGGTAACGGCCTTCGGTGATGCGCAGCCGTACGTAGCGCGCCTCTGTCGGCGTGACCGCTGTGGTGGTCCCCGCATTCGGGGCGTCGTCCCTGACCGAAAGCACGGTCGTCCACCGCTCCCCGTCCAGAGACGTCTGCACGTCGTACGATCGCGGGGCCCAGTTGTCCCGGCCGCTCAACCCCACCGCACGTACCACCGTGGCCAGTCCGAGGTCGACGCCGATGAACTCCGGAGTCTCAGGTGTCGGTGCCTGCCCGGGCGTATGACCGCCGGACACCCAGTACGTCGCCGCCGAACCGTCCGTCAGGAACGAAGGCGGATGCTGGTATTGGTAACTCGACGCCCAGACGCGCGGGTACGGGCTACCCGTCGTGTTGACCGCCAGGTTGTCGGAGTGCCGAAGGGTGACGTGCGCCTGCCCGCGCGCACCGTTCGCCGCCACCGCGTCGATGACGAGGGTTGACGAGCCGGACTCGCGCCGACCGCTCAGGCGTACCAGCGCCGTCGCCGACGACCGTCCGGGAATCAGCAGGGCCGGCCGGTCCACCGTCGCCTCGACCCCGCCGTCGGTCGTCACGTCGACCGATACCGACACCGGTCTGGGTGAGTTGTTGGCGATGCGGACGCGTGCCTGGTTGGTGCCGCCGGCGGCCAGCGGCAGTTCCCGCTCGAGGGCCTCCACCGCCAGGGTCGGCTGCCGGGCCTCGCGCGGTGTCAGGCGTACCGGCCCTAGCAACCCGTAGTCCATGCGTGGCCGCCCGGCCGCCCCGGTACCGGGTGCGACCCGGACCGCGTTGACGAGGGTCGACGCCACGCGCACCGTCAGGGTGTTGTCACCGGCCCGCAGATGGCGGCCCACCTCGATGTGCCGGAGATCCTGCGGGCTCCGCGCCGGGATGCGGGTCCCGTTCAGCGTCACGGTGACGGTGTCGACGGCGGCTCCCAGATCCAGGTATGCCGTGCGGACCCCGCCCCACGAGTCGTCGAGGGTGAACGTCGAGGTGTACGTCCCGACCCCGGACACGTCGCCGAGGTCGACGTCGTATCCGTTCGCCGGCGTGATCGCCGACCACGGCGGCAGTGCTCCACGCTCACCGGCGACCGGTTCAACGGCCGGAAGAGTGGTCTTGGCGGTGTCACCGGGCAGCCCTGATTCACCCCGGCTCCAGCTCACTACCTGGAGAGTCCAATCGTCGAGAAGCACGGGGCCCAACCCGGCGTTTCTCGCGACGGTGGGACCGTGCTCTTCCCCGGCCGACCACCGGAACGTCTCGTCGTGCCGCGTCGACAACGCGATGACCGCGGTATCGGATGCCTCCAGGGCGACGTCGACGACCACACCGTGCGGTGTCTGCCGGTAGTCGGTGAGGGGGGTGATCTCGCCGGTCCAGGTGTCCAGCTTGTACGGTCGTCCCTCGCCGGTGAGCGTCAGCCGCTGTTCGGTCGCCCAGGACCGCTGGTTGAACAGGTAGTAGTAGTCGGTGGTGGCCTCGGAGCGACGCACACTCAACACGTCGGCGGACGGCGTGGTGGGCGCGGCGGCCGGGACTATCCCGAGCCGGGCGAGCAGGTCCGGCACTGCGGCGAGGTCGGCGACCCGGCGCACGCCGGGTCGCGCGACCAACTGGGCGATCAGGCGACGCAGCTCGGCATCCTGATTGGCCGCGTCGTGGAAGCCCGGCGTCGACGAGGGCAACTCACCGACGAAGACGACCGGCAGTCCGTCGCGTGCCAGCTCGAGCAACCGGCGCGCGGTGTCGACCGCCATCGTCTTCTGGTCCGCGAGGACGATCGCCCGGTATGCGCCGGCCGATGGGAACAGCCGCCCGTCCGACACCTTCGCCGAAGGCATCCGCAGGTGCGCCGGGCTGAGGTACTCGTAGGTGTAGCCACGTTCTGCCAGCGGCGAGTCGCTCTCCAGGAGCGTCCTCGGTCCGGTGAGCGTGGTGGCCGGCGATCGCAGGCCGAAGTCCTGCAGGTACAGGGCCACGTCGAAGGTCGGCTTGCCCTGCCGGAGCACCAGTTGCAGCCGGGCGAGGTGGTCGTTGATCGCCCGGTAGTCCGGCCAGTTGGGGGCGCCCTTGGCGCCCCATGCCTCGGAGAAGGAGGTGTTGCCCCCGTACGACATGCCCGGCCACACCGCCTGGTCGGACGTACCCTCTCCCTTGGTCAGGTACGGGTAGCCGTGCCACACCACCTGGGTCACGCCACCCGCGTATCCGCGGTACACCGAGCGCAGGTTGGCCGAGTTCTGCCAGCCTCCGGCGGTCGTCGCCCAGACGCTCGCCCGCGCCGCGCAACACTCGCTCGACACGACCGGGGTGCCGTTCAGATGCGCGCCGACCGACACCAGCCGGTAGGGCTCGATGTTGTCGAAGAACACCAGCGACTCGCCCTCGGGCACGTCGACATGGGTGGCCGCCTGCGGCGTGTCGATGGGTCCGCCGTACGCCTGGCTCCGCAGCGCCATACCGCGTTCGTTCGCCCATTGGCGCAACGGCACGAGCCGGGAGTCGATGTACAGGTCGTTCCAGGTCTGCCGGTAGTCGGTCCGGATGCGCGCGCCGCTGCCGTCGGTGAAGTCGAAGAAGGGTGCCGCGGTGAGGCCCGCGGATCCGGCGTCGGTGAGCGCCGGAAGTACCGAGATCGGCGAGTAGCCCCGCCGCCGCTCCCACTGGTCGGCGAAGTCCCACGTCCACTTCTGCGCGGTCCCGAGTTCGAGCGAGTCCTCGAAGAGGTCGACCCTGCCGACGGCACCGAGCGCCTCCCGCACCGGCGGGGTGAGGATCGACGAGTCGTAGAACTGCGTCGTCGCCCGGACTCCCTGTTCGCTGAGGTGGTCGAGGACGTAGTTCGGTGTGGTCGTGGTGAAGTTGTTGCGAAGCTGACCGTCACCGGTCTGGAAGAAGCCCATCAGCACATAGGTGTCGCCGGCGTCGCCCGGCACGTCGAGGCTCAGCGTGCCGTCGTCGCCGACGCTGCCGGTGAGGTCCCGCACGCTGTCGCGATGGAGCATCCGGGGTCCGCCGGCCTGGCGGTCGCAGGCCGCGTCCCCGCACCGGGCGAGCAGCACGGCGATCGGGGTGCGCCGCGCACCGCCGGGGGGTTGCGGGCGGTAGTTGGTCGGCAGGGGGCCGCCGTATCTCGTACCGCCCTTGACGAAGGCGTGCGAGAACACCAGCTGTTGCGACGCCCGTGGATCGTTGACATCGGTCACCGTGGGGACGATCGCCGGCCATCGTGGACTGATGGTGAAGTCCAGGGCCAGATCGAGCCGGCCGGCGGCCTCCAGCATGCTCTGGACCTTCTGTGCCCAGCGCGGCGAGCCCCAGCCGTACTCCGCCAGGAACTCGGGATCGGAGGCCCTCGGGCCGGTGGCGGTGGTCGTGGCGACCTCCGCGCCGCCGGCGCCGGCGGCCTTCATGTCGGCGAGCTCGGCGCGTAACTGCTCGTCCTGTGTGAAGGCCATCGGCATCCACCAGCGATACTTCGGACGCACCGTAGAGGGTGGATCGGCGAATGTCCCGGCGGTCAGCCTAGGCACGGATCCGGCGAGCACCGCCGGCGCCGACGCGGCGTGCGAGGGAGGCGGGGCAGTCGATGCGATGGCGAGAGGGGTGCCGGCGAGCGCCGCCGCGAGGAGCGGAACAGCGGCTACGCGGCAGCGACGCTCACCGAACATCACCGGACTCCGATCTGCCCGCGGGCACCAGGGCGTTCATCGGCAGGTGGGCGGTGAGGCCCCGGATGCGGTTGGTGTTAGTGGTGCGCAGCCAGGACATCTCGGTGTTGCTCAGCGCGCGATCGTAGACGCGGAACTCGTCCATGCTGCCGTGGAACCGGTCCGCCCCGTCCAGCCGCTGCCCCAGGTAGATGGGCGTGGGATCGTCGCCGCTGACCGACCCGGCGGCACCGGAGGCGGCGCTGACCTGGGCACCGTCCACGAACAACGCCACGGTGTCCGCCTGGCGACGCAGCACGACGTGGTGCCAGGCGCCATCGGCGTACGCGCCCTCGGAGGTGACGCCGGCCGACCCCGTGGCGGTGGTCACCGTGCCACGGATCCGGTTGTCGCCCGGTTCGGCACTCAGCTGCACCGCGGGTTCGCCGTTGAGGCCGTACGCCCAGACCAGTGCCTGGTCCTTGCTGGTGTCGCCGTACTTGATCCACGTCGACACGGTGAAGTCACCAGCACCCAGGACCGGCGTGGTCCGGAAGGGCAGCTGCGCCCGGCCCCGCTCCCCGTCGAAGCTGAACGCCCGGCCGTACCGGCCTGCGGTGGTGGTGACGCCGTCGAACACGAGCGCCGACCCGCCCGGCACGTCCGGAGTGGTGGACGGGGTGTGCAGGTCGCGGTCGTCGAGCCGGACGAAGGCGATCTCCGAGCGGTAGTCGGTGGCGCCGCGCTCGTAGAGCAGCCCGACATCGCCGCCCGGCAGTTTCACCATGTCGGCGTAGCCGCCGTAACAGGCGCATTCCTCCACTGTGGCGCTGCGGTCATTGGTTCCGTACACCTGGACGCCCTCGTCGGTCGAGTCGAGCGGGGTGTCGACGGACTGCCAGCTCAGCCCTTCGTCGAACGACGAGCGGATGGTCGGCCTGATCCTCGGCTCCGTGTTCACCGACGGCGCCATGGTGAGGATCCGGTTGTATGCGTCACCTTCGTCGGTGGCCACCAGCCGCAACGACGAGGACTGGATGTGCGGTGCCTCGAACCCGGGCCGCAGCGTGAAGTCGCTGTGGTACGTCGCCCCGCCGTCCTTGCTGATCGCCACCGCCCGGTGTGGGCGGACGTTCGGGTCGGCCTCCTCCTCGGGCGTGCCACCGGTCCAGTTCTGCCTGGCCCACACCATGATGTCGCCGTTGACGAGCTCCACCAGGCTGAGTTCCTGCGGGATCAGCTGGCGGTCGATGCCGTAGAAGGCGTTGGCGCCCCGGTGCCAGGTGACGCCGGCGTCATCGCTGTAGACCAGCATCGCGCCGGCCCCCTCGCCGGAGTTGTAGTTGACGCCCGCGATCAGCCGGCCGGCGTGCGCGCCGCGGGTGAGCTGGATGGCGTGCACCGGGCCGGTCGCGTAGTGGCTCCAGGACGGATCGTCCAACTCGGGCAGTGGGCGTGGAGCAGCCCACGTCAGTCCGTTGTCGTCGCTGTGCAGGACGTACGGGGTCCGCGGCGCGGTCCGGTGGTTGGTCCCGGGTTTGGTCGGATCCACCGGGTTGTGTGTTCCCAGCAGCACGATCCGGCCGTCCGGCGCGTCGACCGCCGGAGCACCCGGCAGCTGCCGGTACACCACCGGGCCGGGATTGCCGCGGGTCGCCGGCGCCACCGGGTCTCCGGGTTCGCCGCGCACCACGGTCTGCTCCGGCTGCCATTCACTGGCGCCTGGGGGCAGCCTGCGGACGACCGTCTCGATGTTGGACTTGTCCGCGCACGTGTGGAACCGGTGCTCGGCGAAGGCCAGCAGCGAGCCGTCCACCGCCCGGACGATCGACGGAATCCGGTAGCACCCGGACGGCACGTTCGGGCTGGAGAACAGCACGGTGGTCTTCGACTCGAACGGGTCGACCGTCGCCGCGGCGAGGTCCGCCGCCGCGGCCTGGACAGGTGTCAGCGCAGCCGCCATGCTGACTCCGAAGGCGATCAGCACTGCCCGGTACTTGGGTTTGCGATGAACGATCACCGTCGCCGCTCCTCTTTTGTCATGGCGATGAGGGTTCTGCTGGGGAAGAGGATCAGGCGCCGGGTGGGATGACGGCGTCCATCGGCAGGTGTGCGGTGCGGCCGGGAATGCCGTTGGCGTCGCCGGTGCGCAGCCGGGTCAGCTCGGCGGTGCTCAGCGCACGGTCGTAGATTCGGAACTCGTCCATGCTGCCGTGGAACCGGTTCGCCCCGTCGAGGCCCTGCCCGAGGTATATCGGTGCGGGGTCGTCGCCGGTGACGGCACCACCGGCCCCGGACGCGACCCCGGCCTGTGCACCGTCGACGAACAGGGTGACCGTGCCGCCCTGCCTGCGCAGCGCCACGTGATGCCACGCGCCGTCGGCGTAAGCGCCGGCGGACATGACGGCCACCGATCCGCCGGCGGCGTTCACCATGCCGCGGATACGGTCACTGCCCGGCTCGGCCCGCAACCACACCTTCGCCTCGCCGTCCTGGCCGTACGCCGAGAAGATGACCTGGTCCTTGGTGTCGTCGTCGTGCCTGACCCAGGTCGACACGGTGAAATCGCCCGAACCCAGCACCGGCGCGGTCCGGTACGGCACCTGCACCCGGCCCCGCTGCCCATCGAAGGCCAGCGCCTGGCCGTACACGCCGCGGGTGGTCGTGACACCCTCGAACACCAGCGCCGACCGGCCCGGCACGTCCGGAGTGGTGGACGGGGTGTGCAGGTCGCGGTCGTCGAGTACGACGAACGCGATCTCCGCACGGTAGTCGGTGGTCCCGGCGCAGGTCCGGGTGGACCAGCAACCGGACCTGGTCCGTTCGTAGAGCAGCCCGACATGGCCGTTGGGTAGTTCCACCATGTCCGAGTAACCGCCGTAGCAGGCGCAGTCCTCGACGGAGATGTCGCGGTTGTTGTCGCCCCACACCTGGACGCCTTCGTCGCTCGAGTGGGCGGGGGTGTCGACGGTCTGCCAGCTGAGGCCCTCGTCGAACGTCGAGCGGATGGTCATCCGGCTCCGCGGGTCCACGTTCACCGATGCCGCGGACGTGAGGATCCGGTTGTACCGGTCGCCTTCGTCGGTGGCCCGCAGCCGCAGTGCCGCCGACTGGACTGGCGGTGCCTCGAATCCGCGCAGCAGCGTGAAGCCACTGTCGTATGTCTGGCCGCCGTCCTTGCTGATGGCGTACGCCCGGTGCGGGCGGATGTCCGGGTCGGCCTCTTCCTCGTCGGTGCCGCCGCTCCAGTTCTGCCTGGCCCACACGAAAACGTCACCGTTGGCCTGTTCGACCAGGCTCATCTCCTGCGGGATCAGTTGCCGGCCCAGCGGATATTCCACCCGCGCGCCCCGCTGCCAGGTCACGCCGCCGTCATCGCTGTAGACGAGCATGGCACCGCGGACGCCCGGGGGGACATAGTTGACGCCTGCCACCAGCCGCCCGGCGTGGGCGCCGCGAGTGAGCTGGATGGCATGCACCGGACCTGTCGCGTAGTGACCCCAGGCCGGGTCGTCCAGCTCCTCCAGGGTGCGCGGCCGACTCCAGGTCACCCCGTTGTCGTCGCTGTACACCAGGTACGGGGTACGTGGGGCACCCCCGTGGCTCTGGCCGGGAGTGGCCGGGTCCACCGGGTTGTGCGTGCCCAGCAGCACGATCCGGCCGTCCGGGGCGCCGGCCGCCGGAGCGCCGGGCAGGTGCCGGTACACCACCGGCGCGGCGTTGCCGCGGGTCGCCGGCGCCTGCGGATTGTCAGGCTCGCCCCGCACGACCGTCTGCTCCGGCAGCCACTGTGTGGCCCCGGCCGGCAGCCGCCTGACCACCGTCTCGATGTTGGACTTGTCGGCGCAGCTGTTGAGCCGGTGCTCGGCGAAGGCCAGCAACGACCCGTCCACCGCCCGGACGATCGCCGGAATCCGGTGACACCCGGTCGGCACGTTCGGGTCGGAGAACACCACCGTTGTCTTCGCCCGGAACGGGTCGGCCGTCGTCTCGATGACGTCGGCCGCGACGGGTGCCGCCGTCATCGGCATCAACACCGCCGCCGCGCCGGCTAAAGCGGCCAACCTCGATACCCGGTGACGGAGTCTGCGATGAGTTGTCACGATCGTCGTTCCTCTCCTCATGAGGGGGTCACGAGTCGGTGCGGTGCTTGGCGACCGCGGACGCGAACAGCTCGTGCCGCGCGGCACGGTCGTCCTCGGTGGTGGTTCCGCGGTGCGGGGCGCTGAGGTCCAGATAGGTGGGTGGGGTCGCGTCGTAGAGCGCCCACCGCGTCACGGCCTCGCGCATCTGCCCGAGCGCATCACCGTACGCGGGGTCGTCGAGGAGGTCAGTCAGCTCGTGCGGGTCGGCGGCCAGGTCGAAGAAGGACTCTCCGGCCGTCTCGGACCACAGCAGCTTGTACCGCTCGGTACGGGCCATGCCCCCGGCGCCCAGCCGGCGGCGGGTCTCGGCGAAGACACAGTCGTGCCCGGCCGCCGGGTCGGTCAGGTCGCGACCGGGCAGCGGTGACGCCGGCTGCACGTCGCAGCTCGCCAGGATCGTCGGGGCGACGTCGACCAGCGAGACAAGCGCGCCGGCGACATCGCCGCGCCGCCGCCCGCCCGGAAACTTGACCAGCAGCGGCACTTTCACCACCGGGTCGTACATCGGCCCGTCCTTGAGGAGCAGGTGGTGGAAGCCGAGGTACTCGCCGTGGTCGGCGGTGAAGATGATCAGTGTGTCGTCGTAGAGCTCGCGCTCCCGCAGCAGGTCGACCATCAGGCCTACCTGGTGGTCCAGCTGCGTGATGGTGGCGTAGTAGTGCGCCATGACCCGTTGCAGCAGCGGCAGCGTCAGCGGTTCGTTGTCGAAGTACTCCCGTCGGTGCCGGCGGTCGCCTTCCGGAATCGTGTCCGTCCAGCCCGGTAACGGGGTCAGCGTCGCCGGGTCGTACAGGTCGTCCCAGCCCGCGGGCGGGTCGAACGGGTGGTGCGGCTTGATGAACGACACGTGCAGCAACTGACCGGTGCCGCCGGACCAGCCGGCCAGCACGGTCCGCGCCCGTTCGCCGATCCAGGTGGTGGAGTGCCACTGTTCCGGCAGGTTCGACCTTCCGCTGCCGAAGGTCTCCCAGTACGACCGGGGCGCCTGCGCGCGGAATTCCCGCTCCTGGTCGACGAGGTCGGTCACCGGCGCCAGCCCGGCCGCGGCCAGCTCCCGGTGGTAGTCGTCGTCGTACCGGCCGGGCCCGTCCTGCTCGGCGAGCTCCATGTGGTCGTAGCCGACGTCAAGGTAGGTCGGCGTGAAGTGCATCTTGCCGACCGCCGCCGTCCGGTACCCGGCCCGGCGTAACGCCCGTGGGAAGGTGTCGATGCCGGGCGCGAGCGTGCAACGGTTCGTCCAACCACCATGCTGGCGCACGTGCAGGCCGGACAGCAGCGAGTACCGGGATGGGGTGCAGACCGGGAACGGGCAGAACGCGTTGCGGTATCGGACGCCGTCGGCGGCCAGCCGGTCCAGGTTGGGGGTACGCACATCCGGGTTGCCGGCGACGCCTAGGCAGTCCGCCCGGAACTGGTCGGCCTGGATGACCAGAACATTGGGCATCAGTGGATCTCGTCGCCGAATCCGAGCCGGGTCACCTCGGCGCGTAACCCGGCCAGCTCATGCGAACCGGGCGACACCAGCGGCTGGCGGCACGGTCCACAGTCGACGGCGAACAAGGAGCCGAGCGCTTTGAAGCCGGCCAGCTCGCCACCGTACCGCCCGGCGATTTCGATGACCTGCTGCGCCTGGAGTTGGAGCCGTTGCGCGGCCGCCAGATCTCCTTTGGCGGCGTGGTCGAGCATCTGACGGAACAGCGGGCCGGCGAAGTTGTACACCGACCCGATGGCGGCCCGGGCCCCCCACTGCCAGGCGGCGAGCACCAGCTTGGCCACGCCGACGTAGATCTCCTGTTCCCCGCCCGCCAGGTGTAGGCAGCGTTGCAGGTCGACCATGTCGTTGTGGGCGAACTTGACTCCGGCGAAGGTCGGGATCCGCTCCCGCGCGGCCAGCAGAACGTCGCTGGCACGCAGGTTCACCCCGGTCGCCGAGGGGATGTGGTAGTAGGTGAACGGCAGCGTGGGGGCGGCGTCCGCGATGGCCGCGCAGGCATCGACCAGCGCGGCCACTGTGTTGGGACGATGGAAGTACGGGGCGACCGCGGAGATCGCCTTTACCCCCGACGACTCCGCGTGCGCCGCCAGTCGGCCGGCTTCGGTGACGCTCGCGTGTCCGACATGGACGAGGACGTCCAGCCGACCGGCCGCGACCTCGCACCACCGCTCGACCAGCGCCATCCGCTCGGCGGTGGACAGGGAGGCCCCCTCGCCGGCGGTGCCGCCGACGAACGCCGCCGGCGACCCCCACGCGACCAGCGCGTCCGCCTGCTTCGCGACGATGTCGAGGGCGAGTCCGCCAGCCTCGTCGAACGGGGTGAACACGGCGGTGAGCAGCGCCATGTCCGGTCCGTCGGTGCAGTAGCCCAAGCGGGTCATGCGGTTCCTTTCGATTGGCCGGCGGGCCGGTCAGGCCTTCGTGTTGATGAGGGTGACGAAGTCGCGGGGATCGGTGGCCAGGCCGGTGATGCGCTGGTCGAGCGCGAACAGCGACGGCTGGGTGGAGATCCCGATCGCCCAGGACTCCTCGGCGAGGACCTTGTTCAGCGCCGCGTACGCGGCCTTCTGGTCCTCCGGCGTGAGCGCGGAGCCGGCCGCGGCCACCGCCTCGACGTACGCGGGCGGCACCTTCTCGCGGAACGTCGTGTTCTCCTTGCCCGGCAGCATCTGCCGGCCCCGGGCGATCAGCGACGGGCTCTGCAGGTTGTTCGGCTGCGCGGCGACGGTGCACTGCAGTTTGCTGGCGAACAGCGCCTCGAGGTACGCGGCCTCCTCCTGCGGGGCGATCTCCAACTCGAACCCGATCTTCTTCAGGTCCGCCTGGATGATCTGCAACGCCTCCACGGAGGGGCTTCCTGAGGCCACGCCCGCGGTGGCCTTGCGCGCGCCGCCGGACCGCTCCAGCATCGCGGCCGCGGCGTCCAGGTCGAAGCCATGCGAGTCGAGATACGCCGGGTCGAACGCGGGCGACGGCGGCATGAACGCCGTGTAGATGGGGTCGCCGATGCCGAAGTTGACCTGCTTGATGATCCGCTCGCGGTCGATGGCCCGCGCCAGCGCCTGCCGCAGCAGCTTGTTGTCGAACGGCGGGATGGTGGCGTTCATGAAGAACAGGGTCATCCGGCCGCTGCCCTTCACCAGGGTGAACCGATCCTTCAGCCGCTCGGAGTGCCGGAATCCGATGTATGCGGCGCCGTCGACGGACCCCGACTCGAGCGCGGCCACCAACGCGTCCTCGTCGGTGAAGAACCGGTACTCGACTTCGTCGAGGTACGGCTTGCCCGCGTCGTAGAAGTCGGGGTTCTTCGTCAGCGTCAGGCGCTGGTTGCGCTGGAACTCCCCGAGCCGGAACGCCCCGGAGCCGGCGGGCTCGTGTTCCAGCTGCTTCGGAATGTTTTTGTCCGCCGGAATCAGCGGGAACGCGAACATCCAGTCGATGACGAGCGCCTCCGGGGTGGGTGCCTTGAAGTCGACGCGTACGGTGCGATCGTCGACCGCGGTCGCCGCGGCGATGAACGCGGACGGCTGCGCGAGGGTGAACGCGGTATCGGGGTTCTGCGCCCGCTTGATACCGGCGACGACATCCGCTGCGCTGACCGCCGCACCGGAGTGGAATTTCGCCTCCCGCAGGGTGAGGGTGACCGACGCGTGGTCGGCGGCGAACTCCCACTTCTCGGCGCCGGCGGGGATGGCCTTGTACGTGCCGTCGGTCGGGTAGTCGACCAGGTACGTGTAGAAGGCATGGATGTGGATGTCGGTGTTGGTGAGGTACGGGTCGAACTGCATGATCTTCGTCGTACCGAGCGTGAGCTTGCCGGCGCCGGCGCCACCGCTGGTGCCGGCATCGCTGCCGGAACCGCAGGCGCCCAGCAGCGGCGCGGCGGCGAGCGCGCCGGTGACCGCCAGGCCGGTCCGTAGTAGCGCGCGGCGGGAAATGAGGCGGGACTGTCGCGGAGAAATGCTCATGGTGGTGCCCTCTGAGGTGGAGTGGGGGGTGGAGGTCAGGTGAGCCGGATACGCGGATCTAGGACGCCGTAGGCCACGTCCACCAGGAGATTCAGCAGCAGGAACGTGGCGACGACGAACAGCACCCCGCCCTGTACCAGGGCGTAGTCGCGTTCCCCGATAGCGGTGTAGAGCAGCCGCCCGAGTCCGGGGTAGTTGAAGACGGCCTCGATGACGACGGTGCCGCCGAGAAAGCTGCCGAGCTGGAGCCCGACGATGGTGACGGTCGGCAGTGCGGCGTTCCGCACGGCGTGCCGGCGGATCACGTCCCGTTCCGGCACGCCCTTGGCGCGGGCGGTACGGATGTAGTCCTTGCCCATCACCTCGCCCAGTGAGTTGGCGAGGAACCGGGCGGTGACGCTGGAGGTGTGCACGGCGATGGCGGACGCCGGCAGGATCGTGCTGGTCAGCGCGGCACCTGGGTCCTGCCACAGCGGCACGAAATCGCTGGAGGCGGGCAGCCACCGCAGCTGCACGGCGAGCACGATGATGAGCAGCAGACCGAGCCAGAACGCCGGCACCGCCAGGCCCACCGTGAGGTAGCCCTGCAGGACCCGGCCGACGGCCGAGTACGGCCGCAACGCCACCACGATGCCGACCGGCACCGCGATGAGCAGCGTCAGCACCAGGGTGAACCCGGCCAGCTGCACCGTCGCCGGGATCCGGTCCATCAGCTCCGTGAGCACCGGCTGGCCCGAGTAGTACGACGCGCCGAGGTCACCGGTGACCGCGTGGCCGATCCAGATCCCGTACTGCGCCAGGAAAGGCTGATCCAGCCCCATCCGGGCTCGGGTAGCGGCCAACTCGGCGTCGGTCGCGTCTGAGCCGATCAACACCGTGGCCGGGTCGCCGGGCAGCAGGAGTACGAACGCCCACACCGCGACCGAGCCGAGCAGCAGCACCACCGCGAACTGCATCAGACGGCGAACCAGGTAGCCGTACATCTACACCGCTCCTCTGCCGATGCCGCGCGCCGCGCGCGGCCCGCCGCCACCGACCGCAAGCTGCAGGCCACGCCCGATCCGTTCCAGGAAGAACACGGTGGCGGCCAGGCAGATCCCCGGGAACAGTCCGTAGGTCGGACTCTGGTACAGGTACGAACGGGCGTCCTGGAGCATGCCGCCCCACGATGGCGCCGGCGGCGGGGTGCCGAGCCCGAGGAAGCTCAGCCCCGCTTCGATCACGACCGCCATCGACGCGGTGATGACGAACTGCACCATGACCGGACCGAGCACGTTCGGCAGTACGGTGCGGGTCATCGTGTCCGGCGTGCTCGCGCCCATCCCACGGGCCGCCAGCACGAAGTCGCGCTCGCGCACCTCCAGGGTCGCCACCCGGGTCAGCCGGGCGAACTCCGGTATCGCACCGATCCCGATCGCCAGGATCAGGTTGAGCCGGCCCGGCCCCAGCACCGCGATGATGACCAGCGCGAGCAGGATCCCGGGCACCGCCAGCAGCAGGTCGACCACCCGCATCGCGACCGCGTCTGCCCACCGCCCCAGGTACCCGGCGACAAGCCCCAGCGGGACCCCGATTCCCGCGCCGACCGCGGCGGCACCAGCCGCGACGAGCAGCGAGCCGCGAGCGCCGTGGATCATCCGGGAGACGATGTCCCGGCCGAGCTGGTCGGTGCCGAGCCAGTACGTCCCGGACGGGCCGAGCAAGGGCTCGCCGCCCTGCGCGGCCGGGTCGAACGGCGCGACGATCGGCGCGAGCAGCGCCATCACCGCGAGCGTGGCCAGCCCGACCGCACCGACGACGGCGGACCGGGAGCGGGCGAACCGGCGCGCCGCCGCCATCCGTCGCCGTTGGGGCGCAACCGCCGGGGCGCCGGCGGATGGCGCGCTCACGCGCCCACCTGCGGGACCAGATCGGGAACTTCGTCGGCGAAGTGGCAGGCCGTGTGCCCGCCGGCGACGGAACGGAGCAAGGGTTCCTCCTCGGCACAGCGGGCCGCCGCGATCGGGCACCGGGTACGGAAGCNGCACCCCGACGGCGGGTTCACCGGACTGGGGACGTCACCGCCCAGCGGCACCCGGCGCCGGGTCTCGCGGCCGACCGGATCCGGAACCGGTACCGACGCCAGCAGCGAACGGGTGTAGGGGTGGCGCGGGTCGTCGTACACCCGGGTCACCGACCCGGACTCGACGATCTTCCCGAGGTACATGACCGCGACCTGGTCGGCGACCTGGCGGATCACCGAAAGATCGTGGCTGACGAACAGGTATGCCATCCCGGATTCCCGCTGCAGGTCCGCCAGCAGGTTCAGCACCTGCGCCTGCACCGACACGTCCAGGGCGGACACCGGCTCGTCGAGGATCAGCAGCCGGGGCCGGGATGCCAAGGCCCGCGCGATCGCCACCCGCTGGCGCTGGCCGCCGGAGAACTCCGCCGGGAACCGATCGACGTGCTCCGGCCGCAGGCCCACGCGGCTGAACAGCTCGCGCACCTCTTCCCGGCGCCGCGCGCGGGGAAGGCGCTGCAGCCGCAGCGGCTCGGCCACGTTGTCACCGACGGTCAGGCGCGGATTCAGCGAGGCGTACGGATCCTGGAAGACCATCTGCGCGCGCCGCCGGATCCGCCGCAGGCCGGCCCGGCC
>NZ_VCKY01000103.1 GCF_005889735.1 Nonomuraea turkmeniaca
ACCCCTTCGCCGGCAAGGCCAACAGCGGCGCCACCTGGACCAACGACATCAGCCACGGCGAACTCATCCGCACCAGCGCCGACCAGACCATGACCGTTGACCCCTGCAACCTGCAACTGCTCTACCAGGGACGCAGCCCCAACTCCGGCGGCGACTACGGCCTCCTGCCCTACCGGCCAGGCCTGCTGACCCTGCAGCGCTAACGGCATGACACGATTCCGGATCGGATCTTCCTGACGTTCACGGCGAAGGCGAATGCCGAATCGGGTGAGCGCTATCACGGCACTCGATCAGGACCCGTGGAGCTGGAGCGGCGGGCTCGGTGCAAAGGCCGAGCCCGCCGCGTTCACGCGGAAATGTCAGCGCTCACATGGTGACGGAGCGAACTCCCCCTGCTGGATCACCGTAGAACCTGGTCCTGGCTCGGCCGTGCGATCTACGCCACGAGCGGCAGTGAGCAGTCGGCAGGACGCCATCGCCGCCATGGTCATCGGCAGCACCCCCGACCGGCGGCAGCCGGATACCCCGCTCGGCACCGCCCTCAGCGTGCCCTGCCGTCCAGATGAGCCTGAGCACGGGGCGATGGCGCCCCCGAAGCAACCCCGTCGCCTGCGGGGGCCATGGGATCTTGCCTCCCCCGCGGACCGTGATCGCTCGCTCATGGTGCTCACGTGGCTAAACTGCGGTTATGACCGCAGAGTCGTCCCCTTTGACCCTCGCGCAGCTCGCCGAGCTGGCGGGAGTTTCGACCGCCACGGTCTCCAAGGTCGTCAACGGCCGCTCCGAGGTCTCATCGGAAACGCGAGCCATCGTGGAAGACCTCATCCGGCGGCACGGCTACCGGAGGCAGCGCCGGCGGCCCGCCCCGACCGCCGTGGTCGAGGTGGTCTTCCACGCTCTGGAGGGCGACTACCCGGTCGAGATCATCAAGGGCGTGGAGGAGGTGGCGCGCGAGCACCGGCTCACGGTGGCGGTGTCAGAGCTACTCCACCAGCAGGCCACGGAACAGGGCTGGTTGGAAGGGGTGTTACGCCGCCGTCCGACCGGGATCGGTGTGATCGCGGTGTTCTCCAGCCTGGATGAGGCTGAGCGAGAGCAGCTCGCCCGGCGCGAGATCCCCCTCGTCCTGCTGGATCCGGCCGACAATCCCGGCAAGGGAATCCCGTCGGTGAGCGCGGGCAACTGGAACGGCGGGCTGGCGGCCACGCGCCACCTGCTGGAGCTGGGGCACCGCCGGATCGGCATCATCACCGGTCCCGACTACGCGCTGTCCGGCCGGGCTCGGCTCGACGGCTACCGGACCGCTCTGGACATGGCCGGCGTTCCCGCCGATCCCGACCTCATCGCCTGTGGCAGCTTCCTCATCGAAGGCGGCCTGGCGGCCGCGCACCGGCTCCTGCGGCTACCCGACCCGCCCACAGCCATCTTCGCCACGAACGACGGCCAGGCCATCGGCGTCTACCATGCGGCCCACCAGCTCGGCCTGCGCATCCCGGACGATCTGAGCGTGGTCGGCTTCGACGATCTGCCGTCCGTGCAATGGGCCATCCCGCCGCTCACCACCGTTCACCACCCTCTCACCGCCATGGCCACCGCGGCCACCACCATGTTGTTGACACTCGCGCATGGCGAACCCCTGGTCCAGAACCGCATTGAACTCGCCACCGAGCTCATCGTCCGCGGAAGCACCGCCGCTCCCCCCGCGGTGGGCGGGAGCGGGCGGCAGCGCGATCGACAGGGCGGGTCAGCAGGGTGAGTCGCTCTGCGTGAGGAAGCTCCACCAGAAGGTCGAGGGCGCGATGCCCCTGACATGGCCGCGCCCGGCACCTGGACGGCGCGCTAACGTTGCAGACGCACGGGGGCGCTGGGTGCGTTGCGCCGGACGAGCCAGGCCTCGGTGATGTGCGTGTGTACCGCTTCGGCGGCACCAGCGGGGTCGTGGGCGGCGATGCGTTCATAGATGCGGCGATGGCCCTGGTTGGACGCCACGCACAGGGCGCGTTCAGGCTTGCCCATGTACCGGGCAGTGTTGATCACCTGGCTCTCCAGCGCTCGTACCACGCCCCGGGCGATGCGGTTTCCGGACGCCTGCATGATCGTGTCGTGGAAGGCGCGGTCGTGGTCGGCGTACGTGACGTGATCGTCCACGACCTCGTCCATCCGGTCCACCAGCGTACGCAGCCGCTCGATGGTGTCCTCACCCGCCACACGGGCGGCGAGGTAGGCCATGTCGGACTCGAGCAGGCGGCGTGTGACGACGAGGTCGTCGAGGATCCCCAGGCTCTCGTCCATGTCGATGGTCGCCGCCAGAACGAGTTCGTCGAGCATGTCCCACATCGTGGGCGAGGTCACCATGGTGCCCGCGCCCTGGCGGACCTGGACGAGCCCCTTCTCCTGGAGGATCTTCACGGCCTCACGGACGACGGTCCGGCTCACCGAGAAGGTCTCGCACAACACGGGTTCGGGAGGAAGGGGCGTGCCGGGCGGGTGCACGCCTCGGACGATGCGCTCCACGAGTTCCGCTGTCACCGCCTTGCCCAGGCTGGCCGGTCGTCGGACCCATGCGGGCGGCGGCACGGGGACGCTGCCGGGCGATTCCTGCGATGCCGTCATATCTTCCTCCGGTGACCTGCTAGGTCAGCGCCCACCGGGTCAGTATATGTCATCCGTATTGACGGCATACGTCATACGAATTATGTTTCCCGGAAGACGGCCGGGGAAGCCGGCCGCGCTCTGGAGAGTGAAGAGCAATGAAGCAGCGAACACTATGGTCGGTCGTCCTTGCCACAGGACTGGCCGTAACCGGCTGCGGAAGCGCCGCACCGACGCAGCCCTCCCCCGGGGAGTCCAAGAGCAAGATCGTGGTCTGGGACTGGAAATCCGGCGAACCCGGCGTGACCTCCTACATCGAGAAGGCGAAGGCCGACTTTGCCAAGAAGCATCCCGATGTCACCGTCGAGTTCGTGGCCCAGCCGTTCGATCAGTACTACACCCTGCTAGGCGCGGCCACCCAGTCGGGCAAGGGCCCCGACGTCATGCTGTTCAATGGCGGCGGCCAGATCCGCGACCGGGTCGACGGGCTCCTGCCGCTGGACCAGTACGTGGCCGAGGACAAGCAGCGGCTGGCGGGCTGGGACGCCTTCAGCAAGGACGGCACGATCTATGCCTCCCCGGTGACCTTGCAGGGCCATCCGATCTATTTCAACAAGTCGATCTATCAGAAGGCGGGGCTGGATCCGGCGAACCCGCCGAAGACGTGGGACGAGTTCGTCAGCAACTGCGCCGCCATCAAGAAGGCGGCGGGCGCCAAGTGTTTCGCTCTCGGCAACAAGGAAGGCTTCGGGATCCAGTTCTTCATGTCGGGCCTCGGGCCGGGCATCCTGACGCCCAAGGAGTACGACGACTGGATCGCCGGGAAACGCGACTGGACCTCTCCCCATGTGAAGGAGATCTTCAGCCTGTGGAAGAAGGTCAACGACGACGGCCTGAACAACGACGGCGCCAACTCCACCGCGCTGTTCAACGACGCCTTCGGGCTCTTCAACACCGGTAAGGCCGCCAGCATCATCGGGCTGATGTCGGATATCGGGCACTGGAAGGACTTCGGCGAATTTCTGGGCGCCGACCAGGTCGGCGTTATGACCGCTCCCGTGGTCACCAGCGGAGCCACGTCCGTCCTTCCCTACGACGGCGGCATCGGTTACGGGGTCGCCAAGTCGACCAAGGATCCCGCACTGGCCACCGACCTGGTGCGATCGCTGACCTCGACCGGCGCGCTGACCGCCTTCTACACCGGCGCGGGCGCTATCACCTCCGACACCACCATCGACGTGTCGCAGGGCGCTCCCGCAGTGGCCGCGATCGTGCCCCAGATCAAGGACGGCAAGCCCGCACTGCATGTCGCGTTGTCCTCCAAGACTCTGGACCTGATGGGGAGGCTGTCCCAGCAGCTCCTGAGCGGGTCGGTGAGCGTCGATGAAGCGGTGAAGCAACTGGCCGCCTCGGACAAGACGAGCTGATCGCGTGCCGATAGGAGGTTCGTCACCGGTGGTCCGCTCGGCTGCGGCGGAGCGGACCACTGGAGCAAAGTTCCAGCGGCCAGGGCGCCACGGCGGCACCGGAAGGACCCCCCGTGGGGCGCGGGCCGAGCGTCTTGCGCCCTTCGTCCTGGTGGCTCCGGCCGTACTGATCATCGTGGCGCTGCGGTTGTGGCCGCTCCTGCTGGGCGTCAACTTTTCCTTCACGGGCGACGGCGAGCGTAACGGGACTTCTGTCGGCTTCGACAACTACGCGCAACTGCTCGACGATCCGTTGTTCCGCACCGCGCTGGGCAACGTCGGGCTGCTGGTGGCCCTGCTTCCCGTTGCGGTGGCGATCCCCGGCCTGCTGGCGACGTTCATCTACTTGCGGGTGCCCGGGCATCGGCTCTTCCGCGGCGTCTACTTCTTCCCGGCCGTGCTCTCACCGGTGATCGTCGGTGCGATCTTCAACCTGATGCTCGGCTTCGACGGCCCGTTGAACGCCGCCCTGGGAGCGATCGGCCTCGGCCCCATCGACTGGCTCGGCGACCCGGACGTCGCCATGTTCACGGTCATCGGCGTGCACATCTGGGCGACGTTCGGGATGGCCCTGGTGGTGTTCCTCGCCGGATTCTCCACCCTGGACGCCGCACTCCTGGACGCCGCCCGGATGGACGGCGCGTCACTGCGCCAGGTCATCTGGCATGTCATCATCCCGGGCCTGTCCCGCACCATCCAGTTCGTCTTCGTCACGACCATGATCGGAATGCTGACGTCCATGTTCGGCCTGCTGTACGTCATGACGAGCGGAGGCCCGGAAGGTTCGACGTATCTGCCGGAGTTCTACGTCTGGATCCAGCAGGGACGGATGAACCGCCCGGCACTCGCCTCGGCCGCATCGACGGTGCTGTTCCTCATCATGCTCGTGGTCGGAATCCTGCAGGTGAGTGTGCTCCGCCGTGCGGGGAGGGAAGACTGATGCCCGGCAAGCGCCTGGGCAGGTGGATGGCCGCCGTCCCGATGGCGTTCCTCGCGCTGGCGACCATCTATCCCCTCGTGTTCACCACCAACGTCGCCATGAAGACCCGGCGGGAGTACATCCTCGACCGGTTCTCCCCCACGACCTCCGTGCACCTGGAGAACATCGCCGCGGCGTGGAACAGCGTCGGCATGGCGCGCTACTTCGCCAACTCGCTCATCGTGGTGACGGCCTCGGTGGTCCTGCTGCTGCTCTTCGGATCGATGGCCGGCTTCGCGCTGAGTCAGTTGCGGTTCCGCGGCTCCTCGGTGTTGTTCCTGGGCTGTCTGGCGGCGCTGTTCGTCCCGTTCCAGGTGATCATGGTGCCGTTGGCCCGGGTCATGGCGGACAGCGGTCTCATCGACACCTACCCGGGACTGATTCTGGCCTACGTCGCGCAGTTCCTCCCGTTCACCATCTTCCTGATGACGAGCCACTACAGGACCATCCCCGTGGAGATCATCCAGGCGGCGAGGATCGACGGGAACTCCACCTACGGCGTCTACCGGCGGATCATGATCCCGCTCGGTGCTCCGGCCCTGTTGTCGGTCGGCATCCTCGATGCCTTGTTCTGCTGGAACGACGTGCTCATCGCCCTGCTGATGATGCCGTCGCCGGAGCATCGTACCCTCATGGTCGGGGTCACCTCGCTGCGCGGACAGTACTCGGACAACATCCCCCAGTTCGCCTCAGGAGTTCTGATCGCCGCGATACCCGTCCTGTTGCTCTATCTCTTCCTTCAGCGTCAGATCGCCGACGGTGTCACCGCCGGCTCCACGAAGGGCTGACATGCGCATTTCGGGGTATCGCACGTTGACGACGGTGCATGAATGGGGCCGCCCCGTCGGTGACGCCAACGGCGTCTACGCCGACGGGAACGTGCCGGTGCCGATCATCATGGTGGACACAGACGAGGGGATCACCGGCGTCGGCCTCGGGCCGCACACGCACCTCGACACCATTTTCGCCGCCATCGAAGGCGAAGATCCGCGCGGCGTCACGGCGCTCTACGACCGCATGTTGCGGCAGACCTTCAAGGCCGGCCACGCGGGCGCCGTGTTCGGGACCATCGGCGCACTCGACACCGCCTTGTGGGACATCAAGGCGCAGGCAGCCGGCGAACCGCTCTGGCGGCTGCTGGGCGGCCGCGACAGGCGGGTCCCCGCCTACGCCTCCGGCCTGGACATCGGCCTGACCGACGAGGAGCTCGTCTCCCTCTACCAGGTCTACGCCCGGCACGGACTGCGGGCGGCCAAGCTCAAGGGCGGCCTCGACATCGAACGTGACCGCCACCGCCTGACGCTGATACGAGAGGTCCTGACCGAGGCCGCGCACGGATCGCGGCCGGGCCTGATGTTCGATGTGAACGAAGCCTGGACCCGCAAACAGGCGGTCCGGCACGTCTGCGAGCTCGAACGCACTCTGGACCTGGTCTGGATCGAAGAGCCGGTCCGGCGGTGGGACGCCGAGGGTTTGGCCATCGTCGGCCGCGGAGTCCGCGCCTCGGTCGCCACGGGTGAGAACCTCACCGGGCTCGAACAGTACCGACCGCTGCTGGCGGCGGAGGCCGTCGACATCGTCCAGATGGCCGCCGTCTGGGGCGTCACCCATTTCCTGCGAGTATCCGCTCTGGCCCACGCCCACGACCTGCCGGTCAGTCCGATCGGCACCACCCCGATAGCCCTCCTGCACGCCGCGACGTCGGTACCGAACCACATGATCAGCGAACTGCAGGATCTGCGGCCACCACTCGGGGTGTCCCTCGACCTGACCGTCGAGGACGGCGCGTTCATCCTCGGGGACTCCGCGGGCCTGGGCATCACGATCGACGAGGTCGCGGTCACCGCGTTCACCCGCCGACCGGACGACCCCATGACGGCCGGCACCCCCAACGTCCGGCCCGAGCACGCCGGACGGCGACTGCTGGCGGTGGCCGATGCCGGCGCCGCATCGCAGCGCCGGCTCATTCCTGATCGGGAAACCCTACGACCGGACGGCGAGGTGAACTAGCGCCGTTCGACGCTGCCCTTCCAGGCCCTATGTGCCGGAAGGGCACACACATACGTCCATCATTCGTGCTGCACAGGCGAACGTCGGCTGCGGCGTCCACCGCATGATTGATCGCGGCCGGACTCATGGTCGGCCCGGTCGCCGCCCGGGCGGAGGCCACGGCCCGAGGAGACCGGACGATCGTGGTCCCGCCCGCAACCTGCGGTTCGAAGGCCTGACCTGCACCGGCGCACGTGGCTGTACCCCAGCGCTCCCGACGGACACGCCAACCAGCAGACCGGCGTGTTCATCAGCGGCGTCCAGTCACACCGGCCGGCCGACGCGTTCAGGTCGTGCGCGTTCGGCTGCAAGGGCTTCCGAAGGATCCCGCAACGGCTGGCCCAGACGGCCGCGGCGGCATCGTGGTCGGGGGGCGCGTCCGACCCCGACGCGCACCATCCGTCCGACCCCAGCATGGTCAACAAAGACGTCGAGCACGAGGACCCTCTCCTTCGATGCCGCGGGTTCCGCGCCAGACGTTCACGGCAGGAGACTTCCCCGAATTGGACATAGGGTCATAATTCGGTTGCGATCACGCGTCCTTGACGATCCCGGTCATGACAACCCGGTTTCGATCGGGCAGGCCCCGGAAAAGAACGACTACGCAAAGTGATGAATCACTACTTATAGCTATCAAGGAGGCTTGCCGTGATCAAGTCAATCATCCTGATTCCGGCACTCGCCGCGGCAACGGCCGCCTTTTCCGCCACGGCCAGCGCGACCACCAGCCACACGTCGTCCTACCGGTTCGTCGAGATGACCGGAGAACAGGAGGTTCCCGGTCCCGGCGATCCGGACGGTGTGGGGATCTTCGCCTGGAGGGTGAGCGGATCGTCGCTCTGCTACGTCATCACCGCCCACGACATCGACCCCGCAACCTCGGCGCACATCCACAGGGGCAGGGAAGGAGTGGCGGGTCCGATCGTGGTGACGCTGAAGCCACCCAGCGAGGGCTTCGCGAGCGACTGCATCCCCGCCGTGAAGCGCCAGACGGCTGACAACGCCGAGACCACGCTGACCTTCGACGAGTTGAAGGCCATCACCCAGAGGCCGAGCCAGTTCTACGCCAACGTCCACAACGAGGAGTTCCCGGACGGCGCCATCCGTGGCCAGCTCGACGGTGCCGACTAGAGTCGGCGTCACATGCGTGCCGCCGAGAGAGAACGAGCGGGCGCAGCGGAGAGCCGGTGACCTGTTCGCGACGAGTGACCAGCTCTCGCGTCTTGTCGTTATGTCCTTGACCTGCGAAAACATCTCAGGTCCACGCTAACAAGCTCTCGTGATCGAGGGCTTCCTTGATGTCTGCTGGGTCCGTGCCCAGCTCCTTCGCGATCAACGCCCAGATGTGCCGCAGCACGTGCGGGGTCACCTTCGCGGCGATCCCGGCCTGGCGGCCGATCCGCTCCACCAGTTCCGACGCCGACGACCGGGAGAAGCGGCCGCCCGCGTCCGTGACGAAGATCCGGCCGGACAGCTCGGACACCGCAACACCCGCGCGGCGCGCCCGATCCTCCAGATACCGATCCAGCGCATACCCGGTCTCCACCGGCAGACGCCTCGTCTTCGGCTTGCCACCCTTTCCGAGGATGCCCAGATGCCCAGTGCCCGCGCGCCCAGTCGAGTGCGCTCAACTCCGCTCAGGTCGCTTCCTCGATCCGGCTTCCGGTGTGCACCAGGACTCGGATGAACGCCGCGGTGCGCAGCCGGGCCGGCCCGTGGTCGGCGTCGGCCGCGGCCACCAGGGCTCGGGCCTCGTCACGGGTCAACGCCGTCGTCTGGCTCCGGTTGCGCCGCACCTTCGGGCGCCGAGTCCGCTTGAACCGGTTGGCGTCGATCACGTCTTCGTCTGCGAGGGAGTCGTACCACAACGACACCGCCGAGATCCGTCGCGCCATCGTCGTGTCCTGGGCGAAGCCGAGCAGGGTCGGCGGAAAGACGACCCCGCCGCCGCACTCGGCTCGCGAACCAGCTCAGCGGTCACACCTACCGCTCCGCGTCACCATGCTTGGCGAGTTGGTCGCCGACGTACAGCAGGGCGTGGACGATCGCGGGGATCTGGTCGGCGATGAGCTCGGCTATCGCGTTGGAGGTGTCGCTTCTGTCGCTGTAGGTGTTCCTGGCGACCGCAAGCATGTCGAGCGCTTCCTGCCGGTGGTCCACGACTTCGCGAGCTTCGCTCATGATCGATGATCTCTTTCGCGAGGGGGTGAGATCTTCGACGCTAGCAGGCGATCAATGGTCACAACGCGCATGATGACCACCTCTTAGAGGGTTTGAGAAGATTGTTCATGTTCGCGTGGCCGGCGTGACGGCCAGTGCCGGAGCCATCAGGATGGCCGGGTCTCCAGGAGGCCAACGGCGATGAGTTTCGCCGTGGTTTTCAGTCTGTATCCACACCCGATCAACCACTCTCGAGGAGAGCATCATGACCGCTGCCTACACCTTCGACGTCTTTTCCAGCCTTGACGGCTTCGGCGCCGCCAGCGGCAACTGGACCGGTTACTGGGGCAAGCAAGGCCCCGAACTCCTGAACCACCGCCTCGCTCTGTACGGCGAGGAGCAGCGGATGGTCTTCGGGGCCAACACGTATCGGGCGTTCGCGCGGATGCTGGCCTCGAGCACCGAGGAGTCCGAGGTGCGTGACCCATGGGTCACCCGGATGAGGAGCCTGCCGGCAACGGTGGTGTCGACCACCCTGGAAGGACCCCTCGACTGGCCGGACGCGACCCTCGTGAGCGGTGACGCCGTCGACGTCGTCGCCCGGCTCAAGGAGGAGTCCGACGTGCCGTTGCGCTCGCACGGCAGCCTGTCGATGAACCGGGCGCTGATGGCCGCCGGTCTGGTCGACCGCGTCCAGGTGACGCTCTTCCCTGTGATCACCGGTCAGACCGGGCTGGACCCGATCTTCCAGGGTGCGGCCGACTTCGACCTCGAGCTGATCGAGAGCCGGACGCTCGACGGCAACACCCAAGAGCTCATCTACCGGCCCACCCTGCATGTCTGACTCCGTCCATGCACCCCACCCCGTCAAGTAGCCGAACCTGACCGGAAGTTCCCGCTGACCGACATGCCGACCGGTCTCATGGGCCGCCGCCGACCGGTTCTGTTCATCGTCTCGACGCGTGCAACGCGGCCAATGCCTGCCTTTCGAGCAGGCGGAACCCGCAGGATCCGGCGATCGCCACGGCCTGCTCGGCGGTGTAGCCCGCCGAGGTCGGGTCACCGGCGGAGAGCCGGGCGGTGGCGAGGCCGACCAATGCCCGCGCCTCCACGAACGGGTAGGTGTTGTGCGCGATCCTCACGCAGTGCTCGAACCACTGGGCGGCGGCCGTCGCGTCCCCGAGCGCGAGGTATGCCTGCGCCGCAGTGGCCGCGGTCTGTGCGGTGGCCTTCCTGTCGTGGACCGCGATCGCCATGTCGTGCGCTCGTCTCGCCACCTCCAGCGCGTTGGCCGCGTAGCCGCGCTGTCTGTGCAGCTGGCTCAACTCGTCCAAGGTGGACAGCTCGCCGCGCAGGTTCGACCCCTTTCGGTACGCCGCGAGCACTTCGGTGAGCATTTCGGAGGCGCGCGCCTCCGCACCGAGCTGACGTAGCGCACTCGCCAGGTTGCCCCGATTGGCCAGTGCCGACGTCTCCCGGCCGGTCGCCTCGTTGATCTCCAGCGCCGCGTTGAGCAGGTCGGCGGCGTCCCGCAGCTCGCCCTGGCACAGCCGCATCACCCCCAGCCCGTTGAGGGCAACCGCCCGCACGTGGCCGAGCCGGTCGTCCTCGGTCAACTCAAGCGCGCGGTGCAGCCACTCCTCCGCGTCGGCGAGCTTGCCCTGCTCCAGATAGAGCCACCCGATGTGATGGGACAGGTACGCGGCGGCCGTCGTCCAGCCGGTGGTGACCGCGAGCTGTTCACCGGCGAAGCAGTCGGACAGCGCCTCCTCGTCCCGGCCGACCGACCACAGCGCCTGGCCACGGCTGATCAGCATCGCGGTCCGCGCGACGTCATCGCCGGCTCTGGTGGCCGCGTCCAGACCTGCCTCCGCGGCGGGCAGCCAGCCGTCGATGTGCCGGCGGATCAGGAAGTAGCCGCGGAGCTGGTCGGTGATCCGCCAGGACAGCGCGCGGTCGGCGGACCCGGCCGCGTGCCTGACGACGGCGACCAACGCGGGCAGCTCGGCGTCGAGCCAGGCGAGCGCGTCGGCTTCGGTGGCGAAGAACGTCTCCCGCTCCGCATGCGTGTCGAGCCGCACGAGCTGCGGATACACCCACTCCATCGCGGCCGTCACCGCGTCGGCGTACCAGGTGTACAGCCGGGAGCGCGCGGTTTCGCCCTCGGTGTCGTCGGCGAGCAGCCGCCGGGCGTACAGGCCCAGCAGATCGTGGAACCGGTAGCGGTCCGTCGCGTACTGCATCAGCATGTTCGCCTCGAGCAGGTTCTCCAGCACGCGGTCGGCCTCGGTCGCCGGCATCGCCAGGAGGACACCTGTGCTATCGGCGCCGAAGTCGTCACCGGGGTGCAGGCTGCACAGCCGGAACGCGCGCTGGGCCGCAGCGCTCAGGTCGGCGTAGCTGAGCTGGAAACTGGTGAGCACGCTCGACTCACTGGTGGACAGCTCGGTGAGTCTGCGGTTGTCGTCGTGCAGCCGGCGAGTCAGGTCGCCGATGGTCCACGCCTGCCGGGTGACCAGGCGCGCGCTCGCGATGCGCAGCGCGAGCGGCAGTCGTGCGCACGCCTCGGCGAGCGCGCCGGCCGCGTCGGGATCGGCGTCGATCCGATGCGATCCCGCGGTCGCGGCGATCAGGGTGATCGACTCCTCCGGGTTGAGCGGTTCGAGGTGGACGACGCTCGCACCGGCGAGGCCGAGCATCCTGCGCCGACTGGTCACGATCAAGTCGCTGCCGCCCGCACCCGGCAGCAGCGGCCGGACCTGGTCGGCGTCATGTGCGTTGTCCAGCAGCACCAGCATCCGCCGGTCGGCGAGCTCGCTGCGGAACAACGCGGCCGCCTCGCTCTCATCGGTCCCGATCCGCCTGCTCGGCACGCCGAGTGCGCGCAGGAACCGGCCGAGCACCCGCATCGGCTCCGGTGCGGTCACGGTGGTGCCGCGCAGGTCGGCGTAGAGCTGCCCGTCGGGATACTTCGCGCGTAATCGGCGCGCGGCGGCGAGCGCGAGAGCGGTCTTACCCACTCCGGCGATGCCGTCGATCAGCACGATTCGGGACGAGGTCGGTCCGGGCTCCTGGCCCGTCCTGGCGAGCGCAGCCTCGATCCTGGCCATTTCGTCCGCCCGGCCGACGAAGTCCGGCGGCGCGGCGGGCGCCTGCTGGATCGCGGTCCGCCCCATGGTCCGTCGGGCGTGCCGCTCCTGCTGCCGGAGCACCGCGAGCTGGGCGGACCGCAGCCGCTCGCCAGGATCGATGCCGAGCTGGTCGGCGAGTGCGGACCGGATCCGGTCGTACGCCGCGAGTGCCTCTGCCTGCCGGCCGCTCGCGGCCAGGGTCAGCATCAGCTCGGCGTGCAGCGGCTCGTCCAGCTCGCGCCGATTCACCAGCTCCCGAACCGGTTTCAGCGCGCGTTCCGGCTCGCCGAGATCGCGCGCCAGGGTGGCGAACGTCTGGACGGTGGAGGCGTACTCGTTGGTTATCGCGGTGTAGAGCGGGCTCGATGCCACCCGGTCCGCGTCGATCTCACCGCGCCACAGCGCGACGGCTTCGGCGAGCCGGGTCAACGCCTCCTCCGGCGCGTCGTACGCCGCCCGGGTGGTGAGATCGCGGAACGTCAGCAGGTCCAGGTGATCGGCGGTGACTGCGAGCCGGTATCCGGCCTGACCGCCGAGGAGCACGCTGTCGGTTCGCGCGTCGGAGTCCAGTAGCCGCCGCAACCTGGCGACATGCGTGTGCAGCAGGCCTACCGGGTTCTGGGTTTCACCGTGCTGCCACAGAAGTTCGATGAGTTCGTCCTGGCCGACCGCCGCACCGGCGCCGAGCGCCAGCCGCGCGAGCAGCGTGCGTTGCAGGTCGGAGCCGAGGGATGTCCGGACATCGCCGTGCCAGACTTCGATCGGACCGAGCACACGGATGCGCAGCGGGCCGCCACGGACCGGATCGGCTTCGGCGCGCAGTGGGCGATGGGCCTCGGCGGCGGCGTGCAGTCGCTCGGCATCGGGCCCGCTCAACCCGAGTGCGAGGGCGATGGACTGGACCGAGTCCCGCTTCGGGCTTCTCGTCCTGCCCTGTTCCAGGTCGCGGATCGTGCCCGCGCTCACGCCCGCCCGGTCGGCGAGTTGCCGTTGCGTCAGTCCGGCGCGGCGGCGATGGGCTCGAAGCAGCCCGCCGAAACTCGTCTCCGTCACTCGTACCTACTCCGAGTGACCAGATTGTTGATCTGCGACCTTCGGGGCACCAGATGATCCTAGGCCAGAAGACGCCACGGGCCCCAGCGTGCTGGCAAAAGCACGCCGGGGCCTGTGTTATAAGGAGCTGGCGCTGGACCGGTGGTCGTCGTCAGGCGACGGTGTCCTGGGCGTCCCGGTTGCCGCCTGGACACCCAGGAGAGACCTCATCCGTTGGCGACGGTCGCGACGCCGAGGATGCGGAAGGCCGCGACGCGGACGTTGCGGAGGCCGCCTTCGTCATGGACGCCGACGTTGGTGCCCGGCTCGAGCGCGTCGAGGACCCGGCCGTCCCCCTCCCAGAAGGAGACATGGCCGACGGCTTCCGCGGTCGTCTTGTAGAAGATCAGGTCACCGACCTTCAGGTCCGAGTATGCGACCTCCTTGGCGTAGAACTTCCCCGGGGACTGGTTGTTCTTGGCCCAGTTCCACATGTCGACGGCGCGGCGGACCGGCCAGCCGGGGAAGTTGGCGATCGGGTTGTAGGAGGCGTAGACGAGGCCCGAGCAGTCGTAGCCGGGGTGCTCGGGGGTTCCCACACCCTCCAATATGTAGGGTTCGCCACGCTTGGCCATGGCGTTCTTATGGGCGATCATGCTCCAGTTGTAGATGTTCCTCTCCTGATAGCAGAAGGTCCCCTGCTCGGTCGTCCCGTTCTGGACCTTCACCCTGAGGTGATTGATGTTGGGGATGCTGTCGGGGTTCCAGTCGGACTCGAGGCCGACCTCGTGGTGGCCATTGCCGCCTCTGAGGACGAAGAAGGCGTCGCCGCTGGGGAAGATGAAGGGCGCCGCGGTGTTGTCGGCGGCGCGGGCCTGGATCCGCAGCACCGGAGAGATGTTGGTCGCAGTGCCGGTGTCGTCGATACGCCAGCGGACGGTCACCCTGTCCCCGGCTTTCCAGTCGACCTGAATGAAGGCGTCGGCACCCGGGCAGGAGACGGTGAGCGTGCCGCTCGGGTTGCTCAAACCATCGGCGGACGCCGAAGGCGCCACGAAGACGGCGCTGGAGACCGCGACGACGAAGGCCACGATCAACGTCATGATTCTGGGTTTCACATGTTTCCTTTCATGAAGGGATGTCTTTCGTCGTGGGATCGGCGAGCATCGCGATCCCTGGCCTCTTGTCGCGCGTTTCCGCACGTCCACGGCTGCCGGCCGCGGGTCTGGTACAGGTCATTGGCGGCTTGGTGCGAACGTTAAGGATCGTCGCTGGCACGGCGCTGTCCGTACTCCACCCGTACCGCTGCGGTACGCCGCCCGTACCGGACACGCGTCCCCGCTGGGCGCGCGGCCCGGGTTGAGGACATCGACACAGCGGCGCGTCTCAGCCCGGCCGGTCAAAGCACGACGTGCTTGTCCGGGGCAAATTCGCTGATCTTCGCCATGCCCTTGGGCGCATCCGCCTGCTGATGAACATCTCCGCCTGGACGTCGCTCTGGGCGATCCTGTCCCGCCAGATCCGGCATGGCACCGGACAGCACTACTCGGGGATCTACAACCGGATCCACTGGGAACTGATCAGGAACGTGGCCGCCACCACGGTGTCGCACGCTTGGAGTGGTATTTCCAGCGTGCCGTGGTAGTCACCGTCGCGGTCGGGCCGGTCCCACCGCACAGTGCGCAGCGCCTGGCCGCCCCGGCTGAAGGATGCCCCTCTTCGGCGCTGAAACCGCAGGCCAGGACTCTGTCTGTCCGACCCGCGCAGCGGCCGTCCATGGCTGGCAGGTGGCCGAAGCGCCGTCGGGCCGACGGTGCTCGTGTCCTGGCGCGGGCAGTGCGGCCTCATGCCGGCTGCTGGTCCCATGGTGTCGCCAGGGCCTTTTCGATCCGCCGGATGCGCGTCTCGGCCTTCTTCGCGCTGTCGATGGCGAGCACGTGCTGCCGCTCGTGGCGGTGGGACAGGCGGTCGTAGGCGGTGCGGGCGACCGGATCGGTTTGCCGATTGGCGTTGCTGAGGCCGAGCAGGTCGCGGCCGCGCATGATGGCGATCCCGCTCCTGCATGAATGCCCGTCGACCATGATGATCACCGCCGGGCGCTTGCCTCCACCGAGCGCCTCCACAATTTCTGGAGGGACTTCCAAGCCCTCATGGGCTCCGGCCGGAGGCTCGATGTCCGGACCGGGTGGCCCGCGGGGTCGCGGAAGGCGCGGTCGCGCACCCCATACGGCTGCTCGGTCGGCTCCTGGACCACCTCGGCCCGGCCGGCCACAACCTTCTCGAAGGTGCCGGTGAGGTCGGCGGTGGCCGGCAGGATCCAGCCGTAGGCGCCCGTGGCCATCATCTCGGCGATGGCGCGGCGCTCGGCGTCGCTGACGCCGGGGTCGGCGGCCGGCGGCGCCACAGGATGGACGTCCCGGGCCGGTCGGCGGGGCCGACCGTGATCCAGCGCATCTTGCCGTGTCCGACGTCGTCGCGGAGGTCGATCTGGTCCCCGAACGCGGCGTGGCCGTGCCAGGCCGTTCAGGTGCTGCGCCGCGGCGAGTGCGCGGCCCCACGCGAGGTGACACATGAGAGACCTCCTTTCGTCGAGGTCGGCGTGCACCTGCGTCACCCGGCTCACAGCGACGCGGTCTCCGATGCGCTCGCCCAAGCGAACCCGTCCGGGTCGGTGAATGGCCCGGCATCACTGCCGATCGTGAGCCGGTGCGATCCGGTGCCGTCGGGAGAGACGCCGGCGACCTTGGCCAGGGCACGGCGCTTGTAGAGCGCCAGCTTGACGGGATCCGACTCGGTGGCGAACTCGACGTACTTGCTGCCGAAGCTCTTCGCCACGGCGAGGCCGCGGTCGACGTAGAACTGCTTGCTCTCGCCCACGTCCGCGACTCCCAGCAGGAGCACGATCTCGTCGATCTGCCGGGTGGCCGGGCCGGTGTCCTTCTTCGACGACGATACGACCTGCCAGATCGTCCCGTCCGGGGCCTGTACGACGCCCCCGTAGCCCCACAGCGACTTGGTGGCGGGCTTCAGCGTCGTGGCACCGGCGTCCACGGCGGCGTCGAAGAGGGCGTTGACGTTGGCGGGCTGGGACACCACGAGCGACAGCGTGAACCCGCGGAAGCCGGTTGTCGGTGCCTCCGAGGCCCGCAGGCGTATCTGACTGCACGGGCCGAAGGCGGTGGAGTAGAAGTGGCTGGCGGCGGTGGGGTCGGCCACCTCAAGGGTGACGGATTCGATGGAAGTCATGAAGATGACGCTAGCTGCGGTGCCGAGACCTGCGCTTCTCGATTCCTGACCAGAACGGGCATGGACGGCGGAGACGTCAGCCCGGCTCGCAGCTACCGCACCCCTTCGCGCGAAATGACGCCGACCCGCTGTGCCCAACACTGGTACGCGGTGGCCAGCTCCGCGACGAGGCCGGGGCGGCGCTCGGCGAGATCGGTCAACTCGGAGCGGTCGGTGTCCATGTCGTAAAGCTCCCATGGCCTCGCGTGCTCGCGGACCAGCTTCCACCGCCCCCGGCGTACGGCGGCGTTGCCGAGGTGCTCCCAGAACAGGGGCGTGTCCGGGACCGGCGCGCCGCGCAGGGCCGGCAACATGGTGCGCCCCTCAAGGTGCGGCACCGCCCGCCCTCGGTACTCGCGCGAGTAGTCGACGCCGGCGGCGCCGAGCAGGGTGGGCAGCACGTCGGTGAGCTGAAAGGGCGTTCGGACGATCCGCCCCGCTGTCAGGCCGCCCGCGGGCCAGTGCACGATGAACGGGGTCGCGATGCCTCCCTCGTGGACCCACCGTTTGTAGAGGCGGAACGGGGTGTTGGACAGGTTGGCCCACGCGGGACCGTAACTCGCGTAGGTGTCCTCCGGGCCGGGGTCGAGGCCCAGGATGTTGCCGACGCGCAACTCGGCGCCTTCCCGGGTGGCCGCCGGCACTATGTGCCGCCTGGCCCGGAACTCCTCGGGCTCACCGAGCGGGAGCGTCTCGGCGCAGCCGCCGTTGTCCGACAGGAACACCACCAGGGTGTCGTCGGAGACCCCGGCTGCCTCCAGCCGGTCGAGGATACGGCCGATGCCCCGGTCCATCCGCTCCACCTGGGCCGCGTACACCTGCATGCGGCGTGCCTCCCACGCCTGATCCGGTGCGGCTGCCCACCGTGGTTGCGCCGGGTCGGGCGCGGACAGTGCCGACTCGGCGCTGAGCAGGCCTTCGGCGCGCAGCCGGTCGAGCCGGCGAGCGCGCAGCTCGTCCCAGCCCGCGGCGTAGACGCCGTCGTACCCGGCGATGTCCTCCTGGGGCGCGTGCAGCGGCCAGTGCGGCGCGGTGTAGGCGACATAGGCGAAGAACGGACGGCCGGCGGCAGCCTCCCGGCCGATGAACTCCACCGCGTGCTCGGTGATCGCGTCGGTGTAGAAGAACTGCGGGTCTCGGGCCTCGGCGCTCGCGTCCACCTCGCCGCGGTACAGGGTCGCCGGGTCGTAGTAGCTCCCGCATCCGCTGAGCGTCCCGAAGAAGTCGGCGAATCCTCGCCGGGTGGGCCACGAGTCGGCCGGCTCCCACAACGGCCCGCTCAGGTGCCATTTGCCCGACATGCCGGTGGCGTACCCGGCGTCTCGGAGCACCTCGGCGGCGGTCACGCAGCGGTCGTTGAGGCTGCCCGGGTACCCGCCGGGTGCGCCGTTGCCGGCCAGGACGCCGATACCGGTCTGGTGCGGGTGCAGCCCGGTCAGCAGGGACGCGCGCGACGGGCTGCATCGTGCCGTGTTGTAGAACTGCGACAGCCGCACCCCGGACCGCCCGATCCGGTCGAGATTCGGCGTGCGGATCTCACCGCCGTAACAGCCGATGTCCGAGTACCCCAGGTCGTCGGCGAGGATCAGCACGATATTGGGCCGTCTCACGGTGTGCTCCCGCCCTGCAGACGCAGCCAGGCGGCCGTGTCCGGCCCGAGCGGATCGCGGCCCGCGTCGAGGGTGTCGCTGCGCAGGAGGGTGACCGTGTTCGCGGGCACCGGCACCTCCGTGGCGCCGAGATTGACGACGCACGCGAAGTCCGGTCCGCGCCGGAAGTGCAGGACCGGGCCGGCTCGGCCCACCCAGTCGAGCTCCTGCGGGACATCCAGCTCCCGCCGGATCCGCAGCGCCCGCGCCACGAGGTGATACGTGGAGGCCGGATCGTCCACCTGGTTCGCCACCGAGAGCCGTCCCCAGCCAGGGGGCTGTGGGAGCCACGGGTCCGCGGACCCGAACCCGGCGCCGTCCGGTGCCGGCGTCCAGGGCAGCGGTACCCGGCAGCCGTCGCGACCTCGGCGCCGCCCGCCGGAACGGGTCCAGATCGGATCCTGGAGGCGGTCGTCGGGGATGTCCATGTAGTCGGGCAGCCCGAGTTCCTCACCCTGATAGAGGTAGGCGACGCCGGGCAGCGCCAGCATCAGCAGCAGCGCGGCCCTGGCGCGCCGGCGGCCCAGGTCCTCGTCGACCGGGCCCAGCTCGTGGCCGGACCTTCCCTGATGCTTGCGGGTGTCGGCACGGCCGTAACGGGTCACCGTCCGTTCGACGTCGTGGTTGGACAGCACCCAGGTGGGCGGCGCACCGGAGAGGGACATCGTGCGGAGCGTGGAGTCGATCACCGTGAACAGATCGCCGGCGTCCCAGGCGGACTGCAGAAAGGGGAAGTTGAAGGCGGTGTGGAGTTGGGCCGGCGCCACGTACCGGGCCAGCCGCTCGGGATCCGCCACCCACGCCTCGGCCACGAAGACCCTTGGCGGGTCGTACGCATCGGCCACCGCGCGCCAGCCCTGGTAGATGGCGTGCACCTCGTCGCGGTCCCGGTGCGGATGGTCCGGCACGTCAGTCAGGACGAGCAGGTCTTCCTCCCGGTAGCCCAGGTCGGGATAGCCGGGGTGCTTGACGAGGCCGGTGGCGACGTCGATCCGGAACCCGTCGACGCCGCGGTCGAACCAGAAACGCAGCAGGTCCAGGAACTCGGCGCGGACCTCGGGGTTGGACCAGTTCAGGTCGGCCTGGCTGGGATCGAACAGGTGCAGGTACCACTGCCCGTCGGGCACCCGCGTCCAGGCCGGGCCGCCGAACGTGCTGCGCCAGTCGTTGGGCACGACCTCCCCGGTGACTCCTCGGCCGTCCAGAAAGTGGTACCTGGCGCGTTCCGCGGAGCCCGGCGGGGCGGCGAGCGCGGCCTGGAACCAGGGGTGTTCGGTGGAGGTGTGGTTCGGCACGACGTCCAGGATGACCCTCAGCCCATGCCGGTGCGCCTCCGCGACGAGTTGCTCGGCCTCGCGTACGTCGCCGTATTCGCGGGCGATGGCGCGATAGTCGGATACGTCGTAGCCCCCGTCATTGTTCGGCGACTCGTACCACGGCGTGATCCAGATGGCGTCGACACCGAGGCCGGCCAGATAGCTCAGGCGGCTGCGGATCCCGGCGATGTCGCCGATCCCGTCCCCGTCGCCGTCCGCGAACGACCGGATGTAGACCTGATAGATCACCGCGGTGCGCCACCACTCGACGTCACCCATCGGCGGCTCCGATCAGTTCCGGCTCGATTCCGGTCAGGAATTCGCGGAGCGCCGCCAGCTCGCCGTCGTCGAGGGTCCGCAGCGGTGGGGCGACCGCTGCCCGGCACAGACCCCGCATGGCCAGGGTCGCCTTGACGACCGGTACTCCGGCCCTGATCCGGTGCACCCCGAGCAGCCGGATGACCCGCTTCTGGGCCAGTGCGGCACGTTCCTGATCGCCGGCGCGATACGCGGCGACCAGCTCCAGCGCGACGCGCGGGGCGATGTTGGCGATCCCGGGGGTGATCCCGTCCGCGCCCGCGGCCAGCGCGCCGAGCATCGTGCCTTCGGCTCCCTGGTTCACCCCGAAGTCCGGCCGATCGCTTTTGACCTCGAGCCACTGACGCAGGATGTCCGTCTCACCCGAGCTGTCCTTGACGCCGACGATGTGCTCCATGTCGGCGACGGCCGCGATCGAGCCCTTAGAGAACGGCGGCGCGTACCGGGGGATGTTGTACGCGATCACCGGCACGGCGGCGGTACTCGTCGCTCGGTAGTGTTCGATGATGTCGCGCTCGTCATGGTGGAAATAGCAGGGCGGGCTGAGGGCGACCGCGTCGCATCCGGCCTCGGCGGCGATCTCGGCCCGGCTGAGCGATTCACGGGTGCCGGCGGCGGAGACGTTGACGATGACGGCGCCATCCGGCACCAGCCGCCGCCAGTGGTCGATGGCGTCGCCGAGGAACGCGCCAATCTCCGCAGTCTGGTGCAACGGCCCCTCCCCGTTCGTGCCGAGGAGCATGATCTTCGTGATGCCCGCGGCGGCGAGCGCGCCGAAGTATCGCAGGCCGGCCGCGAGGTCCGGCCGGCCGCTCTCGCCGATCGGGGTCACGGCGGGGACGATCACGCCTGACGCGGACATCATCAGTACCCCCGGATCTCTGGCCAGGCCAGCTCGACGCCGTCGGCCTTCAGCGCGCTCTGGAACGCCCGCAGGTGTCCCTCCTTGCGCCTGACGTCGTGCGGCTCCACCGTCTCCCCCAGGCAGTAGGCCACCAGCGAGGCGGCGGCCTCGCCGATGTTCCACTCCACCGGGTGGAGCCGGTAGCAGCCGTTGGTGATGTGCGTGCTGCCGATGTTCTTGCCGGCCGGCAGCAGGTTCCTCATGCGCACGGGCAGCAGGGCGCCGAGCGGGATCTGGAACGGGCAACTGGCGACGTCGATGTAGTTGTCGCCGCCCGTGGAGGGGTGCAGGTCGATCCGGTACATGCCGATCCCGACCGTGTCGTCGTACCGCGTCGCGCCCGCCGTACCCCGCACGGCGAGAGACACGTCCTGTTCGACGACCGTGTACTCGGCCCTGATCCGCCGGGACTCGCGGATGTACGGCGCGGCGGCGAAGCCGTCGGGAGTGTCCATGACATCCGGCCGCAGCCGCAGTCCCGGCCAGCCCCGGCCGCCGTCCGGCCGCGGCGCCTCGGTCTGCAGCCAGTAGAGCATGCTCGCGGAGAGCTCACGCGCACCGGCGAGATGGCGGGCCTTCTCCTCCTCGCTCACCCCGATGATGGGCCCCGCCACATAGTCGATCATCGGCCAGTTCACCAGGGTGACGTCACTGGTCACGAAGCCGGGCTCGTACAGCTCGCGGGCGACGGCCCGGCGGAACTCCCACAGTTCGCGGTCCCCGGGGTCCTCGCTCTGGTCGGCGAGCACGGGCCCGGACCGGATGTTCGGGGTGAACGTCCGCGTCAGCGGCTCCCGCGTCCGCGGGTCCGGGGCGGTCAGCCCCACCTGCGGTCCCGGCCAGTAATCGGGACGGTACGCGCGCCAGTAGTCGTACGCTGCCGGCCGGGCGATCACGTGGTCCTCGCCCTCCCGGTGATCGACGGCGAACACCCAGGAGAACGCCTGCATGTTGCCGGGCTGCGCCACCTCGGGCGCGCTCGGCTCACCGGTCTCGTGCCGGGACTCGAACCCGGTGACATGCTCCGCTCCGGCGAGCGGCAGGACGTCACCGAGCTCGGTGGCGTCCAGATAGTACGGGCTCGTGATGTGCACCAGGCCAACGTCCGCGCAGTCCACCGTCACGCTGCGGACCCGGTCGCCGTCGGTCTCCGCCGCCACCGGCCGCGCACCGAGCAGGATGCGCAGCCGGCCGCTGCTCACGTAGGGGTCGACCAGCGCGCGCAACACCGCACCGCTGACCCGCGGCTCATGGCACAACGCACCGACCCGGCCCAGACCGGGATTCAGGTATGGCTCGTTCCTGGCCGCCGCGGTGAGGGGATACCACGTCCGGTAGTAGTCACGAACCGCGGTCCGGTACCGACGGTAGGAGGCGGTGCAACCGAACTGCTCGATCCACCTGTGCTCATCCGGGGGCACTCCCTGGCTGGTGAACTGCCCGCCGATGCGGTCGCCCTCCTCGGTCAGCACCACCCGCAGCCCGTGTCGCAGAGCTGCGAGCGCGGCGGCGACTCCGCCGACACCGCCGCCGATGATGGCGAGATCCGCATCAGTGATCCGCGATTCCAACGTGTTCCCCCTGTTTGCGTGTGGATTCAGGCGCCCTCTAGGTCGAGGGCGGCGTCGAGGAGCTTCCTGGTGTACGGATGACCGGGCCGTTCGAACAGATCGTCGGCGGTCGCGGTCTCGACCAGGCGGCCCTGGTGCATGACCGCCACCCGGTCCGCGATCTGCCGGACCACCCCGAGATCGTGGGTGATGAAGAGGATGGCGAGCCCGCGAGCGGCGCGCAGGCCGGTCAGCAGTCGCAGGATCTGCGACTGCACCGAGACGTCGAGTGCCGAGACGGCCTCGTCGCAGACCAGTAGCCGGGGCCGCAGGGCGAGCGCGCGGGCGATGCTGACCCGCTGGCACTGCCCGCCGGACAGGGCCGTGGCACGCCGGGTGGCGACATCGGCGTCCAGGCCGACGTCCGCGAGAAGTTCGTGGATCGCGGCATCCCAGGATCGACCGTCCGGGGCGGCCGAGGGATGGGTCCGCCAGGTCTCGGCGATGATCGACCGGACGGTCATCCGGGGGTTGAGCGAGGCCGCGGGATCCTGGAAGACCATCTGGATCGCCCGCCGGGTCGCCGGTGGCCGCTTCGCCACCGGGCCCACCGGAGCTCCGTCGAACAGGACCGCCCCTTTCTGGCGTGCCTGGAGTCCGACGACACAGCGGGCGACCGTGGTCTTTCCCGAGCCGGATTCCCCGACGATCGCCAGGGTCTCGTCAGGGCGGAGCGTGAAGGAGACGCCGTCGACGGCGTTCGGTTTGGTGCCGCGCCTGCGCTCCCACCTGGTGTGGAAGTTGACGACGAGGTCGCGTACCTCGATCAAGCTCACGCTTCCTCCGGGAAGTGACAGGCGACCTGCCGGCCGGCGGCGACCTGGCGCATCTGCGGTACCTCGCTTCGGCACCGGTCCTGGGCCTTGGCGCACCGCGGGTGGAAGGGGCATCCGCTCGGGCGTTCGGCCGGGCTCACCGGGTTGCCCGGCAGCGGCTCGGCGATGGCCGTTTTGCTGCGTACGGCCGGGACGCTCACCACAAGCGCCCGCGTGTACGGGTGTGCCGGGCTGTTGAGCACCTCGCGGCCGCTGCCGACCTCGCAGATCCGGCCGGCGTACATGACGACGACCTCGTCCGCCACGTGCGCCATCACCCGCAGGTCGTGGCTGACCAGGAGCATGGCCATGCCCTCCTCGTCGCGGACGCGCCTCAGCAGCGCGAGGATGCGGGCCTGCACGGTGACGTCGAGCGCCGTCGTCGGTTCATCGGCGAGGATGAGCTGCGGCGAACCGGCGAGTGCCGTCGCCACCATGGCTCGCTGTCGCAAACCGCCCGAATACTGGTGCGGATACTGGGCATGCCGGGTCTCCGGATTCGGGATGCCCACCCGGTCGAGCAGGTCGATCACGGTCCGGCGGACCTCCTTCGCGGGCATGCCGCCGCGCCGCAGGATCTCGCCGACCTGCCGGCCGATCGTCTGCGTCGGGTCCAGCGCCGCCTGGGGGTCCTGGAAGATCATCGCGATGCCGCGCCCACGCAGCCGGCGCCGGTCCTGCTCCGCCATGGTGACCAGGTCCTCACCGTGCCACGCCATCCGTCCGGAGACCGCCGCGCCGGCCGGCAGCAGGCCGATGATCGCTGTCGCCGTCATCGTCTTGCCGCTGCCCGATTCACCGATCAGGCCGGTGGTCCGGCCCTCCGCGACGGTGAACGAGACATCGTCCACCACGCGGACCTGGCCGGCCGGGCCTGGCAGGTCGATCGACAGGTGCTCGACCCGGAGCAGCGGAGCGGGCTCCGCGTCGAGCACCGCCGATGACGGATCGGTGACGTTCGAAGACCGGTTCACGATCCACCGGTGCCAATCCGGACGGTGGAGAAGTCCGGCGTGAGCCCCGGAGTGATGGCGAGGCCCTGCACGGACTTGTTCCGGACGTACAGGTTCCGCACGAACATGGGGTACATGCCGACCGCGTCATCCCAGATGATCTTGTTGGCCTTCGCGTACAGGTCCTGCCGCTTGGCGGTGTCGCTGGTCGAGCCCGCCTGCGCCAGCAGGTCGTCCAGGTCCGGGTGGCAGTAGCCCGTGCGCTTGGCCGCGCAGGTGTACAACCGGCCGAGGTTGGTCGCCGCGTCGAAGCCGGCGGTGCCGAGTTGCTGGATGTTCAGATCCCATTTGAGCGCCAGCAGATCCTGCAGGAAGACCGCCGCCTCCTTCTGGGTCGGCTCGACCTTGACCCCTATCTTCGCGAGGTCGCTCGCCACCGCGTCGGCGAACTGCTGGAACTGCGGCTGGGAGAACTGGGCCTGGATCGTCTGGTCGTAATCCCAGCCGGCGTCGTCCAGCGCCTTCTTGGCCGCGACCGGGTCGTATCGCACCGGGGTCTGCGGCGCGTAGCCGAGTACGTTGGGGCTCACCACCGAGTCCGCCACCGAACCGGTCTCCGGGAACAGCGACTTGATGATGGTGGGGAAGTCAACCGCCTGCCACAGCGCGCGCCGGACGGCGGCTTCCTTGAGTCCCTTGCGGGAGCTGTTCATCCACATGGTGATGACGCCGCTACCCGAGTCCTTCTCCACCACGAGGTCGGGGTTCCCCTTAAGGCCCGGCAACTGGTCGTCCGGGACCGCCCACGTCATGTCCACCTCGCCGGTCTTCAGTGCGGTCATCTTCGCCGCCATCTCCCCGATGCTGCGCAGTTCCAGGCGGTTCAGCGCCGGCTTGCCGCCCCAGTAGCCGGGGTTGGGGGCGAGCACCAGGCTCTGGCCCGGCGTGAACCGCTCGACGACGAACGGGCCGGAGCCGATCGGCTTGGTCCAGCCGTCGTTCTGGTGCGCGGCGGGGGTGACATAGAAGGTGATGAGCTTGCCGAGCAACGCGGGATCGGGGCCCTTGGCCGTGATGACGACCGTGTTCGTACCGCTCGCCTTGGCCTCATGGCCGGTGAAGTTGGCGGCCATCGCGCCCTTGAGCTCCAGGAGCCGGTTGAAGGAGGCGACGACGTCAGCGCTGGTGACCGGGGTGCCGTCAGAGAACTTGACGTTGTTCCGCAGCGTGAAGGTCCACTCCGTGGCGTCTTCGTCAGGCTGCCACGACTCGGCGAGCACGCCCTCGAACTTGCCCTCCCCGACCGTACGGACCAGCGGGCTGAAGATCGCCTTGGCGGCGACCTGGGTGCCGTTGTCCATCGAGGAGGCACCGTGCGGGTCGAGGTTCTCGATCGGGGTCCACACGGCGACGGCCAGCTCCTGCGGCACGTCACCACCGGCCGACGAGCCGCCGGTGGTGGTGCTGCAAGCGACCAGCCCGGCGATGGAAACCGTCGCGGCGGCCAGGGCCACCGCACGACGAAGCCGAATGAGCCTCATGGAATTCCCTCCTGACATTGGCTGAGCAGTCAGCGGCTGGTGCCGAGACGCTGCGTGAGGTGGTCGCCGAGCAGGCCCGTGCTCACCACGAGGCCGGTCAGCGCCAGCCCTGGTAGCGCCGAAATCCACCAGGCGGTGTCCAGATAGTCCTTGCCGTTCGCGATGACCTGGCCCCAGGAGACCGTGGCCGAGGGCAGGCCGAGGCCCAGGAAGCTGAGGCCGGCCTCGGACAGCACCGCGCCGGCGAACTCTGTGGTCGCCAACGCGGTCACCGGACCGATCACGAACGGGATGATGTGCCGGATGATCATGACTGGGGTGGGAACCCCGATCAGCCGCGCGGCGTCGACCCACGGCCGTTCGCGCAGCGAGAGGGTGAGACCGCGGGCAAGCCTGGCGAAGCCGACCCAGCCGGCCACCGACAGCGCCAGCACCACGACCAGCATGCTGCGCTCGAGGAGGCCGGCGATCACGATCGCGAGCAGGATGCCGGGGAAAGCCATCAGGATGTCGATCAGCCGGGAGATCGCCACGTCGGTCCAGCCGGCGAGGTAACCGGCGAGCGTCCCGAAGGCCAGCCCCACCACCAGGCAGGCGGCCACCACGGAGATCCCGATGATGATCGACGTCCGGGCGCCGTAGACGAGCTGGCCGAGCATGTCCCGGCCCGCACCGTCGGTGCCCAGCAGGGCGACCGTGCCATCCGCTCTGACCGCCCCTATCGGCAGCAGCCGGTCCGCCACGCTGGTCGCCACCGGGTCGTACGCGATCAGCAGCGGGCCGATGAGGCCGACGAGCAGGTATCCGACGAGCACGACGGTGGCGATCGCGGCGACGGTCGGCGTGGACCGCAAGCGGACGGGCCACAACCGTGGCCGGGCGGCTATCGCACTCATGCGCCCGCCCCCAGCCGGACTCGCGGGTCGAGCCGGGCGGCGATCAGATCCGCCGCGACGTTGCAGCAGACCACGATGACCGCGATGAGGAGTACGGCGGCCTGCACGATCGAGTAGTCCCGGTTGGCGACCGCGGTCACCAGCAACGAGCCGAGGCCGGGCCAGGTGAAGACGCTCTCCACGATCACCGCGCCGCCCAGCAGCGTGCTCACGTGCAGCGCGCCGACGGTCACCACCGGTGTCGCCGCGTTGCGCACCACATGTCCGGTCACCACCTCGCGCGTGCTGAGCCCCTTGGCGTACGCCCGCTGCACGTAGGGCTCCGCCATGGTGTCGGCGACGCTGCTCCGGGTGATCCGGGTGAGGAGCGCGGTGAAGGGGGCGGCGAGCGTGAGCGCCGGAAGCACGATGTGGGCCGGGGTACCGGTACCGGCGCTGGGGAGCAGCCGGAGCTGCAACGCCATCACCAGGATCAGCATGATCCCGATCCAGAACGGCGGCATGGAGTAGAGGGTCAGGGCGAAACCGGAGATCCCGCGGTCGATCCACCGGCCACGATGCGCGCCGGCCAAGGCGCCGAGGACGACGCCCGACATCGCTATGACGGTCGCCACCAGGGTCAGCTCCACCGAGGCCGGCAGCCGGGACAACACCAGCTCGAACGCCGGCTGCCCGAAGCGGTAGGACTCCCCGAAGTCGAGCGTCGCCAGCTGGGTCAGATAGTGCCAGTACTGGACGGGCAGCGGCTGGTCCAGGCCCAGCCGGGTCCGGGCGGCCGCCACCTCGGCCCCTGTGGCGTCCGGTCCGAGCAGCACCAGCGCCTGGTCTCCGGGGGCGAGTCGCATGATGAAGAACACCAGCGTGGCGGCCCCGAAGATGATCAGGACGCCGGTCGCCGCCGTACGCAGCGCGTACCTGGTCATCGCCGGACCAGCCGGCTGATCGAGTTGCCGCGTACGTCCGTGCACGGCACGACCAGCTGAAGAGGCGGCTGGTCCGCGCCCTCGAGCAGGTTGACCAGCAACTGCACCGCGGCCCGGCCCATCTCCACCCGTGGTATCTCGAACGACGTCCAGATCCTGGTCGCGGTGGGCGCCGGGGCGGAGCCCAGGAACGCGACCGACAGGTCGTCCGGGATGCGCAGGCCGGCCGCCTCGGCGACCTCGGCCAAGGCCAGGCCGGTGGCGTTGTCCTCGGAGGGCTCGACCAGGATCGCCGTGATCCCCGCCCGGACCCATCCGGTGACCCGGTCCGCGCCGATGTCCTCGGCACCGGAGGAGAACTCGACCACGAGGTCGTCCGGCCTCAGTCCCGCGGCCAGAGCACCTTGTCGCAGGCCGAGCTCGCGATCCTCGCCCGGCTCCGCGCCCTCGGTCTGCCGCAGGAGCAGGATCCGCTGATGCCCGAGGGCGACTAGCTCCTCCACGAGGGCCGCGGTGGGAGCGACGTAATCCGGGGCGACGTAGGACAGCTCGGTTCCCTCGATGTCACGCCGTCCGATGAAGACGAACGGGAAGCCCTCCTTGACCAGGTTCGCCAGGTCGTCACGCGAGATGTGCCGGCCCAGCAGGACACAGCCGTCGGCTTTCAACAGCGCGTTGCGCCCCCTGGCGTAGACCCCGCCTTGGGCCGTGTTGGCCGAGGTGAACAGCAGCAGGTCGTAGCCGAGCCGCGCCGCCTCCTCCTCCACTCCGACCAGGAACGGGTGATAGAAGTCTCGCTGGTCGACCGGGAACACCGACTCGAACGTGTAGAGCCCGATGGTCTTGACGGTCATCCCGCGCAGTGCACGGGCGGCGGGGTTGACGGCGTACCCCAGGTCTTCGATCGCCTGTTGAACCCGCCGGCGGGTCTCCTCGGCCACCGGCACGCCCGGGCGCTCATTGAGCACGAGGGAGACGGTGGCCTGGGACACTCCGGCCCGCTGGGCGATCTCGACTTGGGTGGGGCGTCGCGGCCCGGCTCGTTTTCGCATGGCGATCCAGTTGACTAATACGTAACGACTCCGAGGCACTCTAGGGACCCGGCGGCGCTCTCCACAAGGGGTAAGTTTCCTGAACATTGCCATTAAATGTCGCAAACCGGTCCTACGGGGAGCATTTACTGCCTCTTGTGAGGCGGATATGACGTCTGTACGATCCTCGATCTATACGTATCGAGCCGCTTAATGGGAGGTAGGGGCCATGTCCGAGGGGACCGATCGTCGAGCGCTGTTACGGATCGGCGGTGCGGCACTGGGCGCGGCCGCGGCAGCCGCGTCATGGGGACCGGCACCCGCGGCGGCCGCCGCGGTGGACCCGCAGGATGTCGTCACACCACAGCAGTTCGGCGCGGTGGCCGACGGGCAGCACGATGACACCGACGCCATCGAGCAGGCCATCAAGGCCCAGCAGACCCGACTGAACCGGATCGTCGTCTTCCCGCCGGGCACCTACCGGATCACCCGCACCATCGTCATCCCCGACCTGCCCGGGGAGCCCTTCAACCGCATCCAGCTGCGCGGTTACAGCACCATGACGAACCGCGCCTCGATCATCCAGGTGACACACGACGGGGTGGGCATCGACGTCCGGTGCTCCCTCGCCGCGATCTACGGCCTGGCCTTCGTCGCCCCTGCCAAGACCGCCGGCAATGTAGCGCTGCGCTTCGCCGGGGAGGCCAACACCGACGACACCGACGCCGCCATCCTGGAGTGCACGTTCGTGTCGTTCAAGCTCGCCGTCGAACACGTCGGCCGCGGGCTGTACTTCTCCCACAATCTCGTCGCCCTCTGCACCACCGGCGTCAGCCTCGCGTGGCCGACCGGCGGCGTGGAAGGCGGCCCCGACCATGTCCCGCCGTACGGGTTGCGGAAGTGGCTCATCGCCAACAACCACTTCCACAGTCCGTTCCAGGCCATCGTCACGCAGGGCGCCGAGGACAGCGACTTCCGCGGCGCGATCATCCAGGGCAATCTGCTCGACATCGGCCGGCGGCTGCTGATCGGCAGCCTGACCAACTCCACCATCAGCGGCAATGTGGTGGAGAAGGCGGACAACGGGCCGATCATCGAGATCACCAGCGGGGGCCACAACCTGACCATCGGCGACAACGTCCTCGGCGGGTTCGAGCCGCCGCAGAACAACGGCCCGTGCGCCATCCAGTTCTCCAGCGGCGTCACCGCGCACAACGTCACCATCAGCGGGAACACCTTCAACTGGCTCAACCACTCGCCGATCCGGTTCGAGAACGACGCGAGCAAGATCACCATCGCGAACAACTCGTTCGACAACTGGAACCTCGACGCCAAGACCGACGCCGCGGCGATCAGGGTGGCCGGGAGAGCGCACGCGTTCAGCATCATCGGCAACGTCATCTCGGCCGATCCGGCCGACCGGCCGCCGATTCTGACCACCGGCGGGCTGCACGACTCACACGTCATCGGCAACACCTCTGAGCAGGTGCCACTGGTCGCGGGAACGGTGGGGGCGGATTCGTTCGTGCAGGCCGGTCCGGGCCGGTTCAACCGGATCGAGGTCGCCCAGCCGCTGGGAGCGGCGGCCAGGGTGGTCAGCACCTGGACCGGGTCGATCAAGGTGGGAGAGGACCGCTACGGCTCGTTCGTCGTGGAGGGCAACAACGCCAACCCGGGCGTCAAAGGCGGGCTGCGGGTGGTCCCGGTCAACGCGTCGGGATCGGCCGCCACCGAGTTGCTGTGCTCGACCACGTCCACCAATGAGCTGGTCTCCATGATCTCCAACGCCACCGGGCTGGTTCCGCCCGCCGACAACGCACGAGATCTGGGCAGCGCGGATCGACGGATGCGAGCGGTGTACACCCACCAGGTGGTCCTGGCCGAGCACGCGCCGGACACCCTGCCGAACGCGGCCGACCACGGCGGAGGCCTCATCATGATCCATGACCCCAAGACCGGCAAGCGCGGTCTCGCTCTCTCCGACGGTGGATCCTGGCGGAACGTCGTGCTCGGCGCCGAGATCTGATCAGGGAGGTGATCCGGTTCGCATGGCGCTGATCCAGCTCGCTCCTGACGCGCGGCCGGCCGTCTGGCGGGGCAGCCTGGCCTGGACGGAGGAGGGCGGCTCGTGGCAACCGTGGCGGCTGCCACCGGACCGGATCGCCACCGCCCACGCTCCGGACCTGGTCACGCGCGCGCGAATGCCGGCCGGCGTCCGCGCGGTCGTCCGTACCGACGCGACCGCGCTGGAGCTGCGTACCTCCGCCGTGGACGATGATGTGACGTCGCTGGACGTCGTCGTGGACGGCGCGCTGTGGCGGCGGACGGCGCTGACGGCCGGCCCGGCGACGAGCCACGTCACGTTGCCGCCCGGCGCCAAGGTCGTCGAGGTTTGGTTGCCCCAGTTCGGCGAGATCCGGATAGGACCCCTCGTCCTGCACGGCGCCACGTACGCCACCGCCGCCACGGATGAGATGTTCCGCTGGGTCACGTACGGAAGCTCGATCACGCAGTGTCGCTCGGCTTCCGGCCCGAGCGAGACGTGGCCCGCTCTTGTCGCTCGACGCCTCGGGTGGGATCTCACCTGTCTCGGATTCGCCGGGGAGTGCCACCTTGATCCCATCGTCGCCAGAGCCATCACGCGCACGCCCGCGAACCTGATCTCGCTGTGCCTCGGGGGCAACATCTACGGCACTGCGAGCCTCGGCGCACGGACGCTCACCGGCCAGGTGTCGGGGTTCATCCAGACGATTCGCGACGCGCATCCCCATGTGCCGATCGCCGTGATCTCGCCGATCGTCTCGCCGCGCCGTGAGCGGTTGCCCAACCGCGCGATGATGACCCTCGGCGATGTCCGCGGCGCCGTGACGGACGCCGTGACCACACTGCGTCGATGCGGCGAGGCACGGCTCCACCTCGTCAGCGGCCCGAGCGTCTTCGGCCTCGAGGATGCTCACCTCCTGCTGCCTGACTCCCTGCATCCGAACGCCGACGGCTACCGCCTCATGGCCGGGCGACTCGCCCCCCGCCTGGCGGCCATCGCGTCCGCCCGGAGTCAGCACGAGCATGCCCAGGCCCGCGTCCACGACGCCGAGGAGGTCAAGGGGCACCCCCAGCAGAAGCCGGGCGTGGCCGAGAGCCCGAGGACCGCGATGGACTGAGGGCTATCCCGGAAACGAACAGCGGGTACGTGTGTTATGCGGGCTCAGCCGGGCGGGCACGTTCCATCTCCTCGACCGCGGCGATGGCCTGCTCCACATGGTCGTACACGAGCACGGCAGGAAAGGTGCCAGTGATCTCCAGCACTCGAGTCACACGCGGCTGGACTGCGGCCAGGTGGAGCGCAGCTCCGTGCACACGGGCCAGGGTGGCCGCGGCGAGCAGGACGGCCAGGCCGGAGCTGTCCAGGAAAGACAGCTGGCTCATATCGACGATCAGGTGCTCGTCCAGCCGCCGACGCGCCCGATCGATGAAAATCTCCAGGTCGGCGGAGGTGGCCGCGTCCACCTCCCCGGCGACGGTGATCAGCGTGGCGTCTGCCAGGTGACGGTAAGTGAGGATCACTGGGGCTCCCGAACAGGGGGATCTCGAAAGCTCAGCGCCACGGCGAAGGCCTCCTCCACGCTGGGGTGGATATTCAGGGCAAACCACACGCCGGCGATCTGCAGCACGCGACCGGGCACGTCCCGCACAGCGGCCAGGTGGAGGCCCTCGCCCCGTTCGCGAGCGGCGGCGTTGAGCCGTAACAGCGCGTGCAGGCCGCTGCTGTCCATGAAGGTCAGCCCCTCAAGATCGAGCACCAGCACCTCGCCGGGCCGGCGCATGCAATCGACGAAGGACTCCAGCCGATCGGCGTTGGCGGAATCGGCCTCGCCGGCCACGATGATCAGATCCCCAGCCGGCAAGAGACGACAGACGAGGCTCAACGGGGCCACGGCAACCTCGACACGAGGACCGACAGGTCCGTGGCGAGCTGTACGACGGTGACGGACATGAGGTAGGCACCCATGGTGAGTCGACCTGATTGCCATGGCGTGACGCCATGCCGAAACACTACACCGGAAGCTAGATACCGGAAGGACAGTTCCTCATAGGATTTTCAGAAAAGCCCACGCCCTCGGCCCAAGAGCCGTAACCCCATGGCGGTCAGGCACGCGAATGCCTTCACGTCCGTGGCGCTCTGCGACCGGCCGGTGCCGCCGCCGCGGACGCTGATCACTTGTGTCCTGAGGCGGTTACGCTGGTCGGTGTCCGACCTTTCCGTGATCGGAGCAGGTGTGCCCGTGATGTCCTTCGCTCTTACCGCCGGCGGCGGGGGTGCGCCCCCGGTCACACCGGCCCCAGCCTCGTCACGTGCGGCAGGGAGCTGGTCATGGGCGTGACTCAGGAGCGGCTGGAGCGGTTCGAGGCCAACCGCCGGCGCCTGTTCGGGCTGGCCTACCGGCTGCTGGGGGAGGCGTCCGAGGCCGAGGACGTGGTGCAGGACGCCTACCTGCGCTGGGAGCGTAGTGACTCGGCGGTCTCGCCGGAGGCGTGGCTGGCCAAGGTGGTCACCAACCTGTGCCTGGACAGGCTCACCTCGGCGCGGGCGCAGCGGGAGCAGTATGTCGGGCCGTGGTTGCCCGAGCCCGTCTTCGCCGACAGTGGTGCGCTCGGCCCGCTGGAGACCGTGGAGCAGCGAGAGTCGCTGTCACTGGGGATGCTGGTGCTGCTGGAGCGGCTCACGCCGCCGGAGCGGGCGGCGTTCGTGCTGCGGGAGGCGTTCGGTCACAGCCACCGCGAGGTCGCGGAGATCCTGGAGCTGGACGAGGCGCACGTCCGGCAGCTCTACCGGCGCGCGCGCCAGCACGTCGGCGCGGCGCGGCGGCGGTTCACGGCCGCGCCCGAGCAGCGCCGGAAGCTCCTGGAGCGGTTCCTGGAGGCCACCTTGGGCGGGGATGTGGCGGGGCTGGAGCGGATGCTGGCCGAGGACGTGGTCGCCTGGTCCGACGGCGGCGGCAAGGCACCGGCGCTGCGGCACCTGCTGGTCGACCGGGAGAAGCTCCTGCGCTACCTGCTCGACCTGGCCGGGCACCCGCGCGTGACGAGCATGACGGCCGGCACGGCGAACGGGGAGCCCGCCATCATGCTGGACGTGGACGGCCGGTTCTTCGCGGTCATCGTCCCCGAGTTCGACGGCGACCGCATCACCGCTCTCTACGCCGTCGCCAATCCAGACAAGCTCGCCTTCTTCATGAAACAAACAATGTGACCTTCCTGTGGTGCGTTGTCACGGATCGCCTCCGTAGCCCGTCTATCTGGTGACGAAGGACGAAGGGGACGTTGATGGCAACGACACCGCACATCGTGATCCTGGGCGCCGGGTACACCGGCCTGACCGCCGCCAAGCTGCTCGCCAAGCGCACCGGCGCGACCGTCACGCTGGTCAACGAACGTGACCGGTTCGTGGAACGGATGCGCAACCACCAGCTCGCCTCCGGCCGGCGGCTGCGCGACATGCCGCTGCACGACCTGCTCAAGGGCACCGGCATCCGGCTGATCGTAGACCGCGTGACCCACCTCGACACGGAGAGTCGTCAGGTGGAGCTGGCCCGCGGCGCCGAGCCGGTCGGCTACGACCTGCTGGTCTACGCGCTGGGCAGCCACGCCGACCTGGACAGCGTGCCCGGCGCGGCCGAGCACGCCAGCGCCGTCGCCACTTTCGAGCAGGCCCGGCGGCTGCGCGAGCGCATGCGTACCGCCGGCACGGTCGCCGTGGTCGGCGCCGGGCCGACCGGCATCGAAGCCGCCACCGAGCTGGCCGAGACCTACCCCGACCGCACGGTGCGGCTGGCCACCAGCGGCGCGCTGGGCGGCGCGCTGTCCGAGCACGGCCGGGAGTACCTGCACCAGGCCTTCGACCGCCTCGGCATCCAGGTCTGGGAACACGCCAAGGTCGCCAAGGTCGACGCGGACGGCCTGCTGCTGGAGGACGGCAAGCGCGTCGACGCCGACACGGTGGCCTGGACCGCCGGCTTCACGGTCCCGGAGCTGGCGGGCGAGGCGGGGCTGGCCGTGGACGGCCGCGGGCGCATGGTCGTGGACGCCACCTTGCGCTCGGAGTCGCACCCGGAGGTCTACGGCATCGGGGACGCCGCGGCCGCCCGCACCCGGGAGGGTCAGGAGCTGCGCATGGGCTGCGGGCCCGGGGGGCTCGCCGCCGCGTGCGCCTTCCAGGCGATCACCGACCGCCTGGCCGGGCGTACCCCCAAGCCGCTGCGCGTCAAGGGCGACGCCCTGTGCATCAGCCTCGGTCAGCGGGACGGCCTCCTCCAGCCCACCGAGCTCGACGGGAGCCCGCGCGGGAAGGTGCGTACCGGCCGCCCGGTCGCGATGATCAAGAAGGCAGTCCTCGGCGCCACCGGGTGGTACAACCTGCGCTACCCCGCCCTGGTCGTGGCCGGTGCCAGGCACGCGTGACGCTCCCGCCCGGAGCCGTCGTGGCGCTTCCCCATTGCCGGCGCCTCGATGGCGTCCGCGAGCAGATCACCGCAGGCCGGCCTCGACAGCTGGTCGCCGGGGTCGGGCCGGCGACCGACGGTGAAGGGGCCTTCGATCAGGAGCCGGCTGCCAGGAAGGTGCCGGTCGGGACGGTTCGCTTCTGTGGCGCCCTGAAGTGTCAAGCGAGGATCCTGACGATGCCCGTGAACAGGCCGGGCAGGCGGTGGGCGGCGGGCACCACCAGCCGGGCCGTGACGGGGCGGCGCGCGGCCTGCACCAGCGCGCCCGTCAGTAACCGGTGCGTGCGAGACAGCCGCAGCCACGCGCCGTCGTAGTCCTCGGGCCGGTCCTCGGCCAGGCATCTGACCAGGAGTTCGGCCGAGCGCACGGCCAGCGAGACGCCCTCGCCGGTGAGCGCGTCCACGTATCCGGCGGCGTCCCCGACCAGCAGGACCCGTCCCGCGCGGCGGGCGCGCACGGCCTGCCGCAGCGGGCCCGCGCCGCGCACCGGGGTGACGGCCGGGCCGCGCAGGCGGCGGTTCAGGCCGGGGAAGCCGCGCAGGTGCTCGTCGTAGCCGCGCCGCACCGAGCTGAGTATCGCGACGCCGATCAGGTCCCCGGCGACGGGCGTGACGTACGCCTCGCCGGCGCCCGACCAGTGGACCTCGACGAAGTCGGTCCACGGCTCGATCCTGTAGTGCCTGCGCTGGCCGTACCTGCGGGGTCCGCGCGCGGGCAGGTCGAGGCCGAGGGAGCGGCGCAGCGGCGAGTGCAGCCCGTCGGCGGCGACCAGCCAGCGGGCCCGCAGCCCGGCGGCCTGCACGCCGTCCCGGTTCTGCTCGACACGGGTGATCTTGCCCGTGACCGTCTTGACGCCCAGCTCGGCGGCTCGCCGCGCGAGCGCGGCATGCAGATGCGTACGGCGCACGCCCAGCCCGGGAGCGGCGGAGAAGGCGGCACGCACCTCTCGCCGGCCGTCGAGGTAGTGGATGCCGCGGAACCCGCGCCCCTCGACCTCCACCCCCATCGCCTCCAGCGCCGCCACCC
>NZ_VCKY01000104.1 GCF_005889735.1 Nonomuraea turkmeniaca
CCCCTAGGTCCGCCCGCCCCTCCACCATGGCCGCCCGCAGCAACACCGGCGTGTTCGCCGCCTGCAGCACCTGGGCCCAGGTCAGCTCCCGCCCGCGCCGCATCCGGCGTCCCTCGCGGATCATGGCCGCCCAGGACAGCCCGGACAGGCGCTTGAACCTGGCCCCGTTCACCACGGCCCTGGCCAGCCGGGAACGTTCGAGCGAGGCCACGAAGGGGGTGCTGAGCACCCGGTGCGGCACCCCGTCCACCTTGGTCGTCACCACGGTCTCCCGCGCCGCCAGGTAGAGCTTCTTCACCTCGTCGGGCACCGGAGAGTCGCTGGTCAGCAGGAACCGGGTGCCCATCGCGATCCCGCACGCCCCGTACGCCAGCGCCGCCACCAGCCCCCGCCCGTCGAAGAAGCCGCCGGCCGCGATCACCGGGATGTCCACCGCGTCCACCACCTGGGGGAGCAGCAGAGTCGTGGCGACCTGGCCGGTGTGGCCGCCGCCCTCGCCGCCCTGGACGATCACGGCGTCCACGCCCCACTCGGCCACCTTCTCCGCATGGCGGCGGGCCCCGACCGAGGGGATCGTCACCACCCCCGCATCCTTGAGGCGGGCGATCAGGTCCCGTCTGGGCGCCTGGGCCAACGACGCCACCCGCACGCCCTCCCGCACCATCACCTCGACCCGCTCGGCCGCGTCGTCGGCGTCGGAGCGGATGTTCACCCCGAACGGCGCCTCCGTGCGCTCCTTCACCCGCCGGATGGCCCCGGTCATCTCGGCGACCGACAGGGTGGCGGCGCCGATCACGCCCAGCCCGCCCGCCTGCGAGGTGGCCGCCGCCAGCCGCGCGCCCGCGACGTACCCCATCCCGGTCTGCACGATCGGATACCGGCAGCCGACCAGGGACGTCAGCGCGGTTCTCACGATGCCACCTCGCGGTCGCGGGTCCTGGAGGGGTCGAGCCGGTCCAGGACACGCAGCTCCTCGGGGTCCGGCTCCCGCGTCACCGGGACGTCGCCGTCGATCACGAGGTCGAAGCCGGTCGCGGCCACCACGTCGTCGACCGTCACCCCGGGATGCACGGACGCGAGCCGCATCGACCCGTCAGGAGCGCGGAAGTCCAGCACTGCCAGGTTGGTCACGACGCGGCGCAACTCGAAGGCCCCGCGATCGGTGCCGAGGCCGCTCACCATGTCCACCTTCGGAACGAAGACCCGAGGGCTGTGCCGGGGGATCCAGTAGCTCGTCGGGTCACAGCGCGTGTTCCCAGGCGCGCCCCGCACGCCCAGGAGCTGCGTCTTGGGCCGGGCCCAATCGCCGATGCAGGAGATGTTCGTGTTGCCGTACCGGTCGATCTGGCTCGCGCCGAGCATGACGTGCCGCCGCCCGTTCAGCACCAGCCACAGATGCTCCCTGAACGGCAGCCACCCCTCCACCACCTCGGGCGCCCGCCCCAGCGCGGGCACGTCCCCGGTGAGCAGGCAGACGCCGTCGTGCGTGAGCAGATCCGGCTCGAACGTCAGCCGCGCCAGCCGCGCCCCCAGCACCGTGACCGCCCCGCCGATCCCGGCCGCCAGGATCTCCCCGTCGCCCCTGAACGCCTCCGCGCACGCCACCACGCAGACATCAGCCCTGCTGCTCATTGTGAAACTCCTTTGGCCGTGGATACCCGCTTTCCAGACGGGGAGGAAACGCGAGGCGATGCCAAACAGTGGTTGATTGGATACTCTCAGTTGAGATATTGTTTCGAACGTGCGTACGGCTTACAAGGTCCGGGCCTACCCCCCTCCCGGACAGGCGGCGGTGCTGAACCGCACCTTTGGCTGCGTGCGCGTGGTGTGGAACCGCACCCTCGCCTGGCGCCATGCCCGCTGGCACACTCAGCGGGTGAAGACCGGCTTCACTCAGGCCAACGCACACCTGACTGCGATGAAAGCCGACCCCGAGACAGCCTGGCTGAACCAGGTGTCCTCGGTTCCGCTGCAGCAGGCCGTCCGCCACCAGCAGGTCGCCTTCGCCAACTTCTTCGCCGGGCGCGCTCGCTACCCCCGGTATAAGTCCCGCACTGGCCGTCAGTCCGCCGAATACACCCGATCGGGGTTCCGCTACCGCGACGGCCACCTGTTCCTGGCCAAGATGGACACCCCGCTGGCGTTCGTGTGGTCCTGGCCGGAGGTGGACCCCGCCTCGATCAACCCGACTACGGTGACTGTTTCCCGTGACCCGTGCGGACGCTGGTACCTCTCCTTCGCCGTCGACGTCGCCGATCCCGCCCAGGCCCCGCCAGCCGGCGCGATGGTGGGCGTCGACCTGGGGGTAACCGACTTCGCGGTCACCTCCGAAGGGGAGAAGATCGCAAACCCTCGGCATCTGGAACGCAAGGCCCGAAGGCTGGCCCGCTACCAGCGGCGCATGGCTCGCAAACAACGTGGGAGCAACAACAGGGCAAAGGCCAAGGCCAAGGTCGCCCGCGCGCACCGCAAGGTCCGCGCGTCCCGGACCGACTTCCTGCACAAGACCTCCGCCCGGCTGGTCCGCGACCATGATGTGATCGTGATCGAGGACCTGGCGGTGACGAACATGGTCCGCAACCGGAACCTGGCCAAGGCCATCTCCGACTGCGGCTGGGGCGAGTTCCGCCGCCAACTGCAGTACAAGACCGCCACTTACGGGCGGCACCTGATCGTGATCGACCGCTGGTATCCCTCGTCCAAGACATGCTCCACTTGCGGGCACCTGCTCGCTGAACTGAGCCTTTCCGCTCGGACGTGGCGCTGCCCATCCTGCGGCACCCTGCATGACAGGGACGTCAACGCCGCGAAGAACATCCTGGCGGCAGGTCTTGCCGTGTCGGCCTGTGGAGCTGACATCAGACCGCAAGGGCCCTCCCTTCGGCAGTCGGCGCTGAAGCAGGAACCCCAGCCCGCGAGGGCCGGAATCTCCGCCCTTCGGGGCGTGGACTAGTCAACGACACCCGTCTCCACGTAACGCCGCTGCCGCTCCTCGTCGCGCCCGTAGTCCGGCTCGCACGAGGTGAACCCGGCCCCGCCCGGGGCCTCCACCACGCCCGTCACCATCGCCCTGCTGATCAGGAGCGACTGCACCGGCCCTTCCTTCAGCAGGTCGGCGGTGTCCACGATGCGCTCGCACGAGACGTAGCAGCGCGTCGCCGCCTTCGCGTAAAGGTCGTCGAAGTACGGATCCGGGCCCAGGTATTGGGCGTTGCCGCGGGCGTCGGCCCGGTTCATGTGGATCAGAGCCACGTCCATGGTCAGCGCCGGGACCGCGACGAGCTCCTCCCCGTCCTCGTACGGCGACCGCACCGTCCGCAGCCCCGGGTTGACCCGCATCACGTCCGACCCCATCCCCGCCCGCGTCGGCAGGAACGGCAGCCGGTGCGCGCCCGCCAGCAGCCCGAACATGAACATGCCCTCGTCATACTCGGCGAACTCGATCTCCCCGGCCTGCCTGGCCCGCCGGAAATGGGGCTCGAGCGGGATGGTGTCGAGCGTGACGAACGGCGCCACGACCTTGCGCACCTTCCCGGCCGCGCACAACATGCCGACGTCCGGCCCGCCGTACGAGACGATCGTGAGATCCCGGACGGGGGAGCGGAGGATGGCCGACACCAGGGCCATGGGCTTGCGCCGCGAGCCCCAGCCGCCGATCCCGACCGTCATCCCGCTCTCCAGCGCGCCCGCGACCTGCTCGGCGGACATCACCTTGCTCACGTGAATCGCTCCCTGTGCCGGTCGCCGGCGCCCATGAGGTTCAGCTCGAAGGTGAAACCCTGCTCGAAGCGGTAGCTGCGCTTGACGTCCACGGGATCGATGCCGTTGAGCGACTCCTTGGCGCGGCGGATGACGTACGGGTCCTTGGCGGCGATCTGCCCGGCCACCTCCATCGCCACGTCCCGCAGCTTGTCGCGGGGCGCGACCTCGAGCACCGACCCGAACGCGTGCAACTCGGCGGCGGTGACATTCCTGCAGGTGTAGACCATGGCCCGCATCAGGTGCTGGGGCACCAGCCTGGCCAGGTGCGTGGCCGCGCCGAGCGCGCCACGGTCCACCTCGGGCAGCCCGAAGTAGGCGTCGTCGGCGGCCACCACGATGTCGGCGTTCCCGGCCAGCCCGACGCCGCCGCCCAGGCAGTGCCCGTGGACCGCCGCCACGACCGGCACCGCGCACTCGTAGACGGCCGCGAACGCCGCGTAGCAGGCCCGGTTGACCCCGACCAAGGCCTCGTACCCGTCGGCGTCCCGCAACTCCTTGATGTCGACTCCGGCGTTGAACCCGCGTCCCTCGGCCCGCAACACGACCACCCTGGTCCCGGGGTCGTCCCCGGCCGTCCGCACGGCCTCGGCCAGCTCTTCCCAGCCCCGCACGGTCAACGCGTTCACCGGCGGCACGTCGACGACGACCTCGGCGATCGGCCCCGCCCGCAGCGTGATGCCCATACAACTCCCTGATGGCTTCACCTAACGCTTGCTTGGTACGGTAGCATCCGTGACCGCGACTTACGACTACACGGGCAAGTCCGTCCTGGTGACCGGCGGGACCAAGGGCATCGGCGCGGGCGTCGCACGGGCCTTCCAGGAGGCGGGGGCCGACGTCACCGTGTGCGCCCGGACGCGGCCTGCGAGCGACGCCTTCCGGTTCGTCAAGGCCGACGTGCGGGCCCCCGAGGACGTCGAGCGGCTCGTGGCCGGGTTCGACCGGCTCGACGTGGTGGTCAACAACGCGGGCGGCTCGCCGTACGCGCCGCTTGAGGGCACCTCGCCGCGCCTGCACGCCCGTGTCATCGAGCTCAACCTGACGGCCCCGCTGCTGGTCGCGCAGTACGCCTACCCGCTGCTCGTCGCCGCCCGCGGGACGGTGGTGATGATCGGCAGCTCCAGCGGCACCCGTCCCTCGCCGGGCACCTCCGCGTACGGCGCCGCCAAGGCCGGCCTGCACCACCTGGCCCGCTGCCTGGCCGCCGAGTGGGCCCCCGACGTGCGGGTCAACACGGTCGTCGTCGGCCTCGCCGCCACGGAGAGCGCCGCGGGCCACTACGGCGAGCACGGCGACGGGAAGCTGGGCGCGGCCATCCCGGCCGGCCGCCTGGCCACGCCGGCGGACGTGGCCCGGGCATGCCTGTGGCTGGCCGCGCCCGGCTACGTCACGGGCGCGGAGGTGCGGGTGGACGGCGGCGGCGAGATCCCGTACTGGCGCCACCTGGCCGGCGAGCTCACCCCCACAGAGCGCCCGCCATCAGGGGGCTCGCCATCAGGGGGCTCGCCATCAGGGGGCTCGCCATCAGGGGGCCCGCCATCAGGGGGCCCGCCATAGAGGGCCTGCCGTCCTCCGGGCACGCGCACTCCAGGCCGGAGAGCGCGCCCCGGAGCTCGTCAGGCCGGGCGCCGGCGTCCTCGTGACCGGCGCCCTGCCGCGGTCACGGGCTGAGCGACCAGGCGTGGAAGATCGTCGTGTGCCGGAACGACGAGGCGGTGCCGTCGAACCCGTACGTCCCCCGCCACGACAGCGGATCCTGCTGCTCACCCACGACGGTGATGGTGCTGGCGCAGCTGCCCTGGCCCTTCCTGGTGGCGTTCAGCAGGAGCTGATCACCGAGTTGGCCGCCGGTGACGGCCCACGGCGCGCCGCAGATCCCCGACTTGATGGTGCCGCTGACGACCTGGAACGGGTAGGTGTTCGGGTCGATCTCGAGGTCGATGACGAAGATCGCCGACCCGTTGCGCAGCTCCACGTAGGCGTTGATGGTGGCGGCTTTCTGCGCGGCGACGGACTCCGCGAAGGACTTGGCCTGTCCTCCGGTGGCGTCGTAGAAGGCCCGGTCGGCCGCCTTGGTTGACTGAGGCATGGTGCTTCTCTCCTCCGACACCGCACCGCTGCGGCGTCTCAACGATTAAAGGAGCGTCTCGGCGATCTCGACGCGGAGCAGGCTGCGTACGTGCTCGATGTGGTTGACGATGGTGACCTGGACGGAGCCGGCGAAGAGCAGGCCCATGGCCACGTTGTCCAGGCTCGTGACGAGCGAGCCCGAGTCGCCGCCCGCCGACATCGCGGTCGTGACGATCTGGTCGCGGAAGCGGCCGACGCCGAACCCGTAGCTCACGTCGATCGTGGCGTCCACCGCGATGACGCGGCCCAGCGTCAGGTTCGTCGTCCGCCCGACCTTCTTGACCAGGTCGCCGACGGAGACATTGGCCTTGCGCCGCCAGCCCCTGGGCGCGGAGTTGAAGTAGATCTCCCTGCTGGCGTCCTGGAACTGCACCTCACCGATCGCGGCGTCCACGATGTTGTTGTGGCTGGTCAGCGGGATGCCCGGCGTGAGGTCGATCGGGATGAACCTGGACAGGATGGCGATCCGGTCCTGCGGGTCGACGCCGCCGTCGAACCGGCCGGGCTGCACGATCGCGCTGCCCGCGGGAGCGCGGTTGGAGTCGGCCAGGACGTGGTTGTTGCTGAGCACGTAGAACCGCGAGGGGACGCCGATCCCAGGCGCGGGCGGGTCGATGGTGGCGCCCGGCAGGAAGTCGTAGACGACGCTGCCCAGCGTGCCCGCCGTGACCTGCACGTTGCCGATGGAGAAGCCGGATGGGCAGGGCCGCATCCGCCGGATGAGCACCTGTGCGCCGGCCTCGGTCGCCGCGCCGTCGCCGCGGGGGGCCGCGGGAGCGCTCGTGTACTGGGCGGCGGGTGTGCTCATCGCCTGGGACGAGCCCATCTGCTGCTCGGCGACGACGTGGCCGACCCTGACCACGTCGATGGTCGTCCCGTCGCCCATGCGCTGGGGGAGCAGGTCCTGCTCCCTGAGCATGGTGGGCGGGAGCTTCTGCGAGACGAAGACGAGCAGCGCCGGCTCACCGGTCGGCTGCCCGTTCGTCCACTTGACCCCCTGGCCGAACCCCACGACGTTGCTCGGCCGCGTCTCGGGATCCATCAGCGTCTGGGCCGCCTGTTCCCTGGCGGCGTCGGACAGGCGATATCCCTGGGATCCGCGCATCAGTTCTGGCTGGCTCACGGCCAACCACCTCCTACCTGGAAGGAGTTCCGGGTGCGGTGATGCTCACTGGGCCGTGGGGGTGCCGATCTCCATGACCTTGACGGGCACGCCGTCCAGCTCGGCCGGGATTCCGGACGAGGCCATGTGGGTGACGTAGACGACGATCACGTCCTCGTCCGCATCGCCCTTGCCGGTGGAGACACCGGTGACGTTCGGGATGGCGAGGAGCGCGTCCTCGTGCCGTCTTCTGATCTCATGCACGTCCATCCAGGGCCCTTCGCTGAGATCTGCCGCCCTTGGAGCGTAGATGTCCGGAGCACCCGCAGATTCAGGGACTCGCCTAGGGAAAACCCCAGCTTTCTCCCTTGCCCTTGGTCAGGGGGTCCCTGGGCTCAGCGCATGGTGGACCGGGCCGTGGGGCGCAGGCGGATGCGCTGCGGGGCGGCGGTCAGGCGCTGCTTCAACATCGGCAGATCCACCTGCCGCTCGTCGTCGGGCGTGTCGAACCGGGCGAACCACACGAAGACCTGCTCCCCAGTACGGACCGGCAGCCGCGGGAAGGTGTTCTCCGCGTGCTCGCTCTCGAACGCCGCCACCACCGGCACCCCGGCCTCGGCCAGCACGGGAGCGACCTCCGCTGCGAAGAAGCCGGCGAAGTCCTCCTCGACGTGGCAGATCGTGGCGACGTACAAGGACGGCGGGAGATCGGCCGCGCCGACGGGCGGCCGCTCCTGGACGGGCGGCTCCACCAGGGCGCGGAGGAGCAGCACGTCGTCGGAGTCGATCATCGTGGCGTTGGCGGCGTCGCGGTTGGCCTGCCACACGGGCCCGCCGTAGAAGGCCTCGAGGGCGGCCTTTCTGGCCGGCATGTCGGGAAAGGCCCGCAGCCAGGGGAACATGCCGGGCGCGTCCGGGTTGCGGAAGGACCCGGGGATCCGCATGCCGGCCGCCTCCTGCGCCTCGATGAACTCCCGCTCGAACAGCTCGATGAGCGTGTCGCGCCGCCCAGGGCGCATCGTGTACTGCCGCAGCTCGTAGATCATGCCGCGACGTTAAGCCCGGGTCGCTGACATCCCGTGTCAGCGTATGTGCCGAACAATATTCTGATTACTTTGAGCTACCAATTGACAACACACAGTTATAAGCTCGCATCGACCTTGATCTCCGAGGGCCAAGGAAGCTCAAAGGCCCCGAGGGCGAAGGAGCAGATGTGATCCGAAGAGTGTGCGCCGCCGCGGCCATGGTGGCAGCGGTCGCGAGTGGCGCGCTCCCTGCTGTCCCCGCGCACGCTGACGGCTGGTCCGGGCATTGTGGCGACCGTTCCTGGTCCTACAACTGGAGCGGCAACAGCGGCTCGTCCCAGTCGGGAAACAACTTCGGCGACGTCTCGGCCGCCAACCGCGGCGAGGGCGCCTCGACCAACGTCAACAACGTCAACGGCATCGCCTCGACCGCCACGCACGGCGGCATCACGGTGACGTACATCTTCGGCTGACCGAAAGGACATCGACATGATGAAGAAGCTCTGCGTGACCGGTCTCATCGTCACCGCCGCGGCCGGTGCCGCACTCCTGCCCGCCGCCGCGTACGCGGACGTCAACGCGGGCAACTCCAGCTCCAACAGGTCCTCGTCCCAGTCCGGCAACAACTTCGGCAACGTCGTCAACGTCAACGTGAGCGGCCACGGCGCGACCAGCGTCAACAACGTCAACGGCAACGCCGTCACGGCTAGCGACGGCAGCCGCGCGAGCATCGACGACATCGTCGACTAGCCCGCGAGCCCCCCAGCGAGCCAGGCCCCCACCCGGCCTGGCTCGCGCCGTTCGCGCTAGCCCTGGTCCTTCACCCAGAGCCGCAGCAGCCCCCTGAAGTGCTCGACGAACTGATCGTGCTCGTTCTCCGGATACGTGGTCTTCACCGTGTCCACCAGCAGCCGGTCGAACTCAGGCCCGGCGACCCACTCCAGCACCACGTCGTCGAGGTGCCCCAGATGCGTCTGGCAGAACTCGTCGTATCGCTCGGTCTCGAAATACCTGTCCGCCAGCTTCCGGTACTCCGCCAGCCGTTCCTCGTACGTCCCGGTGACCGCGAAGTAGTCGTGCGTCTCCAGGTCGATCCGCGGCCTGCGCCGGGTGGCCACGCAGAAGACGCACCACTTCACCAGCGTCTTGATGGCCCAGGGGAAGTAGTAGTGCAGGCTCGTCAGCGCCACGTCGGGGCAGGCGTTGGCGTAGTCGATCGGGTGCACGCCGGCGCCCTTGATCAGGGTCTCGCAGGAGTTGAACTCCCACCGGAAGAACGCGTTCACCAGCCGCCCGATCGTCACGACCTCCTCGCCGGCGGCCGGGGACAGGAACCCGTGGTCGACGGCGTACCTGGCGTGCATCGGCTCCTCGGGCCTGAACCGCATCACCATCGTCTCGGCCCCGATCGACAGCGACCTGGCGAAGGCGTCGTACCCCTGGATGGCCTGCTGCAGGTGCATGAGCATCTCGCCGCTCGCGTCGTAGGCCCGGTGCAGCTCGTCCTTGTCGCGCACGAGGGACACACCGCGCCAGGCCCCGCCGTCGTACGGCTTCATGAAGAGGGGGTACCCGATCCGCTCGGCCACCTCGTCCAGGTCGAAGGGCTGGTTGTAGCGGGCCGCGGTGTAGGCGTACCTGGCGTTGTCGGGCGGGTTCTTGTACGGCACCAGCACCGTCTCCGGCACCTTCAGTCCGAGCCGCATCATCGCGCAGTACGCGGCGTGCTTCTCCATCGACTGGAACGTGAACGGGCTGTTGAGCAGATAGACGTCGTCCATCATGGAGATCTTCTTGAGCCACTCGCGCGGGTGGTAATACCAGTACGCCAGCCGATCGATCACCAGTGCGTGCCGCGGCTCGGCCCGCAGATCGAACGGCTCGATCGTGACCCGTTCCACGTCGAACTCGCCCACCCCCTTGATCGGCCCCAGCCGCCGCAACACGGTCTCGAACGCCGACGGCCAATCCTCCTCGGTCCCCAGCAGCAGCCCGATCAGATGTCGCACGGGGGTTTCCTCCGCTCCCGCCCGCGGGTCAGACGCCAGGAAGGCGGCCGTTGCGGAACAAATCGACGAACCTTTGATGGTCTTCCCGGGCCTGTGCCCCATAACGGTGGGCGAAATCCACCAAAACCCCGATAAATCCGACTCGATCGCCGTCGATCACCGCCACGATCGCCTCCTCCGTCGAGAAGTCGACGAGGTCGTGGCTGGACTCGTCGTCGGCCACCGCGTGCATGCGCGCCACCGCCCGCCCCAGGTCCCGCATGATCGAGCGCAGCTCGTCCGGCTCGTTCACGTCGTCCCAGTCCAGATCGGCGGAGTACGGCGACACCTCGGCCACGAGCTGCCCCACCCCGCCGAGCGTCGTGTAGCCCAGCCAGGGATCGGCGTACGCCTGCAGCGCCCGCTGCGACTCCGCCGTGCGATGCCCCTGGTGCAGGAAGTAGGAGACCACCTTCTCGTCGGGCACGTGCCGCGCCACGGCCGGCACCGCCGCCTGCTTCATGTAGAGGACGACGTCGTTCTCCAGCGCCTGCGAGCGCCCTTCGAGCAGCAGGTTGTACGACGGCAGCCCGGCCGACCCGATGCCCACGCCCTTACGCAGCGCCACGTCCTTGATCACGTGCTCGACCGGGTTCACCTGCGCGGGCAGCGTGGTCAGGTAGTCCTCGAACGCGGCCAGCACGCCGTCCCTGGTCGCGTCGTCCACCGCCGTCCGCCCCTCCATGAGCGCGAAGCGCCGGTCGTAGTCGTCGATCACGGTCTCCACGTCGAGCAGCGCCACCCGCGTGTTGAGCCGCGCCGTCTGCAGCACCCGATGCAGCACGCCCGAGGTGGTGTCCAGGGTGAGCGCGCCGATCGCGTCGTCGCCACCGGCCGCGAGTCCGCCCAGCTCGTCCAGGTACGCCCTGGCGAAGTCGGTCACCAGCACGCCGATCGTGTCGTCGGACAGCGCCTTGGCGTACCCGATGAGCGCCACGCTGGCGGCGAAGCGTTTGAGGTCCCAGATGTACGGGCCCACGTACGCCTCGTCGAAGTCGTTGACGTTGAAGACGAGGACGCCGGAGGCGTTCATGTACGTGCCGAAGTTCTCCGCGTGCAGGTCGCCGTGGATCCAGACGCGGCTGGTGGGGGCGTCGAGGTAGGCGTCGTCGGCGTACGTGCCGGTCATGTCCGCGTAGAAGAGGCATGCGCTGCCGCGGTAGAAGGCGAAGGGGGAGGCCGCCATTTTCCGAAATTTCCGCCTAAAAGCGGCGGGGTCTTGCTTGATCGACTCGCCGAACTCCGTCATGAGGACATCGAGCAGGAAAGAGGAGCGTGGGCCCATAATCCGGACAGTAGATCTGGAACCGCTTGCCGCCTAGCCTGATCTTTCCCTGACAGGGGCGGTCAGGGGTGCTGGGAGGACACCGAGACCACCTCGCCCGTCATGTACGACGAGTAGTCGCTGGCCAGGAAGACGATCACGTTCGCCACCTCCCACGGCTCCGCCGACCGCCCGAACGCCTCCTTGGCCGCCAGCTCCGCCAGCAGCTCCTCGCTCGTCACCTTCGCCAGGAACGGATGCACCGCCAGCGACGGCGCCACCGCGTTGACCCGCACGCCGTGCTCGGCAGCCTCCAGCGCCACGCACCTGGTCAACGCCATGACCCCGGCTTTGGCGGCGGCGTAGTGCGCCTGACCGTGCTGGGCCCGCCAGCCGATGACGGAGGCGTTGTTGACGATGACGCCGGAGCCCTGGCCGATCATGTGCCGCAGGGCGGCCCTCGTGCAGCGCATGGTGCCGTTGAGGGTGACGTCGATGACCGCGTGCCACTGGTCGTCGGTCATCTCGGCCAGCGGCGCCGTACCGCCGAGTCCGGCGTTGTTGACCACTACGTCGAGCCGGCCGTGCGCCTCGACCACCGCGTCGAACAGCGCCAGCACCTGGGCCTCCGACGTCACGTCGCACGGGACGGCGAGCGGCTTGACGCCGGTGAGCTCGGTCAGCGCGGCGGCGGCGGCGGCCAGCCGGCGCTCATGGCGGTCCGAGACCACGATCGTGGCGCCTTCCTCGGCGCAGCGGCGGGCGGTCGCGTAACCGATGCCCGCGCCGGCGGCCGCCGTCACCAGCGTCACCTTGCCGTCGAGCAGTCCGTGCGCCTTGGGGTACGCCGGGGTCATCGTTTCTCCCCTCACCGCGGCAGTCCCAGAGTGCGCTCGGCGATGATGTTCCGCTGGATCTCGCTGGAACCGGCATAGATCGTGTCGGCGCGGCTGAACAGGTAGAGCCGCTGCAGGTCGTTCAGCTCGCCGACCAGCCCGGCCTTGCCCTGGACGGCCATCGCGAGCTCGCCGAGCCGGCGATGCCACTCCGACCAGTAGAGCTTGGCGATCGACACCTCCGGCCCCGGGTCGGGGCGCACCATCCTGAGCGCGTTGAGCCGCATGATCTCCAGCTCCAGCCACGACCGCACGAGGCGGTCATGCAGCACCGGATCGTCGGCCGCGCCGGTCCGCTTCGCCGTCTCGATCACCCTGGCCAGCTCGCGGCGGAAGCCGATCTGCTGCCCGAGCGTGGACGCGCCGCGCTCGTAGCCGAGCGTGGCCATCGCGACCCGCCAGCCGTCGCCGGGCGCGCCGAGCACGTTGCCCGCCGCCGTGCGCGCGCCGTCGAAGAACACCTCGTTGAACTCCGACGTCCCGGTCAGCTGCACGATCGGCCGCACGGTCACGCCGGGCTGCCGCATGGGCACCAGCAGGTACGACAGCCCGCGGTGCCGCTGCGAGCCCGGCTCGGTACGGCACAACACGAAGCACCAGTCGGCCACGTGGGCCAGGGAGGTCCACACCTTCTGGCCGGTGATCACCCACTGGCCGTCTTCGAGATGGGCCTTGGTCTGGACTCCGGCCAGGTCGGAGCCGGCCTCGGGCTCGGAGTAACCCTGGCACCACAGCTCCTCGCCCCGCTGGATCGGCGGCAGGAACCGGGCCTTCTGCTCGTCGGTGCCGAATTCGAGGATCGTCGGGCCGATCAGGCCCTCGCCGATGTGGCCCACCCGGGCGGGGGCGTCGGCTCTGGCGTACTCCTCGTGGAAGGCCACTTGGTCCTCCAGCGAGGCGGCGCGCCCGCCGTACCGCTCCGGCCAGCCGAGGCAGGTCCAGCCGTTCTTGCCGAGGTGGCGCTCCCAGGCCACCCGGAGCTCGTGCCCCTCGTGCTCGCGCCCGGGTCCGCCCATACCCGAGCTCCGGCGGGCCGCGGCGAACTCGCCGCCGAGCGCCTCCTCCAGCCAGGCCCGCGCCTCCTCGCGGAAGCCGGGGGTCTCGCCCGGCTCAGGGAGTGTCAACGAATCCCCCGTTGAACGACCCGTAGCCGCCGCGGAAGAACACCAGGGGGCCGCCCTCGGCATGAGTGTCGAGCTGCAGCACCCGCGCCACCACGATCATGTGGTCGCCCGCCGCGTGCTCGGCCTCGACCGCGCAGTCGAGCCAGGCCAGCGCGCCTTCGAGCACGGGGTTGCCGCCCGGGGAGCCGGTCCACTTCAGGCCCGCGAACTTGTCGCCGCCTCGGGTCGCCATCTGGGCGCACACCGCCTGCTGATCCTCGGCCAGCACGTTGACGGTGAGGACCTTCGCGCCGCGTACCCTGGGCCAGCTCGTGCTGGTGTGGGCCACGCAGAACGCCACCAGGGGCGGGTTGAGCGAGACCGACGTGAAGGAGTTCGCGGCCAGGCCGCAGGGCCGGCCGTCCTGCGGGTCGAGAGCCGTGATCGCCACCACGCCGGTCGCGAACCTGCCGAGCACCTGACGGAAGCGCAGGCTGTCCAAATGGCCGTTCGCGCTCTGTGGGGAAGGGCCCGTCGGCATGGCGGCTCCGTTGCGAGTCCTGCGCTGATGGGGCGTCGGAAGGCTGCGGCAACCGTCCGGCGCGACGAGCCGGGCAGCGTGTGTGCTCATGGTTCCGCCTCCTAGTCCACCGGCTGCGCCTATCTTACCAAGCGCTTGCTTGGACGCTAGGGGGAATCGGGGAAACATGTCAAGTCGCATGCCGCACCGGTTGGGGTCGTGCGGTGTGCGGTCCCGCGTCGCCATACGTGCGTTGACATGGGTGAAATGTCCGGCATAGCGTGACAGATGTGGCCAAGCGCTTGCTTGATTTTTCGGACAGGACCGCGATCGCCGGCGTCGGATACACCCCCTTCACCAAGAACTCCGGCGTCAGCACCCTGACGCTGGCCTGCCGCGCCGTGCTGGCCGCCCTGGAGGACGCCGGGCTCACGGCGGACGACGTGGACGGCCTGGCCACGCACCGCGTCGGAGACTCGGCCCCGCCCACCCTGGTCGCCCCTGCGCTGGGGCTGACGGATCTGGCCTGGCACCTGGACCAGTTCGGCGGCGGCAGCGTCTCCCACGCCGTGGTCGGCCAGGCCGCGCTGGCGGTGGCGGCCGGGGTGGCCGAGGCGGTCGTCTGCTACCGGGCCATCAACGCCCGCTCCGAGTTCCGCATGGGCGGCACCGGCCGGGGCGTGCCGCTGAGCCCGGAGGTGCAGTACCAGGCGCCGTACGGGTACGTCGCGCCGCCGCAGCAGTACGCCATGTACGCCCGCGCCCACATGCTGAAGTACGGCACCAAGGCCGAGCACTTCGGGCAGCTGGCGGTCACCCAGCGCGCCAACGCCGCCAAGAATCCGCGGGCGCTCATGCGCACCCCCATCACGCTGGACGACTACCTGGCCAGCCGGTGGATCGCCGAGCCCTTCCGCCTCCTGGACTGCTGCCTGGAGACCGACGGGGCCTGCGCCGTCGTCGTCACCACGGCGGAACGCGCCCGCTCGCTGCGCCGCCCGCCGGTCCTGATCTCGGCCGCGGCCTGGGGCGGCGGCACGTCCCACCTGTCCTCTGTCGCCGCGGCCGCCGATCCCACCGTGACCGCGGCCGCCGCCCTGGCCCCGCGCCTGTACGCGCAGGCGGGGCTCGGGCCCGGAGACATCGACGTGGCGGAGATCTACGACTGCTTCACGTACTCGGTGATCGTCCAACTGGAGGACTACGGGTTCTGCGCCAAGGGGGAAGGCGGCCCGTACGTGGCCTCCGGCGCCACCTCGCTGGACGGCCCGCTGCCGGTCAACACGCACGGGGGATTCCTGTCGGAGGGATACGTGCACGGCGTCAACCACGTAGCGGAGGCGGTGTCCCAGCTCAGGGGCGACGCGGGCGACCGCCAGGTGCCGGGCGCGGAGGTGGCGCTCTCCACGGCCCAGCCCGGCTACATCCTGCCCGCCACCTCCGCCCTGATCCTCAGGAGGTCGTGATGACCTACCGGCCCGAGCCCGACCGGGACTCACAAGAGTGGTGGGAGCGGATCGCCACGCGGGAGTTCGCCGTGCAGCGGTGCGACATGTGCGGCACGACGCGCTTCCCGGCCCGGGCCTTCTGCCCGGCGTGCCGGACCGAGGCCTGGCACTGGCAGGAGGTGGAACCCGAGGGCCGGGTGGAGAGCTGGATCGTCAACCACCAGCCGTTCATGCCCGGCGCGCGGGAGCCGTACGTGGTCGTGATGGTGCGGCTGGCGGCGGTGCCGGGATGCCTGGTGTACGGGAACTGGCACGGCGAACGGCCCCCGGAGCCGGGCGAGCGGGTGCGGGCGTCCTACAACCGGATCGACGAGACCCTGACGCTGGTGAACTGGACGCCGGCCGGCGGATGAGAAGGAAGCCGGAAACGTGGATCGTTATCCACATCAGCGCAAATCCTCCCGCTAGTCGACCTTGGTCCGGAGAATGGATTCGTACCCACGAACCCCATCAGTCCCACCATGGCGAAGCTGCCCCCAGTTCGGGCTCCGAGGGTCGATGATGAGGCGTAGACGTCAACGCGGACAGCTTGATCTTGGCGGCGGACGTGAGTGGAACGGACTCGGTGACCGGCGTGGCCCCGTGGCCACGCGTGGCGATCCTGCCTGCCGTCCGTCCGTTCCTCCTCGCCGAGGCGCGGCCGCGCGGGCCGCCGGACGGGTGGATGATCCATTGGCTGGTCCCTCGGAGGAAAGCGCGCCCTGGCGGGCGTGGGGGACCCGCCAGGACGCGCTTCCTGCCCCGTGAGCGGCGGCGCCAGGACTCCGGCGAGGGATGGAGTCCTAGGCCGTGTGATCGCACACGGAGTCGATGGGGGAGTGTGAAAGCTCCCGCTGCCGGTAACGTGCGGCGATGCGTCGAGCTGCACCAACCGGGTCATCAATGGGGTGCGTGACGGGGGCGCCACCCTCCTCGTTCCAGACAAAGGATCCGTCATTGCACCGCACGGTCAGCTCAGTCAACACCGATTGCACGGACTCGCCATGCCGATTGCTCTGGTAGGTGTGGGTGAACCCCTGGCGCGGCAACGCGTAACGCAGTAAACGTGTTGCTTCACCTGGGTCATGCCAGGGCAGGTACGGCGTACCCGTGCGGACCGGCAACACTGGCCTTCACCCCCTCACCGGCCTTTAGATGGATTTGTACCAACGAATGGATGATGGGCCGCTGGAGGCGGTTCGGTCAAGGGGTTGTGGCCTGCTAGAACCAGATCGTCTAAATTGTTGGAACAAAAGGGGTGAAAGTGGCAAGGTCGGTGCTGTATCAGCAGGTGGCTGCGGAATTGCGTCGCGCCATCTACTCGGGTGTCCTCGGCCCCGGGGCACAGCTGCCGACCGAGGCGCAGCTCATGGAAGACCATGGGGTGAGCAGAAACACCGTACGGTTGGCCCTCGGAGAGCTCGTCAATGAAGGGCTCGTCACGCGCACGCCGCGGCGTGGAACCGTGGTCAGAGACCGGCGGCCGTTGCTCATCTATCCCCAACGTGAGCTGGAGAAGCAACCCCGTGGGGAGCTGCGCGAGGCTTTCGCCTTCGCCGTGGCACAGGAAGGCCGTGCGCCAAGCCAGTACATCGAGGTGCTGACCGTGTCTCCGGTCGAGGAGATCGCCAGCAGGCTGGAGTTGGCGGATGGGGAATTGGCGGTGGTGAGACGTCGTCTGCGTTTCGTGGACGGCCAGCCGTACAACACCAACGATTCCTACTACCCACGTGATCTGGTTGCCGATTCCGAGATCGCCAGGCCCGGAGACATCGCGCGAGGGGCGAACCGGGTGCTGGAGGAACTGGGTCATGCGCAGGTGCGCGTCGTCGACGACATCTGGGCCCGCATGCCCAACCAAGAGGAGGCCGAGCGCCTCCAACTCGAGCTCGGCACGCCAGTCATGGTGTATGTCCGAGTTGGTTTCGACGGGGCCGACATGCCAGTGCGTGTCGCGGTGTCGGTGCTGCCCGCCGACAAACATTTGATCAGATACGAGCTCGATCGCCGCTAGAGGGCTCGGATGAAGGGGTGATCCCGCCGGCCGGGTGCAGCGAGAAATAGCCGCCTCGCTGGCCTGAGGGAGTCGTGCATACTCCCTCAAATCGCCATTTATCCGTATATATCGGGTTGAGGCCCCATTTCGCCCCTATGCGACGTTGCGTCATTACGCTGTGCGCTCGCATAGGAACCCAACGCAACGGGAGTTGTCTTATGCACACAAACACCCTGCTTCATCCGCTCGCGCTCCGGCGGGCGGAACCTGAGGACCTGCCCGGCGTACTCACGCTGCTCGCGGACACCGCCGAGTGGCTCTACACGCAAGGGGTGCGGCAGTGGCCCCGCAACGGGTTCGGCCCCGAGCGGATCGAGCCGCTCATTGAGGAGCGGGTGCTGTTCCTACTCGACGACGAGCTTCGCTACCTGGACCCCGACGAGTCGGCGCCGCCGGTGGCCACCATGGCCCTCGACGACCACGCCGACCCGGAATTCTGGACCGCCGGCGACGACCCGGGGGCCGCCCTCTACATCCACAAACTGGCCGTGGCCCGGCCCTGGTCGGGCAGCGGCCTCGGCGACGCCCTCCTGGACTGGGCCAGCGCCTCGGCCTTCGCGGCCGGCTTGCCCTGGCTCCGGTTGGACTGCGCCAAGGCGAACCCCCGCCTGCAGTCGTACTACCGCAGCCGTGGCTTCCACCACGTCCGCACCGTGGACCTGCCCCACCGCTCCTCCGGCGCCCTCTACCAGCGCGTCTCGGAGGATCTGTCCACCACGGCCTTCCGTGACCTGACCATCGCGGAACTGATCACCGCCTGACACCCCGCCGATGGGCCCGGCCTCCGGAACCGGAGACCGGGCCCACCTCTCCACTCGCCTCTCCGAACGCCTCTCGGCCGGGCTGGACGCGAGCCGCGGGCGGCCGTTGTGGCAGTCCTGCGGCCGTCTCCAGCTCCAGTGGCGCCGTCGGGCCCGGCGGCCCCGCGTCAACCCGTCACGGGCCGTTGTGGCGGCCTCTGCAGCCGTCTGGGGCCCCGCCCGCAGGACTCCGCCGGCGTCGCTGCGGGAGCCCGTTCGGCGGCCGTGCGGCGCCTGCGACCGTCTGCCGTGCCCCAAAGGATCTTCCGGCCCCACAGGACCTTCCTCCCCAAGGACCTCAGCCTGTTCCTCCAAGGAGCGCCGGTGAACCGATGACTTTTCTCTGCCGGCCCGGTCAAACAGGCGAACAGGCGAACAGGCGAACAGAGAGGAGCACGAATGGATCTCGGAATCGGCCTCCCCACGTCGGGACGGCACGCGGACCCGGAGACGATCGTCAGGGTGGCACAGGCGGCCGAGCGGGCAGGGCTGGGGGCGGTGTGGGCGTTCGAGCGGCTGCTGCGCCCGGCCGAGGCGGTGTTCGCCGGCACCGACCAGGCCATGCCGCTTCCCGACAACAACGCCGTCGTCTACGACCCGTTGGAGACTCTGGCCTACGTCGCGGCCAAGACCAGCACGATCCGGCTCGGCACGAGCGTCGTGGACGCGCTGTTCCACAGTCCGGTCGTGCTGGCCAAGCGGCTGGCGACGCTCGACCGGCTCAGTGGCGGGCGCGCCATGATCGGCCTGGGGCAGGGGTGGATGCAGCAGGAGTTCGACGCGACCCGCATTCCCGCGCGGCGCCGCGGCGCGGGGTTCGAGGAGCACGTCGCGGCCATGCGTGCCTGCTGGGGCCCCGACCCGGTGCGCTTCGACGGCCGCTTCTACACCATCCCGGAGTCGGAGATCGGCCCGAAGCCCACCCGGCTCACGCTGCTCGCCGGCGCGGCGGCTCCGGCGGCGATCGAGCGGGCGGCCCGGTCAGGGATGGGGCTCACCGTGGTCGTGTTCGCCTGGGACCAGCTCAGGCAGGCCGTCGAGCTGTACGGCGAGGGGCCGGGCCCGCTGGTGGCACAGGTCAACGGGGCGATCACAGACCGGCCGCTGGACGAGCGGATGCCGTTGACCGGCTCGGTGGAGCAGGTCGCCGAGGATCTGGCCGAGGTGCGGGCGATGGGCGTGGACCACGTGTTCTGGCACACGTTCGAGGGAGACGCCGACGAGACGGTGGAGCGCGTCGGGCGGCTCAATACCCAGTGACCATGGCAACCACCGGCATGACCTGGCAAGGAGACCCACGATGGGCAAGCTGATCTACTCGATGATCACGTCACTCGACGGTCATGTGAGCGATCCGGACGGCGACTTCGGCTGGGGCGGTCCCGAAGCGGAGTCACATCAGTTCAGGTGAACGGACCCGGATCGAGCCGACGTTCGACCCGGAGGCGGTGCGGAAGCTGAAGGCCGAGGCCGGCCGCGACATCGCCGTCGCCGGGCCGCATCTGCGTCGCAGGCCATCAGGGCCGGGCTGGTCGACGAATACCAGCTCTTCGTCGGACCGGCGATCGTCGGTGGTGGCAACCGGTTCTTTCCTGACGATGTCCGCGTCAATCTGGAACTGCTGGACGAGCGGCGGTTCGGTAACGGCGTGGTTATCTGCGTTACGGCGTCAAGGACAGTGCGTGATGGTGTAGGGGAGCCCACGACCCGGCCCGGTCCCAGGCCGGGTCCCGCCTGGTGTCCAGGTTGAGCGTCTTGGCTGCCTGCCGGTCGGCTGCGGTTTCCCACGCCCGGGCCGTGCTTCCGCCCAGGTCGCAGGGCACTTGCTGACACAACCGTATAGATCACCATATAGCCTCTCCTGCATGACCGGATCCCTGCTCGAGGTGATCGCGCTCAACGTGCGCGACGCCGTGGCCGCTGAACAGGGCGGAGCCGACCGGCTTGAAGTCGTCGCCGACATGGCGGCCGACGGGCTGACCCCCTCCCCAGAGACTGTTGCCGCGATCGCCGCGGAATGCCCGCTACCCCAGATGGTGATGCTCCGCTGCGACGCCAACTTCGCCGCCGACCCTGACGTCCTGGCGCGGCTGGGGCGCGACGCCAAGGCGCTGGCACAGGCGGGGGCGGCCGGATTCGTGTTCGGGTTCCTCGACGGCGCCGGAGCCGTCGATCTCGCGGCCACCGAAGCTCTGATCCACGCGGTGTCCCCCCTGCCATGGACCTTCCACCGCGCCGTCGACCACGCGGCCGACATCCAGGCGTCCTGGCGCGCCGTCCGCCTGCTGCCCAACCTGGCCACCGTGCTCACGTCCGGGTCCCCCACCGGCGTCGGTGAGGGCCTGGCGGTGTTAAAAGCCCGGGCCGAGGCGGGTGACGGTTCCATCATCCTGGCCGGCGGCGGTCTGCGACCGGCGCACGTGCCCGTGCTGCTCGACTACGGCATCCGGGCCTTCCACGTGGGATCCGCGGTCCGGGCCAGTTGGTCGGACCCGGTCGAGTGGCGCCTGGTACGCCAATGGCGGGCCCTGGTCGAACGCGACTGACCTACCGCCCCAAGGCGGCGTCGGCCCGGCGGAGTGCGGCGGCCAGGGTGCGGATCGTGGCAGGCTCGTCCATGAGGCCGCCTCCCGCGTCCCGCTGCTCCTCCCACGCGCTCACCCGCTCCTGATAGGCGTCGTAGTGGGCCAGGTGGAAGGCGTAGACGGTGGCGAAGCGGCTCACCAGGTGCGACGGGTGCATGTCCCAGCCCTGGTAGAAGCCGTGCCGCAGCGAGTGACGTACCAGCTCGGCGTGGCGCCGCCACAACACGTGCACGTCGGCCGCGCGGTCGGAAGCGGGCGAGGTGGCGAGCGAGCCGTCCGAGAGCTCCACGCCTGTGCCCGCGAACGCCGTCTGCATGACGTGCCGGGCGTGGTCGCAGACCGGATGGTCGAGCCGCTGCTCGTGCGGCGGCAGCCCCAGCGCGGCCGTGTAGTCGAACACGCCGAAGTGCGCCGCCGCCAGCCGCCCGCCCAGGGCCTCGGCCAGTTCGGCACGCAGGAAGGGCAGCGTCTGCGGCGCCTCCACCTGCATCTCGAACCGCAGCCGGACGCCCAGACCGGCCTCCAGCCGCGCCAGCACGCCCGCGAACTGCCCGAGATACTCCTCCATCAGCACCTTCGGGAAGGTCACCGTGAACCCGGCCGGCAGTTCGCCGGCCCGCTCGACCACACCCGTGACGAACCCACGCAGTGTCCGCACCGACCGTCCGGGATCCCCGTCCGCGAACGACTTCACCCGCGGCCCCCACCGCCGCGGCAACGCCCCGGCGGCGTGCAGCGCGGTCACCGCCTCGACGGCCTGCTCCACATGCCCGTCCTCGACCTCGTCGGGCCGCACGCCGTAGCCGTCCTCGAAGTCGACGCGCAGGTCCTCGATCGGCTCGTGCGCGAGCTTACGCAGGACCCGCTCGTGTACGGCCGCGGCCAGCCGCCCCGGCACCGCGAAGATCTCCGCCAGCTCTTCAGGGCCGCCCAGATGCGCCTTGACCAGGGACAACGCGTGATCGCGCCACTCGGACACCGAGCCGGAGGAGAACCGGTCGGCAGGCACGTAGACGGTATGGACCGGCTGCCACCCCGGCTCGGGCATCGGAAACCGAGCCTGCTGGGCCCGGTAGACCTCCGTGAACCCGGGTGGCACGGCGCCGGCGGCGTCGTCAGACACGGCACGCACGGAGCATGGCCTCCAGCCCGACGAGCTTGACCCGTTCGCCGCGGCCGAGCGACCTGGCCAGCTCGGCCTCCGCCGCCTCGATCGCCAGCCACTCCTCGTACGTCACCGGCCGCACCCCTCGTTCGGCCAGCAACGTGTCGATCGGCTCGCTCGCACCACGTTCGCGCCCTTCCAGGTCGGCGAGCAGTGTCCGGACCGTTTCTGCGGCGTCGGACTTGTTGGTGCCGATCACGCCGGTGGGCCCGCGTTTGAGCCAGCCTGCCACGTATTCGCGGTCGCGTACCCGCCCGGCCTCGTTCGGCACGGTCATGGTCCGCTCGGAGAACGGCACCCCTGGCAGCGGCACGCTCTGGTAGCCGACCGACCGCAGCACCATCCCGACGGGCAGCGTCTCGAACTCGCCCGTGCCGACCACGCGCCCTTCCTCCGACAGCCGGGTGCGTTCGAGCTTGAGCCCCTCGACCCGCTCGGTGCCGAGGATCTCCACGGGCCGCAGCCAGAACCGCACGTCGAGGCGGCGCGGCCGGCCGATCGGCTCGCGGGCGGCCCAGGACTGCAGGACCTTGATGTTGCCCTGGACCTGGCGCGGGAAGTCGCCGCCGAGCACGACGGCCTCGTCAGGACGTACGCAGACGTCGGCGTTGGCCAGATCGCCCAGCTCGCGCAGCTCCTTGAGAGTGAACTTGGCGTGCTCGGGACCCCGGCGCCCCACCATGTGGATGGCCTTCACCTCGCTCTCCGCCAGGCGCTGGAGCACGTCGTGCGGCACGTCGGTGGAGCGCAGGTCGTCGGCGGTCTTGGCCAGGACGCGTACGACGTCCACGGCGACGTTGCCGACCCCGATCACCGCGATCTCGGAGGTGTCGAGCGTGAACCTGCCGGGGTCGACGTCGGGGTGCCCGCAGTACCAGTTGACGAAGTCGGTCGCCGCCACGCTCCCCGGCAGGTCCTCGCCCGGGATGCCGAGCTTCCTGTCGACCATGGCCCCCGTGCAGTAGACCACCGCGTCGTAGTGACCGAGCAGGTCGTCGACGGACAGGTCCGTGCCGAGCGTGACGCCGCCGAGGAAGCGGACCTCGGGCAGCTCCAGCACCCTCCGCAGGTAGTTCGCGATCGACTTGATCGAGGTGTGGTCGGGCGCGACGCCGTACCTGACCAGCCCGTACGGGGTCGGCAGGCGTTCGAGCACATCGACCCGCACGTCCTCCGCGGACTGCTTGACCAGAGCCTCGGCCGTGTAGATCCCGGCGGGGCCCGACCCGATGACCGCCACACGCAACGCCACGCCGCCTCCTAAGACACGCGTCCCACCAGATGCAACCGGCCGGTGCGATCGATGTATCCCCGGTCGCCCGTACGCACGAACCCGTCCTTGGCGAAAACCGCTTGATCGGTGCTGTTGCCAACGTAGTCGCTCATGACGGCGTCCGAGCGGAGAAGCACCACACCCTGCGCGTCATGAGGCAGCGGGCGGTCGTCCCCGTCCCTGATACGGATCCGGTGCTCGCGCAGCACCCGCATGGCGGCGTCCATGCTCCACGCGGGCAGGAGGTGGCAGGTACGCCTCGGGCCCCGCGATGGGCGAGTCCGGCGGCCACCTGATCGGACAGCCGGTCACTTCCAAACTACTCGCTCAATGCCTGCTTCGCCTGATCGCGGAGCGCCAGCTTGTCGATCTTGCCGTTGACGTTGACCGGCAGGGCGTCCACCACGACGACCCGCTTGGGGATCTTGTAGTTGGACATGTTGGCCCGCGCCCACTCGATCAGCGCGTCGGGGTCGACGGTCACGCCGGGCCTGGGGACCACGTACGCCACGCCGGCCTCGCCTGTGGCCGGGTCGGGCACGCCGACGACCGCCACCTGGGCCGGCGACCCTTCGTGCAGGAGGAGCGACTCGACCTCGGCGGGCGAGACGTTGAAGCCGTTGACGATGTAGAGCTCCTTCTTGCGGTCCACGATGGCCAGGTTGCCCTGCTCGTCCAGGACGCCGACGTCGCCCGTGTGCAGCCAGCCGCCGGCGTCGACGGTCTCGGCCGTGCGCTCGGGCTCGTTCCAGTAGCCGCGCATCACGCCGTACCCGCGCTGCAGGATCTCGCCGCGCTCGCCGGGCGCGACCTCCTTGCCGTCGTCATCGACGATCTTGACCTCGATGCCGGGCACAGGTCTGCCGGTGGTGTTCGCGACGACCTCGATGGGGTCGCCGTCCCTGGTCATGGAGACGACCGTGCCTTCCATCAGCCCGTACGCGTTGATCATCCGCTCCAGGCCGACCCGCTCGACCAGCCGCCTGATGAGCGTCGCCGGCACGGCGGCGGCCCCGCAGATGGCCACGCGCAGCGACGACACGTCCCAGGAGCCCTGGTCCAGCTCGTCCAGGATCCGGTGGAACAACGTGGGCGGCCCGGCCAGGATGGTGACGCGCTCGGCCGAGACGAGCGACATGAGGGCGTCCGGGGTGAAGATCGGGATGGGCACCATCGTGGCCCGGCGCATGACGCAGGCGACCAGCCCGGCGTTCAGTCCGAACCCGTGGCTGAAGGGGGCGATGACCGGATAGCGGTCGTGCTCGTTCAGCGTGACGATCTGCGACCAGTCCCAGTAGCCGCGCAGGACCTGGGCGTGGTCCAGCATGACGCCCTTGGGCGTGCCGGTGGTGCCCGACGTGGACATGATCTCGCACAGGTCTCCGGGACGTACGGCGAGCGCCCGGTTCTCGGCCTCCCGCGCCGGGACCCGCGCCCCGAGCGCGCGCAGCTCCGACGCCGGCGGGACGATCGTGTGGCGCAGGCCGGGCAACGACGGCAGCAGCCCGGCGAGCGGGACGGCCGTGGGCCCTTCCCCGGTGATCAGCACCTTCGCACCGGTCTTCTCGATCATCTGGGCCGCCTCAATGCCCTTGTACCTGGACGAGAGCGGCACGATCACCGCCCCCGCGTCCCAGATGCCGAACGCGTGCGTCACCCAGTACGCCGAGTTCACCCCCCACATCGCCACCCTGTCGCCGGGGGCGACGCCCAGGGCGATGAGCCCGCGGGCGACCTCCGCGGCCGCCGCCCGCAGCCCGGACATCGACATCCGGGCGCCGCCCTCGGCGACGACGGTGGCGGCAGGGTGGTCGTCCGCCTGGCCGCGCAGCATGCGGGGGAGCGTTTCCCAGTCCATCGGATCCCCCTAGGAGATGAGAGCCCGGTCCCTGCCCAGGTGGTGGCCGCGCAGGTCGGTCACCGTGGCGGGGCGCGGCAGCTCGGCGACCTCCTGGGCGATCTCCACGGTGATCGAGATGGGGGTCAGCGCCTGGATGGCCTGCTGGATCCTGGAGCGCCACATGGGGTTGCCGACCAGGCTCTCCCGGTTGAACGTCACGGTGAGCACGGCCGCGTCCAGCGTGCCCTGCCTGCTGATCCGCAGGTCCCAGCCGGCCACACCGTCGATCTTCGACAGGGCCTTCTCGACGCGGGGCAGCGCCAGCCACACGCCTCTGACCAGCACGTGCTCGCCCACGGTGTGCGCGGGCGCGGGGATGCCGTCCCCGGCTCCGGCCACCTGCCCGGTCCTGAGCACGGCGTCGCCCAGCGTCGAGTGCCCGCGCGGGGTGACGACCAGCTCGGCCGGCCCGGCGTCGGGCCCGACGTCGGGCCCGGCGTCGGGCTCGGTGTCCTTGGCGAGCGCCGCCAGCCCCAGCATGCCGTCCGCGAGCGGGATGAGGGGGTCCTCCTCGGCCGCCCGCCAGGCGAGGGCCGTGCCGCCGAACGGGCTGGAGTACACCTCGGTGACCCGCGCCGCGAACTCGCCGGCCAGATGGCCGAGCGTGCGTTTCGAGGCGATCTCGCCGGTCAGCACGATGTTCCTGATCCCGAGGTCCAGCGGGTCAAGGAGGAACTCCAGGTGCAGGCGGGCCAGGAAGTCCATCGCGCCCGTCGGCGTCGCCACCAGCGTGGTGGCGCGCAGCGCGGACAGCGCGTGGTGCAGGCGCATCCGGCCGCGCGGCCCCACATCGGCGGCGGCCTGAGCCACATCGGCCGCGGCGGCGGTCCACAACGCGCCCGCGGGCTCGGACAGTGCCACCGCGACGCGGTCCCGCTCGCTCACGCCGGCCGCCCGCAGCGCCGCCGCGGTCAGCCCGGCGGCGGCCGTACGGTCGTCCTGGCTCATCGGGAAGACGCTCGACACGTCGGGGGAGACGAGCAGGAGCCCTTCGGCGGTACGCCCGGCGGCCCCGAGGTCGTCGCGGGTCAGCCACCGGGTCATCAGCGCACCACCTCGGTCATGAACAACGTCATCGACTCGCACACCCGCTCGTGCGCCAGCCCGCCGACCTGGGCCTGGATGATGAGGTCCGTGGCGCCGGCCTCGGCGATCCTGGCCAGGGCCTTGCGTGAGCCCTCCACGTCGTCGACCACCACCATCAGGTGCTCCCGCAGCGTGGCCATGGCCTCATCGGGCGGCAGCCCGGCCGCGAGCTGGCCGAGCACGCGGTGCGTGGCATGGCGGGCGTCGTAGTAGTCGGGCGGGGTGACGAGGTTGACCTGGCGGCGGATGTACCACAGGACGGCGTCGGCGGCCGTGCCGGTCGCCTCGTCCCGCGTGGGGGCGACGAACCATGGGATCATGAGGGCGACGCGCCGGCTCGACGGGTCGAAGCCGTTGTCGGCCAGACATTCCCGATATTTCGCGATGTCGGCGGCGACGTCGTCGATGCCCTTGAGCATCGTCATGCCGAGCAGGTTGTATCCGTGCCTGGCCGCCGCCAGATACCCCTCCAGCGAGGTGGACGCCACCCACACCGGGGGATGGGGCTCCTGGACCGGCCGCGGGTAGACGGCCACGTCCGGGATCTCGAAGAACTCGTTCGACCGGCTGATCGGCTCGCCGTCGGCCCGCCAGATGGCCAGTGTGGCCTCCAGCGAGTCCTCCCAGATCTGCCGCGACTTCTCGAACGGCCGCTGGAACGCCTGGTACTCCAGCGGCGAGGCCCCACGCCCCGTCCCGAACTCCACCCGGCCGCCGCTCAGCACGTCCAGCGTGGCGACGCGTTCGGCGGTGCGGATCGGGGACTGGAACGGCAGCAGCACCACCCCGAGCCCGAGGTGGATGCGATCCGTCCGCTGGGAGATGGCGGCCAGGACCAGGTCGGGGGCGGAGGAGTGGGAGAAGCCCCTGGTGAAGTGGTGCTCGACGAACCAGGCGGTGTCGAAGCCCAGCCGGTCTCCCAGCACGACCTGTTCGACCACGTTGCGGAACGTCTGCTGCTCGACTTCGCGGGTGCGGCCGCGGACCTCCAGTTCATACCCCAGGCTGATCCGTAGGGACGTCATCCGGCCTCCAGTGATGAACCAAGCGCTCGCTTGGTAGAGCGTATCAGCAGCGAACACTTGCGGGAAGGGCGCGCGCGCGATCAGAGTGGATGCCTGTGAAGCGAAAGCACGCGCTGAGGCGGCCGAAGGACACCACGGTCCCCGATCCCGGCGACGACGGCCTCTCGCTCACGAGTGCCCGCCGGTACGAGGCGTTCGGCCGGGTGATGGCAGCGCTGGCGACCGAGGCGGACTTCATCGAGTCGTGCCGCGACCTGACCTGGTGGCGGGGGTCCGATCACAGCTGGCACATCGAGTGGCGCGACGGGCCGTACGCGTCCGAGGTGGCCACGCTGCTGTCCGAGCAGGTGCGCGACCCCGGCTACGACGGCCTGCTCGTCACCGAGGCGGGTCCCGGCAGCGAGGGCTCGGCGGTGCTCGACGTGATGGGGGTGCGCTTCGAGCTGCGGGCGATCGACCCGATGGGCCGGGCCACCGTACGCGCCCGGCCGGGTTTCTGGCGCCTGGCCGAAGCCCTCGACACCACCCGCCGCACCAACACCCGCCACCCCTGGGAGGAACTCCTGGGCGGTTGACCGCGCGGGCGGACATGCGTGCCCTGCACCCAGCCCATCGTGTGGCGGTCCTGCGTTGCTGCTGACTCCACCCCCGACATCTCCATCGGCCAGGCCGGTGGCGGGATCAGGCGGGTGGCCCGAAGACGTGAGCCGCCAGCCGAGCTCGATGAGCCTCCGGTGGGCAGAAGAGCTGCGCGTCGGACGTGGCCCGCTTGAAGTACCGGTGCGCCGGGTGCTCCCACGTGATCCCGATCCCGCCGTGGACCTGGATGTTCTCGCCCGCCGCACGCAGATAGGCCTCCGTGCAGTACGACCCCGCGATCGCCGCGAACACCCCGTCGCGCGCCGCCGCCAAGGCCGCCGACCTGGCCGACTCCACGAGCAGCAGCACATCCGCCAGCTTGTGCTTGATCGCCTGAAAGGACCCGATCGGCCGCCCGAACTGATGCCGCAGCTTGGCATGCTCGACCGCCATCTCCAGACACCGCCGCGCCCCGCCCACCTGCTCGGCGGCCAGCGCCGCGACGCCGAGATCCCGCACCCGGGCCCAGGACGCGCCGTCGCCGAGCCGCCGTACCCGCACGCCGTCGAAGGTCAGCCGCGCCAGCGGCCGGCTCTCGTCCATCGTCGGGTACGGCTCCCGCCGCGTGGGCACGGCCTCGACCAGCAGCCCGTCGACGTAGAGCAGCACCAGCTCGCCCTCCAGCGCGTACGGCACGGTACCCGTGAGCAGATCACCCTCAAGCCGCAGCTCGCCGTCACCCGGCAACACCACGGTCGCGGTCGCGGCCCCCTCGGCCAGCGCCGCCAGCAGGTCGGACGCCCCGCAAGCGGCGGCCGCCTCCACGGCCATCACCGCCGACTGCAGGAACGGGTGCGGGGACAGCGCCCGGCCCAGCTCCTCCGCCACGGCCGCCATCTCGGCGGGCCCGCATCCCGCGCCACCATGCTCCTCGGGGACGAGCAGCCCCGCGACGCCCACGTCCCGGGCGAACTCCCGCCAGGACGCGCCGGGACGGCCGGCGAGGTAGTCGCGGACAACGGCGCGGAGCTCATCGGGAAGAGACACGGCACACATGTTAACCAAGCGATTGCTTGCCTTGGTCAAGGGATGACCGAAATTTGCCTTTTCTGTACGGTCACATAATCTGACTGCGGTCAGCCCTATAAATCGCCAGGGGAGGGTTTGACCAGGGAATGGAGATGAACAACACCGTCATCGATTACACCGACTTCGCCGAATACGACCGCCGGCAGCGCTGCATCGAACGCCATCTGGTCGCGGCCTTCCTGGGCGGACTGCTCGTCGGCCTCGTCGGCATGCTCATAGCCGGCCGCGGCCCCGAATGGGTCGGCCAGGTCTATGAGCCGTACGCCTACCTGGCCCTGTCCCTCGTCGTCGGGGTCACCGCGTCGGGGTTCGGATGGGCGTTGCTCACCACCTTCCTCGCGGCCGTGTCCGCGCTGGTCGCGGCCATGGGCGCGGGCGCGCTCCGCGGTGACCTCGCCTTCGACGTCATCGGCGGCAGCGCCGCGGGGCTCAACTGGATGCTCGCCCTGCTCGTCGGCCTGGGCCTGCTGTCGTACGTCACCCGCAGGGACGACGCCTGGGGCGACCTCGCGGCGGGCGCGGTCGGCGCGGCGCTGCTCGCGGACGTCATGGACCGGGCGACCCCAGGCTTCATCGGCAACGACCAGTCGTTCTGGCCACTGCCCGCGCTGGTCATCGGGCTGCTGTCGGTCGCGCTGGTGTTCGTGCTGCGCAGGAACGCCCGTGCCAGGCTCCTTTCGCTCGCCCGGTCGGCGGTTGTCGCCGGCGTGCTCACGGTCTGCCTGGCCGCCTTCGTCGCCGGCTGGATACCTCTGGCGGTTTAGCCGGCGGTTTAAGGCCGAGCGAGCGGCCGCCCCGACTCGATAGCCTGTAAGCCTCCGCATTCAGGTTCGAGCAAGGAGTAGCCGTGTTGCTGCGCATGTCGTCGTTGTTTCTTCGCACCCTGCGGGACGACCCGGCAGACGCGGAAGTGCCGAGCCACAAGCTCCTGGTCCGCGCCGGCTACGTCCGCCGCGTGGCGCCCGGCATCTACTCCTGGCTGCCTCTTGGCAAGCTGGTCCTGGAGAACGTCACCAGGATCGTCCGCGAGGAGATGAACCGGATGGGCGCCCAGGAAGTGCTCTTCCCCGCCCTGCTGCCCCGCGAATACTACGAGGCCACCGGCCGGTGGACCGAGTACGGCGACAACATCTTCCGGCTCCACGACCGCAAGGGCGCCGACTACCTCCTCGGCCCCACGCACGAGGAGCTCTTCACCGACATGGTCAAGGGCGAATACTCCTCCTACAAGGACTATCCGGTCACCCTTTACCAAATCCAGACTAAATACCGCGACGAGGCCCGGCCCCGGGCGGGCATCCTGCGGGGCCGCGAGTTCGTCATGAAGGACTCCTACTCCTTCGACCTCGACGACGACGGGCTCAAGCGCTCCTACGAGCAGCACCGCGAGGCCTACATCCGGACCTTCGACCGGCTCGGCATCCACTACAAGATCGTTTTCGCGCAGTCGGGAGCCATGGGCGGGTCGGCGTCGGAGGAGTTCCTCGCGCCCACGCCGACCGGCGAGGACGCGTTCGTGGCCTGCCACTCCTGCGGCTACGCGGCCAACGCCGAGGCTGTCACCACGCCCGCGCCGGCCGCCCGCTCGTACGAGGACACGTCGGCCCAGCGGGTCATGGACACCCCCGACACTCCGACCATCGAGACGCTGGTCGCGCACGTCAACGAGCACCACGGCCTGTCCATCACCGCCGCGGAAACGTTGAAGAACGTCGTCGTCAAGGTCACCACGCCCGGCTCGGACAAGATCGAGACGCTCGTGATCGGCGTCCCCGGCGACCGCGAGGTGGACTTCAAGCGCCTGGAGGCCGCGCTGGCGCCCGGCGAGCCCGCCATCTTCGAGGCCGCAGACTTCGCCAGGCACCCCGGGCTCGTACGCGGCTACATCGGGCCGCAGGTCCTGCGCGAGCTGGGCATCCGCTATCTCGTCGACCCGCGCGTGGTCACCGGCACCTCCTGGGTGACCGGCGCCAACGAGCCGGGCAAGCACGCCGCCAACGTGGTCGCGGGTCGTGACTTCACCCCAGACGGCACGATCGAGGCCGCCGAGGTGCGCGCCGGCGACCCCTGCCCCCGCTGCGGCTCGGAGCTGTCCATCGACCGCGGCATCGAGATCGGCCACATCTTCCAGCTCGGCCGCAAATATGCCGACGCCGCCGGCCTCGACGCCCTCGGCCCCGATGGCAAGCCGATCCGCATCACGATGGGCTCGTACGGCATCGGCGTCTCGCGCGCCGTGGCGGTCATCGCCGAGCAGGCCTACGACGCGCTCGGCCTGGTGTGGCCGCGCGAGGTCGCGCCCGCCGACGTGCACATCGTCGGGACCGGCAAGGAAAACCAGGTGGAGGCGGCGCTGGAGCTGGCCGCCGAGCTGGTGTCGCGCGGCGTGCGCGTCCTGGTGGACGACCGGCCGCAGGTGTCGCCCGGCGTCAAGTTCAAGGACGCCGAGCTGCTGGGGGTGCCGACCATCGTGGTGGTCGGGCGCGGACTGTCGCAGGGCGTGGTGGAGCTCCGGGACCGGGTCTCGGGCGAAAAGTCGGAGATCCCGCTGGCGGAGGCCGCCGACCGCGTCGCCGCCGCCATCGCCTAACGCCCACCGGGCCACTCACGGCGCCACCGGGCCACCGTCCCGCTCCGGCGCCCGACCCCAACCGGCGCCGAGCCGTCCCGCTCGGCGTCGGACGCCGCGCCACCACCGGGCGCCGTGCCGGCGGGATGGGGGCGGTGGAGTCCGGCGCGATGTGGCGGTGGCCAGCCGGCATGCCGCGGCGAACCAGCCAGGCGTGTGGTGGTCAGGCAGGGAACCGGTCAGGCGGTGAGGAAACGGTGGTTTTGCGCGGCGGCGCAAAGCGCCGCTCCCACCAGGCGGGCCGCTAATCTCCACCAGCCGCATGGAGATCGGCGCCAGGATGTGTGCGGACCCGGAGGCGTTCCGCGCCGAGCTGCTCGGCTTCCTCGCCGCGTTCGCCGCCGCCGTCGAACGCCTCGGACCCGGCCTACTCTCCGTCCTCCACCGCTGACGGCGAGGGCGACGGGGGCGCGGCGGCCGGCATGCCGGGGAACGCGGGCGGCTGGCCGGGGCGGAAGGAGTGGGCCCGGGTGACCGCCTCCTGCATGGCAAGAGCGGCGTAACGGCGCAGCGACACGTCCTGCGCGGCCGCCAGCTCCAAGTAGGCGGCCGTGACGCCGTTCTCCAGGTGCGCGGCCAGCTTGGCCGCCAGCGTGGCGTTGGAGGGGAAGAACGGCAGCGCGTAGGACGCGTCCGGCTCGGCCGGCCGGCCGCCGCGCGTCGTGATGAACCCGCGCAGCTGGTCACGGCGTGCCCGGTGGGCGTCGAAGGCCGCACTCATCCTGTCCCGCAGGGAGCCGGCCGTCCGCGCGCCCAGCAGCCCGTACGCGAACAGCGCCGCGTGCTCGGCCGCCAGCGCCTTGCGCAGCTTCTCGACGTCGTCGGCGTTCACAGAGGCCTCGGAACGGCGAGGATACTCACAGGGGACCTCGGCATGGCGATGGTGTTCACAGGGACCTCGGCAGGGCGACGGCGTGGGCGGCCTCGCAGGCGCCGATGCTGGCGATGACCTGGGCCATCCCGGGCGAGACGGCCGCGAGCTGGCGTGTCCGCAACGCCGCAGCCTTGCGCTCGAGGTCGCGCAGCCGCGACAGCGACGTCTTCGGTGTGGCGGTGGCGGACGGGGTCGCGGAGGCGGTGGCGGACGGCGTCGCGGACGCCGAAGCTGGGGCCTTGAGGTGCTTGCGCAGCTCGTTGAGATGAGCCTGGTGGCGGTCCCTGAAGGGCGTCAGCTTCTCTGCCCCGCCCGCGATCAGCGATGAATAGAGCGCGATCGTCCGTTCCTTTTCCGCGACCAACTCCTTCAGCAGGAGCGTCTCAGGGGAGTCCGGGGCCTGGGCGGGCGGCTGCGGCGGCGGGCCGGAAGCGTTGCAGGCGGTGAGAGCGGCCGCTCCGCCCACCAGCATGACCCGCCGGGAGAGGTGAGGCGGACGCACGGACAGGAACCTCCAGTATTACGGGACCCGGATAGGATCCTACGGGCTGGTGCCCGCGATCGCTGTCGGCGACGCTCGCCATTCGACCGTGACGAGTGGCGCTCTTTACGTGCCCTCATACAGATAGGGTGTCAACTGTCGTCGCTGGCTGCGCGGCCAAGCGGCGGAGAGCCAGAGGCGAGGTCCGCCCGGCTGAGACATGACAATAGGGGAGGTCGGTATGGGCAGCGCATCACCCCGCGACCACCTGATGAAGCTCCTGGAGCCCGTGGTCAGCGCGGAGGGCCTCGATCTGGAGGACATCACGGTCACCCAGGCAGGCAAGCGACGGTTGCTGCGGGTGATCGTCGACCGGGACGGCGGCGTGAGCCTCGACGACGTGGCCGACGTGAGCCAGGCCGTCTCGGCGGCGTTGGACGACGACAACTCGATGGGCCCGGCGGCTTACACGCTGGAGGTCTCCTCACCGGGTGTCGACCGCCCTCTCACCGAGCCGCGCCACTGGCGGCGTGCGGCCAAACGTCTGGTGAAGGCCGAGATGAGAGACGGCACCATGGTGGAGGGCCGGATCATGGCGGCGGACGAGAGCGGCGTCGACATCGACGCCGCGGGCGCCGCGCGCCGGCTTGATTACGAGGACCTGGCCCGGGGACGGGTGCAGGTGGAGTTCCGCCGCATCGACGACGTCGACGGCGACGAAGGCTAAGGGGGAGCCGCCGTGGACATCGACATGAGCGTCCTGCGCAGCCTGGAACGTGAAAAGGACATCTCCTTCGACCTGGTGGTCAAGGCGATCGAGGACGCGCTGCTGATCGCATACATCCGGACCGAGGGCGCGGCCTCCAAGGCGCGTGCCGAGCTCGACAGGAGCAGCGGCCACGTGACGATCTGGGCGGCCGAGCTCGACGAGGAGGGCGAGGTCGTCAGGGAGTTCGACGACACACCCAACAACTTCAGCAGGATCGCCGCCACCACAGCCAAGCAGGTCATCCTGCAGCAGCTGCGCGACGCCGAAGACGAGATCAACTTCGGCGAGTTCGCCAGCCGCGAGGGCGAGCTGGTCTCCGGCGTCATCCAGCAGGGCAAGGACCCCCGCGTGGTGCTGGTCGACCTGGGCAAGATCGAGGCCGTGCTGCCGCACGCCGAGCAGGTCCCCGGCGAGGATTACGTGCACGGCGAGCGCATCCGCGCCTACGTGGTGCAGGTGAAGAAGGGCCACAAGGGCCCCTCGGTCACCTTGTCGCGCACTCATCCCGGGCTGGTGAAGAAGCTGTTCGCCTTGGAGGTCCCGGAGATCGCCGACGGCACCGTGGAGATCGCCGCGGTGGCGCGCGAGGCCGGGCACCGTACGAAGATCGCGGTCAGGTCGCGCAAGTCCGGTGTCAACGCCAAGGGCGCGTGCATCGGCCCGATGGGTTCGCGCGTACGCAACGTGATGACCGAGCTCCACGGCGAGAAGATCGACATCATCGACTGGTCGGAGGACCCGGCGGACTTCGTCGGGAATGCTCTGTCGCCGGCCCGCGTTTCCCATGTCGAGGTTCTCGATTTGGAGGGACGGGTCGCGCGGGTGACGGTGCCCGACTACCAGCTGTCGCTGGCCATCGGGAAAGAGGGGCAGAACGCCCGGCTTGCCGCGCGGCTGACGGGATGGCGGATCGACATCCGGCCCGACACACAGGCGGAAGATGCCGCCGGTTCCGTAGATGCGTCAACACGGTAAGCTGGAATATGGTGGCCAGGCGGCCCCACAGCGCACCTGTGTGGGCTGCAGGGTTCGCACGGTTAAGACCGAGCTGCTCCGCCTGGTGCGGGTCGAGGACCATGTGGTCCCTGACCTGCGAGGACGGCTTCCCGGCCGGGGTGCATCGTTGCACCCGTCCGTGAGCTGTCTGGAGCTTGCCGAGCGTCGCCGGGCGTTTCCGCGCGCGTTTCGCGTGCCGGGACCGCTCGACGTCTCGCCCGTGCGGGCACACCTAGAGGGAGAACACGAAATGTCATGTAGGACGCCGAGTTGATGGGGCGGAGTCAGATTGCTATGAGCGCCTGATGAGCACGCGGCGATGAAGACGTCAAGGTAGCGACGGTCCGGACGGCACAGCCAGCCTCCCGGGCCGAGTAAGGGAGTGCAGTGGCGAAGGTCCGGGTATACGAGCTCGCTAAGGAGTTCGGCGTAGAGAGCAAGGTCGTCATGGCCAAGCTCCAAGAGATGGGAGAGTTCGTCCGATCGGCGTCCTCGACCATCGAAGCGCCGGTGGTCCGCAGGCTCACCGAAGCTCTGGGCGCATCCAAGGGTGGGCCCTCTAGGGGCGGCGGACAGCCGTCCAACAAGCCGCAGCCGCCAAAGGCTGCTCCCCGGCCGGCGGACAGCCAGGTCGGCAACGGCACGGCGCAGGCGCCGGTTCCGTCTCCTCCGCGTCCAGGTCCGGGTCCCAAGCCCGGCCCCAGTCCGCGTCCGGGTCCCGCGGGCGGCACTCAGCCGCGCCCGCCGGTTCCCATGCCTCAGCAGCAGCAGCCCCAGGCCCCGCGCGGTGAGGCGCCTCAGGCTCCGCAGGCCCGCTTCGAGAGCGGTGCGCCCGCCCGGCCTACCCCGGGTCCGCGTCCCGGTCCGGCACCTCGCCAGGCTCCCAAGCCTGGCCCGGGCCCGCGTCCGGGTGCTGGGGGCGGCGGCGGTTCCGCGCAGGGCCAGCGTCCCGGCGCGCCCGCCGGTGGCGGCGGTCCGCGTCCCGGTCCGGGGCCGAAGCCGGGCCCGCGTGGCCCGCGTCCCGGTAACAACCCGTTCTCGTCGACCGCCAGCGGCATGGGCCAGGCCCGGCCGCCGCGGCCCGGTGGCCAGCGCGACGGCGGTGGCCCCGGCCAGCGCGAGCGTCGCGACGGTCCGCCGCGTGACGGTCGTGACGGCGCGATGCCGCGTCCGCCGCAGGGTCGTGGCGGCGACAGGCCCAGCCCAGGTCCGCGTCCCGGTCCGCCTGCCGGCGGTCCGCGTCCTGGTCCCGGTGCGGGCGGTCCCCGTCCTGGTGGTCCGCGTCCTAACCCGATGATGATGCCCCAGGGCCGTCCC
>NZ_VCKY01000105.1 GCF_005889735.1 Nonomuraea turkmeniaca
GCCTGACCAGGGACCTCACCCGAGAGGAAGGGGTCTGGGCGACGAGGTGACGGCCTTCAGCGGGCCTGTGGACAACCGCACAGACCCGCACAACCGGCAGGACCCCGCCGCGAGCATGGACTCCGACGCTCCTGCATAGCGCCATCCAACGAGCTCCCCCGAAAATCCTCAGCTGGGATGACCTGCTTTACACCAGCGTCCTAGACCCGTGCCCGGGGTCCGGGGCCTACCGCAAGGTCGTCCGCAGCGGGCGCTGCGGACGATCGGGGCTCCGGGCAGCGCCTCCCTTCGGCCCTCCGCCGGGCACCCACCCGATCAACGAGTGGGCCGGTGGGGGAGCCCGCCCCGAGCGGTCATGGTTTCCTGGCGTAGCCGCATGGCCAGGAGTGCGGCCCACCCCCAGCCCACCAAGGCCAGGAGGCGAAGCAGGAGGCTCAGGGGTTGTGAGTTCTCACCGCGCTCCGACAGCACGCCGGACAGCACATAGATCGCCGGCAGCGCCACCCCGATGACCGCGCAGAAAGCCGCCCATCGCGGCTCGCCCAGCGTGGCGAACCGCCGGGCGAACACGAAGCAGGCCGCGATCAGCGAGGCCAACACCACGAAGAAGCCGACGCCGTGCAACATGTGGCTCAGGCCGGCGTCCGTGGGCACGCCGGTCGGCGCCCCCTGCGGATAGCCCCACCCAGGGGAGGTGCGGAAGAGCCCCACGACGACCAGACCGGTTCCGAAAGCGCCGATCAGCAGTGGTCCCCACGCCCTGCCGCGGCCGTGCCGGAGCACGCGCCGCATTCCCACAGCGGACACCACGTACAGCGCTCCGGTGACCACGAAGTTGGCGACCTGGATCCATCCCAGGTCGCCCAGGCTCAGCAGGCTGAGCGGCTGCCGCCGGGGGTCGAAGCCGGGACGCGTGTAGTCCTGGATCAGGACCAGGACGATGAACAGTGGGCCGGCGACAGCGCCGCACGCCAGTAAGGCCCTGGTCAGTCGCATCCTCTACCTCCTTAGCAACGCTAAGGTCATGCTGCATTAGCGATGCTAAGGCTGTCAATCCATACGTTCCTCCCGACCCGCCACCCCTACTGACGGCAGAAGCGATCGCAGCCGTCGAAGCGTGCCGCGTCGACGGGCGGGAACGACGACGGCGGCACGTCCTTCAGCGCGGCCGCCATGGTGTCCCGCCAGATCGGGCCGGGCAGGCTCGCCCCGGCCACCGACCCGTAGTACCGGCCGCCGATCGTCACGCCGACCAGCTTGTGCTGCTGGGAGCCCCGCGGATCCCCGATGCTCACCGCACCTGCCAGGTCCGGGGTGAAACCGGCGAACCAGGCGGTCGCGTAGTCGTCCGTGGTGCCGGTCTTGCCGGCCGCGTCGCGCCCGATGCCGCCGACGGCCCGCATCGTGCCCTTGGTGAACACCCCGGACAGCACGTCGGCCGTGGCGTCCGCGATGGCCGGGGTCCAGGACCGCCTTCTTCAGCTGGCGGGGAATCCGCGCTCCTCCCTCCGGATATTGTCGGTGCCCCTCGATAGTGTGGTGGTCTCATTACCTTCGTGAGAAATCTGGGAGGTGGGTGTGCGCAGGTCGTACCGGTTTCTGCTGCGCCCCACCAGCAAGCAGGCCGCCGCGCTGGCCGCGTGCTTGGAGAGTCACCGGCAGCTTTACAACGCGGCGCTGGAGCACCGGCGCACCGCCTACGCCAAGGCCGGTGTCACCATCCGCTATGGCGACCAGTCGGGCGAGTTGAAGCACATCCGCGCCGGCGACCCCGACGGGCAGGGCCGGTGGTCGTTCTCCTCCCAGCAGGCCACCCTGCGCCGTCTGGACAAGGCGTTCGGCGCGTTCTTCCGGCGTGTCAAGAAGGGCGAGAAGCCCGGCTATCCCAGGTTCAAGGGGCGGGGCTGGTTCGACACCGTGGAGTGGCCGAAGGACGGTGACGGCTGCCGGTGGGACTCCCAGGCCCACCCAACCGCCACCTATGTGCGATTGCAGGGCGTCGGCCACGTCCGTGTGCATCAGCACCGCCCGGTCAAGGGCACGGTGAAGACGATCAGTGTGAAGCGGGAGGCCTCCCGCTGGTTGCTGCTGCTGTCGTGTGACCACGTGCCCGCCCAGCCGCTGCCCGCCACAGGGGCCGCGGCCGGGATCGACATGGGCGTGACCTCGCTCGTGACGACCAGCGACGGCGAACACCTCGCCAACCCGCGCCACCTGGCCACCTCCGCCGGGAGACTCGCCGCCGCCCAGCGGGACCTCGCAGGCAAGAAACGCGGGAGCAAACGGCGACGTAAGGCCGTGGCTCGCCTCGCCGCCCTGCATGCGAAGGTACGCCGCCAACGCCTCGACGGAGCGCACAAGGCCGCCCTGGCGCTGGTCCGCGCCTACGACTTGATCGCGCACGAAGACCTGCACATAGCGAACATGACCAAACGGGCCGCTCCAAGGCCGGACAGCGCAGGCGGACACCTGCCCAACGGCGCGTCCGCAAAGTCCGGGCTGGGCAGATCGATTCTGGACGCGGGTTGGGGGGTGTTCCTGACGATCCTCGCGCACAAGGCTGAAAGTGCCGGTCGAGAGCTGATCGCAGTCGAGCCCCGCAACACCTCCCGCACCTGCTCGCGTTGCGGGCACTGTACGAAGGAGAACCGCCTCACTCAAGCCGAGTTCGCGTGTGCGGCGTGTGGGCACACCGCGCACGCTGATGTGAACGCGGCGATCAACATCTTGAGGGCAGGGCTTGCCCTTCGCGACGCTGCGGAAGCGGCTTAGCGAGAAGCCGCTCCCCTTAGGGAGCGGAGGAGTCACGAAGAACGTGTTCACCGAGCCAGCCAGCCGAGCCCTACGTGCCGGTCCGCAACATGTTCCACCCCGGTGAGCCCTCGTCGTTGGTGACCGTGTGGGTGGCATCGCCGACGTTCTCGCCCCAGCAGTTCGTGAAGGTCGCGTAGCCGGGCGCGCGGTAACCCCGCGCCCGCGGTGAGCTCGTCGTCCACGTTCATCCCCTGCTTCAGCGCGCTGATCAGGGTGAACGATTTGAACGTGGCCCCGGCTGGAACCCGGTCCGCCGCCGTGCGCGGCGTCCGCCACGACGTCGTACGAGATCTCGTTCTTGGCCGTGCGCCGCCCGTACGGCTTGCTGGCGGCCATGGCCCTGATCGCGCCGTCCCCGGCTGGACCAGTGCCTGGGCGGCGACCGGGGTGTCGGAGGCGTGGACGTACTGCCGGATCGTCCGGTCCGTGGCCGCCTGCATGACCGAGTCCATCGTGGTGGTGATCGCACCCCATGGCCGGGACCGCGATCCCGGCCATGAGTACGCCCGCCGCCACGCCGCGGCGGCCAGGCATACGATCTTCATCCTCCCGGCCGGACATCAGACCTTGCCGAGCCCGCGGGCCAGGATCGTGGCGGTCTTCGCGATCGTCTTGTCGTCGGTGGCGAGGCCGGGGGTGCGGTTGGTGTAGATCGCCATGATGATGGGAGCGGCACCCTTCTCGGGCCAGATGACGGCGATGTCGTTCCCGCCGCCGAATCCCGTGGAGTTGGTGCCGGTCTTGTCGCCGATCGTCCAGGTCTTGGGCAGGCCGGCGCGGATACGCGCGTCGCCGGTCCTGGTCGCGATCAGCCAGGTGTTGATCTGCTCCCGATCCTTGGCGTGGAGTGCGTTGCCGCTCGTCAACGCACGCAGGTCACGGGCGATGGCCGCGGGGGTGGTGGTGTCGCGCTTGTCCTTCGGTGTCCAGTCGTTCAGCCCGGGCTCGTAGCGGTCCAGGCGGGAGATCGGGTCCTTGAGCGAACGGAAGTATTCGGTCAGGCCGGCGGGACCGCCGATCTGCTTCAGGATCAGGTTGCCCGCGGTGTTGTCGCTCAGCGTTATGGTCGCCTCGCACAGCTGGGCCACGGTCAGCCCGTCCTTGACGTGCTTCTCGGTGACCGGGGAGTAGTCCAGCACCTCGTCGGCCGTCCAGTGGAGCACCTTGTTCATCAGCCCGGGGTCCGAGGTGCGGGCCTTGTGCAGCACGGCCGCGCACGCCATGGCCTTGAACGTGGACAACAGCGGGAAGCGTTCACCCGCCCGGTACGTCACGGTCTTGCCCGTGGCGGTGTCCACGGCGTACGCGCCGATGCGGCCCTTGAAGGCCTTCTCCAGTGCGCGCAGCTCCTTCCTGACGTTGACCTTGGCCTGGCTCGAGACCGCCGGCGCGGCCGCCACGCTCGTGGCCGACGCCGTGCCCGTGCCGATGGTGCCGCCCGCCACGAGGGAGATCGCCAGGGCGGTGGCCGCCGCCAGCCGGTGGGCGCGGAGGTTTCGCATGTCATGTGTCCTTGCTGTCGCCTGTCAGAGGCAGGAGCAAAGCAGATGAGTTCTCCGTATGTCTAATAGCGATATCGGAAACCGACTGATATCGCCTTCGATATCAGTGCTGGTCGAAACCGTTTGGGCGTGGTCAGCCGCTGATCGGGAACGCTTGGGTAGGGTCGAGGTATGCGACTCCACAAGAGCCGGTTCATGCCCCTCGCCGCCTTCGCGCTCTGCATCGCCGCAGCCGGTTGCGGCGAGGTCAACCAGACCATCGACAAGGCCCAGGCATGCCTGGAGGCACCGAAGATCGTCAGCGAGCTCGGCACGCAGATCGCCCAGCTCACCAACGACCCCCAGGCCATGGACAAGGCCCTGGACGACGCCGCGACCAAGCTCAACGACGTGGCCGACAAGGCCTCCAACACCACGATCAAGGAAGCCTCCGACGATCTCGCCAAGACCCTGAGCGGCATCACGGTCAACGACGTCAACGACGCCGTCGACGCGACGCAGAAGGTCGCCACCGAGGGCGCCGCGTACGTGGAGAAGGTGGCCAAGGCCTGCACCGGGTGAATCCCGGCTTCTCTAGGGGAAATGGGGACGAAATATCGTTTTCCCCATGGAGCCCGACCCGCGTTTCACCTTGGCCAATGAACGCACCTTCCTCACCTGGCTGAGCACGGCGCTGGCGCTCAGCGCGGGCGGGGTCGCCATCGCGGCGGTGCCGCCCGACGTGTTCGTGCCGTGGATCCGCACCACCCTGGCCGTTGTGCTCGTCACGCTCTCCGCGCTGGCCGCGGGCATGGCCTACCCGCGCTGGCGCAACATCCAGCGGGCGCTGCGCGATCAGGCGCCACTGCCGCCGCCCGCGCTCGCCGCCGTCTTCGGGTACGGCGTGGCCGCGGTCGCCGTGATCGCCCTCGTTCTCATCATCCTCTCAGCATGAGGCGATGAGGATGGCTCCCGAAGAGGAGGTCTGGGACCGTGGGCTGCAGAGCGAGCGCACCAGACTCGCGTGGGTGCGGACGGCCGTGGCTCTGGCCACCGGCGGGCTCGGCGCGGCCGGGCTGTCGGCCAGGGAAAGCCTGCCTGCCCTCGCGGTGGCCGCGTTCGCGCTGGCCGCGCTGTGCGGCGGCGTGCTGCTCATCAGGACCAGAGCCCGGTTCCGGCGGGTGCAGGCGGCATTGCACGGCGGCAGGCCGCTGGACCCCGGGCTCGACGTGGTATTCGCCTGGCTGGGTGTGCTCGGCGTGGTCGCAGGTGCCCTGACCTTTGCCTTCACCGTTCGGTGAGTCCGCTTGCGAGATTCCGACAAGCAGGCGGAAACTCGGAAGCAAGGGGGTGACCTCGTTGGAGGAAGAACGCAGGATCGTGCCGTTCGAGTGCCGCGGTTGCTGGCACGTCTGGGAAGAGGAATACCTGGTCAGGCACGTAGACGACCACCATGGCAACGCAGGAGAGGTCTGGCTGCGCAACGGGCTGCCCGTGCCGCCGCCGTCGCCGGGTGCCATCTGCCCGCGCTGTGGTTGCCAGTCCGCCACCACGTTCCCTGAGGGCTACTTGGCGCGCCATCCGGAGCTGATCCCACCGGAGCAGCCGGCGGCGCCCGACGCGACCCCGCTGCTCAGCCCGGTGCCGCGCCCGCTCTACTGACAACTAACCTGACACATGGTAAGGATTCCGTAACGGTAAGTGTCGCAAGTCCGGTCTTGCGAGGAAATGCCCGGCCGGGCGGACACTCGGGTCGAACCGTGATCCGCAGCCGGGAGGGGTGGTCCTCGTGCCCGATGGGTTCGAGACCCGTGTGTCATGGCCTTTCGAATGCCTGCGTTGCCTGCACGTGTGGGAGGAGGACTTCGTGGTCCGCACTCTCGCCGACACTCACGGCAACGAGACGCAGGTCTGGCTCAGTTCGGGAGTGTGGGTGCAGCCGCCCTGGTCGGGGACCTGCTGCCCCGGCTGTGGCGCTTGCCACGTGACCTCGTTCCCGTCGGGGTACCTGGCTCGCCACCGCGAGCTCATGCCCGTGCCCGAACCGGAGCCGGAGCCGTACCTGCCGCCGGCGGCCGAGCCGGACAGCGTGTCTGTTGAGCGGACGCGGCTGCCCGGCCGGCTTCTGGTCGCCATCGGGGTGCCGGTGGCGTTATTCGTCGGGTACGAGCTGTACGCGAACGTCGTGGCCGCGGCCAACCCGCACCACTAGCTGCTGAGGCTGTCCAGCCAGGCCTGGTGCAGGCCGGCGAAGCGGCCGGAGGCGGCGATGAGCCGGGCCGGCGGCCCGTCCTCGACGATCTCGCCCCGGTCCATGACCAGCACCCGGTCGGCGATCTCCACGGTGGACAGCCGGTGCGCGATGATCAGCGCTGTACGGTCGGCCAGGATCGTCCGCAGCGCGCGCTGCACCAGGCGCTCGCTCGGCACATCCAGGCTGGAGGTCGCCTCGTCCAGGATCAGCACGGCCGGATCGGCCAGGAACGCCCGGGCGAACGCCACCAGCTGGCGCTGGCCGGCGGACATGCGGCCGCCGCGCTTGCCGACCTCGGTGTCGTACCCGTCGGGCAGGCCCGAGATGAACTCGTGCGCGCCGATCGCCTTGGCCGCCTCACGCACCTGCCGGTCGGTCGCGTCCGGCCGGCCGAACCTGATGTTGTCCGCGACCGTGCCGCTGAACAGGAAGTTCTCCTGCGTCACCATGACCACGGCCTGGCGCAGCGTCGGCTCGTCCAGCGTCCGCAGGTCCACACCGTCCAGCAGCACCCGGCCCTCGGTCGGGTCGTAGAAGCGGGAGATCAGCTTGGCCAGCGTCGTCTTGCCCGCGCCCGTCGCCCCGACCAGCGCCACGCTCTGGCCGGCCGGGATCTTCAGGTCGAGCCTCGGCAGGATCGGCATCTCCTCGACGTAGGCGAACCTGACGCCCTCGAAGCACACCTTGCCGCGTGCCCTGCCCTGGGGCAGCGGCTGCGGCTTGCGCGGCTCGGGCACCGACGGCTCCTCCTCCAGCACGCCCGACAACTTCTCCAGCGCCGCTCCCGCCGACTGCAGCGTGTTGTAGAACTGGCTGACCTCCTGCATCGGCTCGTAGAACTGGCGCAGGTAGAGCAGGAACGCGGCCAGGACGCCCGGAGTGACCTCACCCTGGAGCACCAGCGAGCCGCCGTAGAACAGCACTCCGCCGATCGTCAGGTTGCCGATCAGCTTGATGCCGGTCATGAACGTCGCGCCGAGCCGCATGCCGCTGGCGTTCGCGCCCCGGTAGTCGTCGTTCAGCTGCCGGAAGATCTCCTGGTTGCGCGACTCCCTGCGGAAGGCCTGCACCGCGCGGATGCCGGTCATCGACTCCACGAAGTGCACGATCACCAGCGCCACCGTCTCCCGCGTACGCCGGTAGACGAGCACCGACTGCCGCCGGAACCAGCGCGTGAACAACACCAGCAGCGGCAGCGGGATCAACGCGACCAGGCCCAGGTGCACGTCCAGGATCAGCAGCAGCACGGCCGTGCCCACCATGGTCAGCACGGCCTTGACCAGCGCGTCGAACCCGGACTGCAGCAGCTCGGCGATGGCCTCGATGTCCGAGGTCAGGCGCGAGATGACGCGCCCCGAGGTGTACTTCTCGTGGAAGCTCAGTGACAGGCGCTGGAAGTGGTCGAACACCCTCCGGCGCAGCTCCAGCAGGATGCTCTGGCCGATCTTGCCCGACAGCCGCAGGAACGCCTGCCGGGTCAGCGCCTGCGTCACGGCCGCGGCCAGGATCACCCCCACCACGGTCAGCAGGGTCGACGGGCCGGACCCGCGGGCGATCGGCGGGATGCCCTGGTCGATGCCCACCGAGACCAGGAAGGGGATGGCGAGCCCGGCCGCGTTCGACACCACGATGATCGCCACGAGCAGTGCGATCTGCTTCCGGTACGGCCTGAGCAGGTCGCCGAGCAGCCGGCGGGAACGCTCCCGCAGCAGGATGGAGACCTTCTCCGGCAGCTCGTCCTGGTCCTCGGAGGCGACGCCGCGCCAGGACGTCGTGCCCGGCGATTTGCCCGGTGACGTGCCCGGTGACGTGGACGTCGTGGTCATCGCAGCGCTCCTTCCGACGCGTCGTCCAGGTCGGCGTCCTGGGCCAGCAGCTCCCGGTATTCGGGCACCTGGGCCAGCAGCTCGTGGTGCTGCCCGACGTGCGTGATCGTGCCGTCGCGCAGCAGCGCCACCTTGTCGGCGAGCAGCACCGTGGAGGCGCGGTGGGCGACCACGATGCCGGTGGCGTCGCGCAGCACGTGCCGCAGCGCCTCCTCCACCAGCGCCTCGGTCTCCACGTCGAGCGCGGACAGCGTGTCGTCGAGCACGAGGATCCGCGGCTCGCTGAGGACGGCCCTGGCCAGGGCGAGGCGCTGGCGCTGGCCGCCGGACAGGGACAGGCCCTGCTCGCCGATGCGGGTGTCGAGGCCCCACGGCAGGTCGTACACGAACATGGCCTGCGCCGTCTGAATGGCGTCGGCCAGCTCCTCCTCGGTGGCGTCGAGCCGGCCGAGTGTGAGGTTCTCGCGCACGCTCATCGAGAACAGCGTCGGCTCCTCGAACGCGGTGGCCACCACGGAGCGCAACGTGGTGAGCTCCAGGTCGCGCACGTCGTGCCCGTCGATCGTGACGCGGCCGTCGGTGGGGTCGATCAGCCGGGGCACCAGCGCGGTCAGCGTGGTCTTGCCGGCGCCGGTCGCGCCCACGATCGCCACCGTCTCGCCGGGGCTTACGTCCAGCCAGACGTCGTGCAGCACCGGCCGGTCGGCGCCGGGGAAGCGGAACCCGACGCCCTCGAAGCGCAGGTGGCCGCGGGGCTTGTCGATCGTGCCGGTCCCGCCCTCGATGGCCGGGACCGTGTCCATGACCTCCATGAGACGGTCGGCCGAGGTCATGGCCTCCTGGCCCATGGCCAGGATGTAGCCCAGGCTCGCGATCGGCCACACCAGCTGCAACATCAGCGTGGTGAACGCGACCAGCGCGCCCAGCGTCAGCGCGCCGGACCCGACGGCCAGCGCCCCGAGCAGCAACACCAGGGCGAGCGTGATGTTGGGGATCACCTCGAGGAAGGCGAAGAACTTCGCCGACAGGCGAGCCTTGTCCATCGACGTGCCGTACACCTTGAGCGCGGCGTCGTCGTAGCGGTCGTACACGTAGTGGCGGCGGCCGAACGCCTTGATCGTGCGGATGCCGAGCGCGGACTCCTCGACGAGCGTGGCCAGGTCGCCCTGCTCGTCCTGCACCTGGCGGGAGATCCTGATGTAGCGCTTCTCGAACCGCAGCGACGTCCAGATGATCGGCACGGACGAGGCCAGCACCAGCAGCCCGAGCGGCCAGTACTTGTTGAGCAGCAGCACGGTCACCGTGGCCAGCTGCAGGATGTTCATGACCAGGAACAACATCCCGAAGCCGAGGAAACGGCGGATCGTGGACAGGTCGGTCGTGGCCCGAGATAACAGCTGACCGGACTGCCACTCTCCGTGGAAGCCCATGGGCAGGCGCTGCAGGTGCTTGTAGAGGTCGTCGCGGATGGCGGTCTCCAGACCGAGCACCGGTTTGACCTGGGCCCACCGCCGCAGCAAGATCAGCAGGGCCTCGACGACGCCGACACCGATGGCGAGCAACCCGAGCGGGAGCAGCCCGCCGGAGTCGCGGTGGGCGATGGGACCGTCGATGACCCTCTCGATGATGAGGGGCAGGGCGATGCCGGCTCCGATGCCGACGATCGCGGCCAACCAGATGAAGACCAGTCTGGTGACGTACGGGCGGAGGTAGGACTTCATCCGCCACAGGGAGTTGGAGGACAGCAGGGGACGGCGAGGTATGTGCGTATCGGGAGGCATCCCTTCTAGGTTAGTACGTTAGATCAACCCATTTTTGGTGGCCCCCTGGTGCGGTTTCCGTGGCTGACGTGGGAAAACGCGAGGAATCATGCGCTTTCGGGCCGACCGTTACGCTCGTCGTGATGATGCATAGGATGGGGGACTCGTGATCAACGAATCCGACATGCCGCACCTGCGGCGCTGCGTCGAGCTGGCCACGCGGGCGCTGGAGGTGGGCGACGAACCGTTCGGATCCGTGCTCGTCTCCGGCGACGGCGCCGTCCTGGCCGAGGACCACAACCGCGTGGCGTCCGGGGATCGTACGCAGCATCCGGAGTTCGCGCTGGCCCGGTGGTCGGCTGGGCACCTGACGCCGGAGGAGCGGGCCGCGGCGACGGTTTATACGTCCGGCGAGCACTGCCCGATGTGCGCGGCCGCTCATGCTTGGGTCGGGTTGGGGCGGATCGTGTACGTGGCGTCGTCGGAGCAGCTCGCTTCGTGGTTGTCCGAGCTCGGCGTGCCTCCGCCGCCGGTCCGCACGCTGCCGATCAACGAGGTCGCGCCCGGCGTGCAGGTGGAGGGGCCGGTGCCCGGCCTGGCCGACGAGGTACGCAGGTTGCACCGCCGCTTCTACGAGGGCGGCTGAGCCCGCATGGACGCGACGCGCGCCAATGTCTCCGTGAGGACGACGGGATCGACATCAGGGCGGCCGTCCAGGCTGCGGAGTATGCGCTCGAGGTCGTCGGGCCGGTGCTTGGCGGCTATGTCGAGAATCTCGAGGAGATCGTCGCTGTGCATCGTGTGGCTGTCGGACTCGAGCCGCCTCAATACGCGTGCTGTGTAATGCCAGTTTGTCCACGTGTGCAAGGCGTTTCGGTAGGCGATCATGTGCGGCTCGCCGCTCAGCATGATCGTCAATAGGTCGGCGACAGGCGCGTCTGGATGGGCCTCGATCCTGTCGTCGACCTCCAGCAAATAGGGAAGCAAATTCACGAAGAGGTGCGCGAGCATGGTGTCGTCGCGAAAGGCGATTTCACGCATCCATTTCGCCACGTTCCCGTCGCTGACCGTCAGCCCATAGGGATATTCCGTCATGCGCGGTTCTGGCCAGCTGAAGAAGGCCAGATCCTTCAGATCGAAGGGCTCCTCGCCGTCGAGCCACACCTCCATCCTCCGGCTGTCGTCACGGACGAAATGGCGGACCCGGACCGTGTTGGTGAGCCCGCTCCATTCCGCTCTGGTGAGCTGCGAATACCAGAGCCGGGCGATCCTGCGCCACGACTCGTTCGCGTTCTCCGGTAGTTCGGTGACGAACAGGTCGGTGCCGGGGACGGGCTCGTCCGCGGAGAGCACCGTCAGGAGCAGCACGTTGGCGCTGTAGGCGGCGCACCGGGCAGGCACTTCCGCCGCCACCGGTTGATAACCGTCATACTTCGACCCCGGCCTGGGCATCAGCGCCCCGGCGAACAACTCGCACAGATGGCGCCGGAGCAGCAGACGCCGGTCCGGCGACATACGATGCCGGATCCCGCGTTCGAGGAACGTCACGACGGAGCCGCGCACGGCGAGCGTCTCGAAAGACAGACACGCGTGGAGAAACGCATCGTCCGGTTTCGCGGGACGATGGCGGGAGGCGGCAAGGGCCAGATCCTCCGCCATGTCCTCAAGCTCGCGAACCACCAGCCTGGTCACCAGATACTCGCCGAACGTGGCGTGCAGGAACTCATACGTCTTGAGGCGCTCCTCGTCCCGCAGCGCCTGGGTCGCGTGCACGAAGTAAAAGCGCCCGATCACGTCCTCCGCGTGGGTGAGCGCACGGCGGAATCCATGCGCCTGCCTGTCCGCCTGCGGGACAAGCGCGCGCAGGTCGGATTCCAGGTCGTCCTCCCCGACCCATTGAAGGCCACGGTTGAACATGGCGAACGCCGTGACCGACAACCGCCGCAACTCGTGCTCCACCGCTCGCGCCAGGCCCGCGTCGTCGAGCCCGCCGTCGCCCTTGCGCACCTCCCGGGTGGTGAAGCCGTGCAGCAGCCGCTCATACAGGTCAACCTCGTCGATCTCCCCCCGCACGCGGCGCATGGCGTTGCCGTCCGCATCGTGCAGGGCCAGCATGAGCAGGAGCAGAGGTTGTTCGACCAGGTTGGGCACGGCTGCCAGGAGGTACGTCACGGACAGCGGCTCGAGACCGCGCTCCTGGAAATAGCGGTGGTTCGCGTGGTTCCAGATGGCGACCCACTGCCGCACCCGCTCCTCGTCGAACGGCTCCAGCCGGAGCACGATCGACACGTCGGGGAGGCGCGCCCGATCCGCCACCGCCGTCCGCGAGGTGACGATGACCGCCAGCGCCCGGCCGCGCTCGGTCTGGCGGCGCTGGAACTCGGTGACCTTCTCCAGGTAGTCGGTCTGGTTGACCCCGGTCGCCTGGAGCAGCTCGTCGAAGCCGTCGAGCATGACGACGGGAAGCGCCCCCGCCGCCGCGTGAACGAGGTCGGGCCACGACATCGCCTCGTCCAGCGCGCTCTTGATGCCGTGCTCGATCTGCTCCAGCACGTCGGCGTCCGCCCGCACGCCGCGCAGCTCCACCCTGATGGGCAGGAACCCGGCAGCGGGCAGCCGGGCGGCCAGCACCCGTGTCAGCACGGATTTTCCCGCGCCCGGCTGGCCGAGCACCAGCAGCGGCGCCTCGGTGGCCTGCGGCAACGTGAGGTGGCCTGACAGGAACGCGGCCAGGTCGTCGCGGCGGGGGAGCGCCTCCCATGACTCCTCCGAGGTCACCTGGTGGCCGCGCTCGGCAGGCAGCACGCGGAAGGCCGGGTCGACGTAGCCCTGCCCCAGCGTGGGAAGCGTCATCCCGCGTGGCAGGTCGGCCGAGGCGACGATCGGGCCGTCGAGGCCGGCCCGGTTCGCCTGGATCAGCGCGTTGAGCCGGTCGGACCGTCCACGAGCGGAGACGATCACGGACAGCTGTTCCTGGAGCCGGGCCAGACCCTTCCTGACCTCCGCCCGGGTGGCCTGGTGTCCGACGAGATCGGACCAGCACGCCACCTCGGGGAAGTCGGCGACGAGCCGGCGGAACAACTCCTCGTAGCGGCGCACGGCCCGCGCGGGCACATCGCGCGTCAGGCGGGCCCGTTCGGTCTCGTCCCAGTCGTCCCAGCACGCCAGCCCGGCGAGGACATCGACGAGAGCCTTGGTGATCGCCGAATAGTGCCGGGCCAGGGCTTCGATCACGGCTTCGTGCGGCTGCTGCGGCGCGGGCATGGGCAGGCGCACGCCGATCAGCGTCCCCGTGAGGTGATCGTGGCGCAGCCCGGTCAACCTCTGCTGGTCCTCGCGGGTCAGCTCGCGCAGCACGCCCACCTCACCCAGCACCTCGAGGTACGCACTGATCACGATGACCGCATGCGCCGCCGCCAGCCGCTGCGTCGTGTCGTACCGGCTCAGGCCCTTGACCTGGTCGCGCAGCCGGCGGATCAGCCCGTCACCCAGCCGCACCGCCTCGGCGCGCGCGTCGAACAGATCGATGCCGCCCAGCCCGAACAGCGCCAAGGACGACGCTTTGTCCAGCACCTCGGCGAGCGCGCTACCGCCGCCGAGCAGGACCACGGCATCGCGATAGCTGAGTAATGGCCGCACACGACGTAGTCTGCCGAAATCGGGGCGCGGACGACGGGGTGATCAGGATTCCCGGCCGAGGGAGATCGTCTCGGCGACCTCGGCGTGCCGCTCGGACTCCTCCTGCGCGAAGCGCTCCGCGTCGAGCTTGTCGGCGATCTCCTCGTCCTGGTTCATCAGCGCCTCGAGCGACTGGCCGGCCATCTCCAGCACGCCCATCTCCGCGTACGCCTGCTGCAGCCGCGGGCTCCACAGCCCGATGTCCTTGACGCACGGCACGATCCTGCTGAACAGCAGCGACCGGAACAACCTCAGGTACTCCGAGTGGTCGGTGGCCTCCATGGCCTCGTCGACCTCGGCCTTCGACAGGCCCAGATTCTCCCAGGTCTCCTTGCCGCGCAGCCGGTCGCGCATCAGGTAGCAGCCCTCGATGACGAAGTCCTCGCGCTCGCGCAGCTCGGTCTCCGACAGGTCCCGGTAGTAGTCGCGCAGCGCCATCCGGCCGAACGCGACGTGCCTGGCCTCGTCCTGCATCACGTACGCGAGGATCTGCTTGGGCAGCGGTTTGGTCGTGATGTCGCGCATCACCCCGAACGCCGCCAGCGCCAGCCCCTCGATGAGGACCTGCATGCCGAGGTAGGGCATGTCCCAGCGCGAGTCGGTCAGCGTGCTGTCCAGCAGCGACTTGAGATGCTCGTTGATCGGGTACGCCAGCCCCACCTTCTCCTGCAGGAACCGGGCGTACGTCTCGGCGTGGCGGGCCTCGTCCATGGTCTGCGTGGCCGCGTAGAACTTGGAGTCCAGGTCGGGGACCGACTCCACGATCTTGGCTGAACAGATCATCGCGCCCTGCTCGCCGTGCAGGAACTGGGAGAACTGCCAGGCCGCGCCGTGCCGGCGCACCTCCTGGCGGGTCCGCTCGTCCATCCGCTCCCAGAGCGGGGTGCCGTAGATCGCGATCGTCTGGTCGGGGATCCCGAGCACGTTGTACGGGTCGACCTCCAGGGTCCAGTCGATGCGCTTGGCCGAGTCCCACTGCTTGTCCTTGCCCTTCTGGTACAGGGCCAGCATGCGATCTCGGCCGTCGTCGTACTCCCAGGTGAACCGGCTGTTGCCGGACATCTGAACGTCCCAGGTGGAGAGCTCGGCGGGGATGGTGTAGAGATCGTGCGTCGACATCGGACCTCCGCAGGGGCTTACGTACACTGTACGTCCGTGATTCGAGCTTGCACGTACGGCGTACGTCCGTCAATAGAATGAGCTATGCCCACGGAGCCTCTCTCGCGCCGCCGGATCGTCGCCGCGGCCATCGGCCTCATCGAGCGCGAGGGCGCCGACGCGATCTCCATGCGGCGCATCGCGGCCGACCTAGGTGTCGGCGTGATGTCCCTCTACAACCACGTGCCCAGCAAGGACGTTCTGCTCGACGGCGTGGCAGAGGCGGTGCTGAGCAAGATCGAGTTCACCGACGATCCTGACGCGCACTGGACCGACCGGGTGCGCTTGCAGGCGCGGGCGTTCCGGCAGATCGCCCATCATTACCCGCGTTCGCTCATGGTCGTGGTCAGCCGCCAGCTTCACTCCGCGGCCGGCCTGCTGCCCGTCGAGCGGGCGCTGGCCACGCTGCGCAGCGCTGGGTTCGGAGGGGCGGACGCGGTCAGGATCTTGCGGATGTTCATCGCGTACATCGTGGGCTCGCTGCTCCGCGAGGTCGGGGTGACGCCGACGTTCGCGCCTGTTCACACCAGGATGATCAAGGCCGACAGTGTCGATGCCGCTCTGTTCCCCGAGGTCAGCTCGCTGGCGCCGCTGCTGGACGAGTGCGACCACGAGGCCGAGTTCGAGTTCGGGCTCGAACTGCTGATCCAGGCCATCGTGGCGCACTCGGCACGCAGCAGGTGACGGTCAGTACCAGTTGCGTGACTGAAAATGGCCCCAGGCGCCGCACGGCCTGCCGTACCTCCCCTTGATGTAAGCGAGGCCCCACCGGATCTGCGTCTCCGGGTTGGACTTCCAGTCGCGGCCCGCGCTGCTCATCTTGCCCGCGGGTAGCGCCTGCGGGATGCCGTAGGCGCCCGACGAGCTGTTCTGCGCACGGTGGTTCCAGCCGCTCTCCCTGGTCCACAGGTTGTCCAGGCAGCGGAATTCTCGCAGGTTCCAGGATCGCTGGACGACGTGGTCCAGAGCGATCTTCTTGTTCTTGTTGGCCGGCCGGATGGCCGGGATGTCGGGCTGCGCTGACGTCGTCCAGGTCCGGATCCGGACCGGTGGCACCGACTCCGCCCAGGCGGTCGCGGCGGTGCCGAACGCGGTGAACGCGGTGATGGAAATGAGTGTGCCGCTGAGTGCACGTTTGCTGTCCACGACGATCCTTGCTCTCGGGTCGCGTGCGGATCGGGCGCACGAACTCTCCGCGCCCTGCTCGTCCGCGTCCGTGGCTCGGACGTGGAGCTCCGCCCGGCCCTCCGGGATCTGTTCCGCCCGATCGTGCTGGGCGGCCCGGAGGGCACCGCGACGTGTCCTTTAGCACGATTCCTATTACGCGCCGTCGCCGCGGGTCCTCTCTCTCGACACGCGAAGGACAGGTGTTTGTGGGATCGTTGCGGATAATCGGTCGGCTCGCTGGGGCGGGATTGCCCGGCCCGCCGCGCGCATGGTGTGCCCTTGCCGCAAGAATCGCGTAACGCGGAGGTTTGGCTCAGTACCAACGGTGGGATTGGAAGTGCGCCCACGCGCGACACGGCGTGCTGTACCGCTGCTTGATGTAGGAAAGGCCCCACTTGATCTGGGTGCGAGGGTTGGTGCGCCAGTCGCGGCCCGATGAGGCCATCTTGTGGCCGGGGAGAGCCTGCGGGATGCCGTAGGCGCCCGAGGAGCGGTTGCCCGCGCGGTGGTTCCAGCCGCTCTCTCTGGCCCAGAGCTTCTCCAAGCACCTGAACTGGGCCTTGTTCCAGCCGCGCGCCGCCACCAAGGGCTTGGCGATCGACTTGTTCCTGCTGCTGGCGCTCGTCTGGGAGCTCTGCGCCTGTGCGGCCGAGGCGCCGCCTGCCGCCACGAGGGTGGCGGTCAGGACCAGGACGCCGGTACGGCGGAGCATGGGCATGCGGGGTTCCCTTTCGAAGGGGGACATGGACCGCGCCACCGTGCCCGATAGGATCGCTTTACAGGGAATTGACCATGTAAACGAAGATCGTCAGTAAAGATCCCGATATATGCCTGCTTCAGGGGTTTTGTCGGATAAATGTGGTCTGCGTCTCATTTTCGAGGTGACTCGTTCTGTAAGGTCTCCTCATGACGCTCAACGAGATCCCGCTCCGCACCCTCACCGACGCCCCGACCACCCTGGGCGAGCTGTCGGCCGGCAAGCCCGCCCTCATCGTCAACGTCGCCTCCCGCTGCGGTCTCACCCCGCAGTACGCCGGCCTCGTCAAGCTTCAGGAGCAGTACGGCCCGCGCGGTTTCACGGTGATCGGCGTCCCCTGCAACCAGTTCGCCGGCCAGGAGCCCGGCTCGCCGGAGGAGATCCAGGAGTTCTGCTCGGCCACGTATGGCGTGGACTTCCCGCTCCTGGAGAAGACCGACGTCAACGGCCCGGATCGGCACCCGCTCTACACCGAGCTCGCGAGCGTCCCGGACGCGGACGGCGAGGGCGGCGACATCCAGTGGAACTTCGAGAAGTTCCTGGTGGACGGAGCGGGCAACGTGGTGGCCCGCTTCCGCCCCCGCACCGTCCCGGAAGACCCCTCGGTCACCGCGGCCATCGAAAAGCTCCTTTAGTCAAAGTTGTGTGGGGGCGCACCGCACACCCGAACGGGGACCTGCCGGTCCCCGAACCCCTGGGCAGGGCGCCAGGCGTCGAGGTCCTCGCGCGGCAGGCGGCCGACGGCGGCATCGCTCATCCGCGGGGTGGCCGGGCTGACCAGCGCACACCGGTGCATGGGGCTAATAATCGATGAGTAATCGGTCAAATACGGTAAGCGATTTCCCGTCCGGGTATCAGCTGCGATGTGACGATCAATCCGTACGCAGGATCGCCCTTCAGCTACGTCGCCGAGCCGCCCGCGGCGCCGTACTCGATCGTTGAGCTGATGCCCGGGGTCCGCAACCTGCTCGAGTATGTCCGGCTGGAGGCCGGCGAGCGGGTGCTGCTGCTCATGGAGCACGCCGTCGACCCGGTCGTCGTCCAGGCGATCGGCGCGGCGGCCGCGTACCGGGACGCCGACGTGCGGATCCTGTCGGTGGCGCCGTTCAGCCCGGGAGGGTGGGACAGGGAGGCGCCGCTGGACATCGAGACAGCCGCGTTCCGTGAGGCGGATGTCGTGATCAGCGGCACCTGGTGGGGTGAGGTGCACACCGCGCCGCTGTTCTTCGATCAGATCAAGTCGCGCTCCTCCCGCTTCCTGTCCCTGCATATGACGGCCACGGCGGGTGCGCTCCTCACCGGCGGCCGGCTGCCCGCCGAGGTCTTCTACGCGCTGCTGCGGCGGGCGCTGCGCCAACTGACGGCGGCCGGGTCGATTCGGGTGACGTCCGAGAGGGGGACCGACGTGACGTTCTCGGGGCTGACCTTCGACCCGGATCCCGGCGCGATGCGGCCGGGGGACTGGCGGCCCTTCCCGTACGGGGGCGCAAACTTCTGGCCCACCGACACCGAGGGCGTCCTGGTCGTCGAGGACAGCACGGTCACCGGCGTGCCCGAGGAGCCGGTCCGGATCACCCTGGAGGGCAACCTCGTCCGCAAGATCGAGGGCGGGGCCGCCGCCGAGCAACTGCGCCGGTACGCGCCCGGCGGCTACTACATGCGGCACGGCCTGTTCGGCCTGAATCCGAAGGTGCGGGTGTCCGGTGGGACGCAGTTCGAGCGGGAGAAGCACGCGGGGGCCTTCTATTGCGGTCTCGACGGCCTGACTGGTGGCGTCCCGGTCAAGACGGGGCCCGGCTTCGCGCACTGCGACTGCCAGATCGACCGGCCGACCGTGCTGGTGGACGGCGAGGTCTTCGTCGAGCGCGGCCGGCTGCTCATGCTCGACGAACCGGAGATCCGGGAGGTCGCCGCCCAGTTCGGCCCGCCCGAGGTGATCCTCGACGACAACCCGGTCATGATCCTGCCCCGCCGCTACACCGGCGCGCCCACGCGCTGAGACACGGTGTCGCCCGATCGGGTTCCTTCGACGGACGTGTGGCGGCTCCCGGCGGAACGCGCCACCGTGCCCCGCTGACTTGTCAGCGGCGGGGACCGCAGCTGCCGCGGATGATGAGCTCGGTGGGCAGGACCACGCTGCGGGGTTTCCGGGTCCCGGCGCGCAGCACCAGCTCCGCCGCGCGATAGCCCATGTCGCGCCCCGGCTGGGCGATCACCGTCAGCGGCGGGGAGCACAGCTCGGCCCAGGGCACGTCGTCGTACATCACCAGTGACACGTCCCGCGGCACCCGCAGGTCCAGCTCTCTGGCCGCCAGCACGGCCGCCTCCCCGAGCACGTTCCCCCCGGTCACCACCGCTGACAGGTCGGGGCGGCTCTGGAACAGGCCGGAGGCGGCGGCGTAGGCGGAGTCGCGGCTGCCGGTGCCGAACACCACCAGCTCCTCGTCCACCGGCGCCCCCACCGCCTCTCTGAAGGCCGCGACCCGCCGATCGTGGCCGGGTCCGCCCAGGAAGGCGATGCGCTTGTGACCCAGGCCTCGTAGGTAGCGGACGGCGGTGCGGATGCCGGCCCGGTCGTCGGCCACCACGGCGGGCACGTCCAGCGGGCGGGTCTGCGGGGTGGCGGGAAGGCCGTCCAGGGCCAGGAGGTCCGTCAGGGCCGCCGCCCTGACATCCTCCTCAGCGGCGGCGGGGGCGGGCAGGCGGTCGGCGAAGACCACGGTCATGCCCGCGCGGATCGCCGGGGCCCAGGTCTCGGCGTCGCCCGACGGCACGGCGATCAGGCGGTCCACGCTCTGCTCCAGCAGCATGCCGATCAGCTCGGACTCCTGCTCGGGGTCGCCGCCGGTGGAGCCGAGCACGACCGGCTCGCCGGCCGAGCGGGCGCAGGCGAGCACGCCCTCCGCCAGCTGGCCGTAGAAGGTGTCGGTCAGGTCGGGAACGAGCAGGCCCATGCCGCCGGTACGCCGCTGGCGCAGGTTGCGGCCCAGCGCGCTGGGGCGGTAGTCGAGCTGCGCGGCGACGGCCAGGACACGTTCCCTGGTCCGCGGGCTGGCCGAGCCGCCCGACAGCACCCTGGACACGGTCGCGACGCCCACGCCGGCCGCCTCGGCCACGTCCTTGATCGTCGCACGCCTCTCCATGGAAACGATTCCATCATGCTTTCCATCGAAGGGGAAGGTATGCACAGTGACAAAGGCTGGTCACGCGCTAACCCTTGACACCGATGTCCGTTTCGGGTGAGATGCTTGAAAACGTATCCACGTGAGTGGGTGCACGGTAACAACATCCGGGCTACCGCCCTGGAGCGCGAAGGAATGTCATGGCATCCATCGTTCTGACGAACGTCGACAAGGTCTACGCCGGTGGCGTAAAGGCCGTGAACGGGCTCAACCTTGAAATCAAGGACGGCGAGTTCATGGTGCTGGTCGGCCCCTCCGGTTGCGGTAAGTCGACCGCGCTCCGGATGATTGCCGGCTTGGAGGACATCAGCGGCGGAGAGATCTCCATCGGCGAGAAGGTCGTCAACCACCTTCCGCCCAAGGACCGCGACATCGCGATGGTCTTCCAGAACTACGCGCTCTACCCGCACATGACGGTCGAGGAGAACCTCGCCTTCGGCCTCAAGCTCCGCAAGATGCCGAAGGCGGAGATCCAGAAGCGGGTCAACGAGGCCGCCAAGATGCTCGGCCTCGACACCTATCTCAAGCGCAAGCCGGCCGCCCTGTCCGGTGGTCAGCGCCAGCGTGTCGCCATGGGCCGCGCCATCGTGCGTGAGCCGCAGGCCTTCCTCATGGACGAGCCGCTGTCCAACCTGGACGCCAAGCTCCGCGTCTCGATGCGCGCCTCGCTCAACACGCTGCACGAGCGCCTCGGCGTCACCACCGTGTACGTCACCCACGACCAGGTCGAGGCCATGACCCTCGGCGACCGCGTCTGCGTGCTGCGCGACGGTCTGCTCCAGCAGGTCGACACCCCGCAGAACCTGTTCGACAAGCCGGTCAACCTGTTCGTGGCCGGCTTCATGGGCTCGCCCTCGATGAACTTCGTCACCGCCGAGCTGGTCCGCGACGGCGGCGCCGCGGTCACCTTCGCCGACATCAAGCTGCCGATCCCGGACTCGACCTTCTCCGACAAGCCGGGCCTCGACCAGTACATCGGCCAGAAGATCATCCTCGGCATCCGCCCGTCGGACTTCGAGGACGCCACCTCCGCCGGCAACCACGCCAACGGCTGGGCCACGCTGCCGGTCAAGGCGGAGGTCACCGAGGAGCTGGGCTCCGAGATCAACGTGCTGTTCCTGATCGACGCCCCGCCGGTCGAGCACAAGGACACCGTTGCCGCCGCCGACACGGGCGACGACGAGGAGGCGGCGCTGCCGCTCGTGGGCGACAAGTCCCTGTGGACCGCCCGCGTCAACGCCCGCAGCCACGTCCGCCCCGGCCAGAACATTGAGTTGGTCGTCGACACCCACAACCTGCACTTCTTCGACCCGGCGAGCGGTCTGGCGATCGGCCACGAGGCCAACCGCTGATCGGCCGCAGTTCTCGGTCGTGAGCTCAGCTCGCGACCGCTGGGCCCCCACCGCGACCCCCTCCCGCGGCGGGGGCCCGTCCTTTTCCGGACGGCCCCGGCACGCCGCTGAAAGGCCCGTCAGCGGCCGAGCCTGCCCAACACGAAGCTCTGCAGGCCGCGCGGCACGAGCTTGCCGACCGCCACGATCGCCTTGTAGCGCGGATCCGGCACCGACACCCGCTTGCCGAGCGCCAGGTCACGCAGCGCCTCCCGGACGACGTTGTCGGCCTTCAACCACAGGAAGCCGGGAATGCCGGACGTGTCCATGGAGGCGCGCTGGTGGAACTCGGTCCGCACGAAACCGGGGCACAACGCCATGATCTTAATGCGCGGGTTGCCGACCTCGGCCGCGGCCGACTCGCTGAAGTTCACCACCCACGCCTTGGACGCGCTGTAGGTGCCGCGCGTGAAGAACGCCGCCACGGACGACACGTTGATCACCGCGCCCCGATCGCGCCGCCGCATCCCGGGCAGCGCGGCCAGCGTGAGCCTGAGCACGGCCTCGCAGTGCACCTTGAGCATGCGGACCTCGTCCTCGACCGGCACGTCGGGGAAACGGCCGGGGTGGCCGAATCCGGCGTTGTTGATCAGCAGGTCCACACCGTCGCGCAGGCGGGCTTCGACCGCGGCGATCCCCTCGTCGGTCGCGAGGTCGGCGGGCAGCACCTCGACGCTCACGCCGTACCTGAGCTTGAGCTGGCCGGCGGCCTCGGCGAGCCGGCTCTCGTCCCGTGACACCAGGACGAGCGAGTACGCGTCGGCGGCCAGGCGCCGGGCGAAGGCTGCGCCGATGCCGGCGGTGGCGCCGGTGATCAATGCGGTTGGCATGCCTGAACCCTAGCGTCCGTGGCAGGATGAGCGGTGTGCGCCTCGTCGTGGCTGTGCTCCTTGTCGTCGCAACTGTCACCGCCTGCTCGTCCGAGGCTCCGCCGTCCGCCGGGCCGCTCACTCCTCGCGCCGAGGCGACGACGACCACCGCCCCGGCGCCCACCACTGCTGCGCCCGCCGCCACGTCGGCCGAGCGGGGCGAGCTGCGGTTCAGGAAGATCGGCGAGTTCGAGCAGCCGGTGGCGTTCGCCGTACGCGAGGGCGACGACCGCATGTACGTCGCCGAGCAGACGGGCCGGCTGCGCACCTCCGACGGCAAGACGGTGATCGACCTGTCGGGCGAGGTGAGCGGCGGCAACGAGCAGGGCCTGCTGGGTGTGGCGTTCCACCCGTCCGGCCGGTGGGTCTACCTCGACTGGACCGACGCTCAAGGCCACACCCACGTCACCGAGTGGGCCTACGACGGCTCCAAGGCGACGGGCCGGCGCGACGTGCTCACCCAGGACCAGCCCTTCGCCAACCACAACGGCGGCCAGCTCGCCTTCGGCCCCGACGGCTACCTCTACATCGCGCTCGGCGACGGGGGCGGCGCGGGCGACCCCGAGGGCAACGGCCAGGACCTCGGCACGCTGCTCGGCAAGATCCTGCGCATCGATCCGCGTGTCGACTCCCGGGGCGGCCGGCCGTACACGGTGCCCGAGGACAACCCGTTCGTCGGCAAGGAAGGCGCGAAGACCGAGATCTGGGCGTACGGGCTGCGCAACCCATGGCGGTTCACCTTCGACCGCGACACCGGCGACCTGTGGATCGGCGACGTCGGGCAGAACGCGTGGGAGGAGGTCGACTACCAGCCGGCGGGCTCGGAAGGCGGCGAGAACTACGGCTGGAACCTCCGCGAGGGTGACAAACCCTTCCGTGGCGGTAAGGGACGCGAGCTGGTCGACCCGGTGATCGTCTATCCCCTCGGCCAGGACGGCAACTGCTCGGTGATCGCCGGATACGTCTACCGGGGCGAGAAGATCCCGTGGTTGCAGGGCCAGTTCCTGTACGGCGACTTCTGCGCCGGATGGATCAAGGCGGGCACCGTCGACGAGCTGGAGAAGGCGGCCGAGGTCGGAAAGGTGGAGCAGCTGTCGTCGTTCGGCCAGGGGCACGACGGCGAGCTCTACGCGCTCAGCCTGCGGGGCCCGCTGTATCGGATCGAGCCTGCCTGATCCGCTCGATCAAGCCCTCCACCTGGTCGTTCAACATCGCCCCGCGGGCCCAGCCCGCGTAGTGCGCCAGGAAGACCACCACCTCCCGCAACTCGGTCTCGCTGAGCTCGCCGGCCCGCAGAGCGACGTCGAGCTGGACCTCCGTCAACTGCTCGAGGCCCTGGCCGACGAGCAGCCCGAGCAGGAGCAGGCGGCGCTCCCTGACCGACAAGACGGTCCTCGCCCAGACATCGGCGAACTGGCGTTCGGCCGACACCCCGAAGGAGTCCACGGTCTCCATGGCGGGTTCTGTCATCGCATGCTCCGAATGTCGCTAGGGATCCTCATATCTTTAGCTACTTCCTCAGTTGAACCAATGGGGGTTGCATGAACGTTGTATGGGCGATCGACCCATGGAGCGAGGCACCCCAGGACGTGCGGCTTTTTGATCTGTAACAAGTAAAGCCAACCCTTGGCCAAGATTTGGTCAAGATTTCTCAGCCCGTGTGGGGCTCATTCCGCCGGAAAGCGGGCACAACAACTCCGTTGGTCCGTAAATGCGGAGGTAAGCCCTGGTGAAAAAGACACGGGCTTTGATCGCACTCCTGGTCGCGATCTTCGCGGTGTCGGCGTGCGGGCAGCCGGAATTCACCTACGTCCGTGACCGTACGGGCACCACCTACTTCAAGGTGCCGGCCTCGTTCACGCAGCTCAACGCGAACGCCATCGAGATGTATCTGTCCGGCGACCACCCCAACTCGCAGGCGGCGCAACTGCGGGCCCAGCGGGTCTGGTCGACGGCGTTCGACCAGTCCACGGAACCGTCGGTCAACCATCTCCTGGGCTCGGCGGATCCCTTCGTCTACGCGACCGTCCACCAGCTGACCGAGGAACAGCGGGACATGATCTCGCTCAACAGGCTGCGCGACTTCGTCCTGCCGGTCACCGAGCAGATGCGCCAGCTGTACGTGCAGCAGTCGGCGGCGACCGGCCAGCCGCCGACCTTCCAGAACTTCGAGCTCCTCGGCAACGAGGTCCTGACCCTGGGCGGCGGCGCCCGGGGCGTCCGGGTCCGCTTCAACTACCAGATCGGCAACGACGTCCAGACGTTCGACCACACCGCCATCCTCGACGAGAAGGGCGCCACGGTCTCCGTCATGCTCATCGGCTGCCAGTCGATCTGCTTCAGAAAGCGCGCCGGCGAGTTCGACAAGATCGCGAGTTCTTTCAAGCTGCTCCGGCTGCCTGGATGAGGGAGCATCATTGACCACGACCATTCACCATGAAGGGCTACGTGCCCCCGGCAGCGGGCCCTCTGACCCCGAATCCGTGACCAGGAAGAAGATGCAGTTCTGGGATCGGAGCAAGTTCCTCATCGCTCTGGTGGCGGCCTATCTCATCCTGACCTGGAAGGTGATGGCCGACTACGAGGGCATCGTCACCTTCCCCGAGGCCGCGCGGGCCATCGCGCAGGAATACCAGTGGATCTTCTGGTTGCTCGGCGTGGAGGTCATCCGTCAGCTGCACTTCCTCATCAGCGAGCATTGGTCGGCCTACCACCGCTTCTGGAGCCAGAAGGTCTTCGGCGGCTTCGAACGCTGGACGCACCGGCGCTTCGACGACTGGACGCGATACCGGCTCTCGCGGGCGCTCAAGATCACTTTTTTCGTCGTGCTGACCGCCCTGGTGCTGGGGGCGGTGCTGGATGTCAGCCCGTTCCAGGCGTTGTTCCAGGTGCCCGCGCTGATCTGGCAGGCGTTGCCGTTCTTCCTGCAGATCGTCTTCCTGTTCTTCTTCATCATCATCCAGTTCGTCGGCCTGTTCTGGTTCCTGTCCAGGGGCGGCGTCGAGACGTACTTCCCCGACGACATCAAGACCCGCTTCCGCGACGTGTGGGGTCAGGACCACGTGGTCGAGCGGGTCCGGGAGAACATCGTCTTCCTGGAGAAGCCCGACGAGATCGAGAAGCGCGGCGGGTACGTCCCCAGCGGCCTGCTGCTGTGGGGGCCGCCGGGCACCGGCAAGACCCTCATGGCCGAGGCCGTGGCCGGTGAGACCGGCAAGCCGTACGTGTTCGTGGACCCGGGCGCGTTCACGAACATGTTCATGGGCATCGGCATCCTCAAGGTGAAGGGACTGTTCAGGAAGCTGCGCAAGCTGGCGCTCCGGTACGGCGGCGTGATCGTCTTCTTCGACGAGGCGGACTCGCTGGGCAAGCGGGGGAGGCTGGCCCAGCAGGGCCCGAACGTGCCGGGCGGCGGCTTCTCCGGACTGTCCGAACACCACGGCTGTCACGGGTTCAACTACCTGTCCGAGGAGACCCGCCAGGTGCTGGCCTTCCGCGCCCGGCGCGAGGACGGGGAGGAGCCCGGCCGGCGCAACCGCTTCTTCATGGGCGGCGGCATGAACAGCAGCGGCGACCCCGGCACGCTGCAGGCGCTGCTCACCGAGCTGTCCGGGCTCAAGAAGCCGCGCGGGTTCTTCAACCGCCTCGTCAGGCGGTTGCTCGGGATGCGGCCCAAGCCGCCGCCCAAATACCGCATCCTCGTCATGATGGCCACGAACCGGCCCGACGCGCTCGACGAGGCGCTGCTGCGGCCGGGCCGCATCGACCGCATCTACAAGGTCGGCTACCCGTCCAAGGCCGGGCGGGTGCGCACCTACCAGGGCTACTTCGACAAGGTGGACCACGAGCTCACCGCCGAGCAGGTCGACAAGCTGGCCACGATCACCCCGTACGCCACCGGCGCCACGATCAAGGACCTGGTAAACGAGTCGCTGATCACCGCCATCAGGGACGGGCGGGAGATCATCACCTGGTCGGACGTGCTGCGCGCCAAGCGGCTCAAGCAACTCGGCCCGCCCGAGGACGTCGAGTACATCGAGCGCGAGCGGCACGCCGTGGCCGTGCACGAGGCCTGCCACGCCGTCGTGGCGTACGTGACCCGCTTCCACCTCGAGATCGACATCGCGACCATCGAGAAGGGCGCCGACTACCTGGGCATGGTCGCCTCGATCAAGCCCGAGGACCAGTTCACCCGGTGGAAGTCCGAGCACGAGGCCGACATCATGGTCTCGCTCGCCTCGCTGGCAGGGGAGCGGATGTTCTTCGGCGAGGACAACTCCTCCGGCGTGTCCGGCGACCTGTTCTCGGCGACGTACCTGACCGCGATGATGGAGTCGTACTGGGGCATGGGCTCTGGCGTCACCTCGCTGCCCGCGCTCCAGGAGCTGGAGATCATGGGCGGCAAGGCCATGCGCAAGCGCATCCCCGGCAGCGGCGGCATCGGCATCACCGACCGCGAGCCGGCCAAGCGTGAGCCCGACCTCACCCCCGACGTGCTGGGGGAGCGGATCGAGTTCAACCTGGTGCGGCTGCTGGAGCAGACCGAGCGGCTGCTGCAGGAGCACCGCAGGGAGGTGCTCTGCGTGGCGCACGCGCTGGAGACGCACAAGACGCTCAACGGCGACGACGTGGTGGCGATCATCCGGCGCGAGCCGGGGCCGCTCATCGACGGCACGATCTACGGCTCCGACGAGCTCTACGAGGAGCTGGAGGAGTACCACCTGGACGCGGCCAGGGCGCACAAGGAGCACAGCCGCATCGACCGCGACCTGCCCGGCGTCGTCGAGCAGGAGGCCGTGCCCGTGGCGGCGGCCTTCAGCGGTCTCGGCGTCAAGGCCGTCCATGTCGGGCCGCCGACGTCGCCGCCGGTCACGACCCTCGAGCCGCCGGTGGTAGCGCCGCCGCCCGTGGCCGTCATGCCGGCCACCGAGCAGGGCGATCGGCCGGAGTTCGTGCCGTGGGCTCCCCAGCCGGCGCCGACGCCCGCGCCGGTGCCCATTGTGGTAGGGGCGGCCACCGCGCCGCCGCCGCCACCGCGACGGCGGGGCCCGGGACGGGTCTGGCTGGTCATCGCCAGCCTGCTCGGGCTCGTGGTCCTGTCCATCATCGCCGCGCTGGCGGTGACGGGCACGGGCGGCAACGGCGCCACCACGGCGGGCTCCTCCATGGTGGCCTCGCCGGGCCTGCTGTTCCTGCTGTTCGTCGTGATCGTCGCGGTGATCGTGGGCGCCGGCCTCGCGCTGGTCGCGATCAAGGGGGTCCGCGCGGCGCAGGCCAAGGCAGAACGCGAGCGCGACGAGGCCCACGCCCGGGCCCAGCTCCTGGCCGCCGCCATGGACCCGGACACCGCGATGCGGCTGCTCGGGTACGACGGCAACGGGCGCGACGGCCGTACCTGAGCGGGGCGCACGACCGGCGCGTGTCAGCGCCGGTCGTGCTCCTCGTGGACCCTGCGCAGCAGGGCCATCAGCTTCTCCTCCTCGCGGATGCGCTTGCGGTATTTCTCCGGCAGCTTCTTGAGCTGCTCCTCCTCGGCGCGCAGCTTCCTGAACAGCTCCTCGCGCAACTCCGGGTCGTGCTCCACCTCCAGGTACGCCTGGGCGTGCCGCCGCGCCGCCGAGACGGCGTTCTGCGCGCGGCCCTTGGCGCTGGTCAGCGAGGCGATGACGGTGACCACGAGAACGCCGACGATCACCGACAGGGAAAGTCCGGTGCTGATCTCGGTGACCGGCACGGGTTCGCCGTCGTTGATGAACGGCACGTTGTTCTCGTGCAGCGCGTGCAGGATGAGCTTGACCCCGATGAAGCCCAGGACCGCGGCCAGCCCGATGGCGAGGTAGATGAGCCGGTCGAGCAGGTCGTCCAGGAGGAAGTAGAGCTGCCGCAGCCCCAGCAGGGAGAACGCGGTGGCGGTGAAGACGATGTAGATGTTCTGGGTCAGGCCGAAGATGGCCGGGATGGAGTCGAGGGCGAACATGATGTCCGTGCCGCCGATGGCGATCATGACGAGCACCATCGGCGTCATGACCCGCTTGCCGTCCTGGACGGTGAACAGCCGGTCACCGTCGTAGGCCTCGGTGGCGGGGAAGAGCCGGCGGGCCAGGCGGACCATGACGTTGTCCGTGTCGTGGCTCTCCTCGCTCTCCGGCTTGAGCAGGTTTCCCGCCGTGACCAGCAGGATCAGGCCGAACAGGTAGAACGCCCAGGAGAAGGAGTTGATCAGCGCCGCGCCGAGCAGGATGAACCCGGTCCTGGCCAGCAGCGAGAACACGATGCCGAACAGCAGCGCCTTCTGCTGGTTGGCGCGCGGCACCTTGAAGCTCGACATGATGACGAGGAACACGAAAAGGTTGTCGACCGAGAGCGCCTTCTCCGTGATGTAGCCGGCGAAATACTCCGTGCCGGGGGCCGGGCCGCCGAAGATCCACACGCCGACGCCGAACACGAGAGCGACGCCGACGTACGCGGCGGACCAGATCGCGGCCTCGCGGAGCGAAGGGACGTGCGCGCGGCGGACGTGGAAGACGAAGTCGAACAGCAACAGCCCGACGATCCCGGCGATCGTCAGCCACCACACCAGCGGCGAGACACCCATCAGAAGCGCACCCCGCAATACAGAACGTGCATGAGTCATCCCCCTCCGTAGATGATCGCACGGCGGCGCGAACCCGATACGTCTGACCCGCGTCCTATGGGTTATGCGTCAGCTCGTGTGGCCCGCTCTCGCGTGCGCCCTGCTCGCCGGCTGCTCGGCCGATCGGGACTGCACGGCCATCGGTACCCCGGTCGGACTGTCGGTGCACGTCAACGGGCCCCTCGCGGGCCGGGCCACGGCCGTCTCGATGGAAGTGTGCTGGGACGGCGCCTGCAAACCGGCTCACGTCGAACTGATGCCGTCCACCCGGCCGGGCAAGGAGTCCTGCTCCGGCGACACCTGCTCGGTGACCGCGGTCCCGGACGGCGGGAAGCACGCGTTCGGCGACGTGCCCGGGCTGCCCGACCGGCCGGTCCGGGTGCGGTTGGCCCTGCTGGACGCCGAGGGGGCGCCGGTCCTGGACCGTATGCTCGACCTCACCCCGCGACTGCGTTACCCGAACGGACCCGCGTGCGGCGCGGGCGGGCCGAATGCCGTGCTCACCGTCGAGGGCGACGGCCTGGTGACATCTTCGTGATGACCGGGACATGGATCCGCCTTGGTAAAAGAGCTGCTGATTAACACGGCGTTCACATGCGGGCAAAAACCGGGAAACGGCTGTCCATAAGACTCGGCGTGGCTGGAAGGAACCTTGAAAGGACCGCCGTGAGCTACAAGGCTGAGTACATCTGGATCGACGGCACCGAGCCCACGGCTCTGCTGCGCTCGAAGACCAAGATCCTTGCCGACGGGGCCGAGCCTCCGGTGTGGGGTTTCGACGGCTCCAGCACCAACCAGGCGGAGGGTCACTCGTCGGACCGGGTGCTCCGTCCGGTGTTCACCTGCCCCGACCCGATCCGCGGCGGTGACAACGTCCTCGTCCTGGCCGAGGTCGAGGAGATCAACGGCGACCCGCACGTCAGCAACACCCGCGCCCTGCTGCGTCCGATCGCGGAGCAGTTCGCCGACCAGGAGTCCTGGTTCGGCATCGAGCAGGAGTACACCTTCTTCAAGGGCAGCCGTCCGCTCGGCTTCCCCGAGGGTGGCTTCCCTGCCCCGCAGGGCCCGTACTACTGCGGTGTCGGCGCCGACGCCATCTTCGGCCGCGAGATCGTCGAGCTCCACCTCGACCGCTGCCTCGCCGCCGGGCTGGCGATCTCCGGCATCAACGCCGAGGTCATGCCGGGCCAGTGGGAGTTCCAGGTCGGCCCGGCGGGTCCGGTCGAGGTCTCCGACCACATGTGGATCGCCCGTTACCTGCTCTACAGGACGGCCGAGGAGTTCGGCGTCGAGGCCACCCTCGACCCCAAGCCCGCCCGCGGCGACTGGAACGGCGCCGGCGCGCACACCAACTTCTCCACCAAGGCCATGCGCGAGGGCTACGACGCCATCATCGCCGCCTGCGAGGCGCTCGGCGAGGGTGACAAGCCGTTGGAGCACATCTCGCAGTACGGCTCCGGCGTCGAGAGCCGCCTGACCGGCGCCCACGAGACCGCCCCGTGGAACAAGTACAGCTACGGCGTGTCCAACCGCGGCGCGTCCGTGCGTATCCCGTGGCAGGTCGAGGTGGAGAAGAAGGGCTACATCGAGGACCGTCGCCCGAACGCCAACATGGACCCGTACGTCGTCACCCGCCTGCTGGTGAACACCGTCTGCTCGTCCTTGGAGAAGGCCGGCCTGGTCTGATCGTCCACGTGAGACGGGGCCCCGAACGGGGCCCCGTTCTCCGTCAGGACAGGCGGAAGTCCAGGTCGGGAACGATCTCCGCGACGTCCATCTGCGCCTTCTGCAGGCGGCCCGAGTGGTCCCAGTTCATCGCCTGCCAGCGGGTGAACTGGTCGAGCACCCACATGCCCGACTGGCGGCTGCCGTTGCCGGACTTGCCGTTGCCGCCGAACGGCAGGTGGGCCTCGGCGCCCGACGTGGAGTTGTTGACGCTGACCATGCCGGCCGAGACGCCCTCGCGGAAGCGGAAGGCGTGCTTCGGGTCGGTGGTGTAGATGGAGCTCGACAGGCCGTAGCCCGGCAGGTTGGCCAGCTCGACGGCCTCGTCGAGGGTCGCGAACGTGGTCACGCCCACGATCGGGCCGAACGTCTCCTCCATGAACAGGCGGTCGCCGGACTGGACACCGTCGACGACGACCGGGTGGTAGTAGAGGCCGCCGTCGCCGTCGAAGTCGCCGCGCGGGTTGTCCTTGGTGATCTTGCCGGTGGCTCCGGTCACGACCGTGTGGTGGGGCTGGATCCAGGCCAGGTAATCCTCGTACCGGTCGGCGAACTTCTGGTCCAGCAGCGGGCCGGCCAGCACGTCCTGCGCAGGGTCACCGATCCTGGCCTCGCGTACCGCGCGGGTGAACCGCTCGACGAACGCGTCATGCACGCTCTCGTGCACGATGACCGTGCCGAGACTGGTGCAGCGCTGGCCGGCGGTGCCGAAGCCGGAGAACAACGCGCCCTCGACGGCCAGGTCCAGGTCGGCGTCCGGCATGATCACCATCGGGTTCTTGCCGCCCAGCTCCAGGCAGGCCGACTGCAGGTGCCGCCCGGTCAGCTCGCCGATCTTCCTGCCGACCTCGCTGGAGCCGGTGAACCCGACCTTGTGCACGCTGCCCTCCTCCAGGGCCAGCTCCAGGCCGCGGAAGGTCTCGGCGCCGTCGGCGAAGACCACGTTCAGCACGCCGTCGGGCAACCCCGCCGCCGCGAAGAGCTGGAACATGGCGTGCGCGGAGGCGGCGGCGTACTCGGCGGGCTTCCAGACGACGGCGTTGCCGCACAGCAGGGCCGGGACCAGATACCACGACGGCACGGCCACGGGGAAGTTGCCCGCGGTGACGACCGCCGCCACGCCCACCGGGTTCCGGAAGGTGAACAGGTTCTTGTCCGGCATCTCCGACGGCACGGTCTGCCCGTACAGCCTGCGGCCCTCGCCGAGGAAGAAGTCGCACGTGTCCACGATCTCCCGCACCTCGCCGAGCGCCTCGGCGTACGGCTTGCCGATCTCCTCGGTGACCAGCCGGGCCAGCCGCTCGGTGTTGGCCTCGACCAGCCGCCCGATGGAGGCGATCACGCGGCCGCGCACGGGGGCGGGCACCTTGGCCCACTCGCGCTGAGCTTCCTTGGCGGTGCGGCAGGCGGCGGCGAACGCGCCGGCGTCGGCCATGCCGACCCGGGCCACGACCTCGCTCGGCCGGGCCGGGTTGGTCGATTCGTACGTGGCCGTGGCGGCGGCTTCTTTGCCGCCCACGATGGAAACGATTTGTCGGCTCACGGGGCCCTCCTCTTAGGTGGTTCGGGTATGTTCTGCGGACAGACATTGACCTACCTCCCCCCTGAAGGGGATTCCCACGGTTGCCGTGAGGGTTCCTGTTTCACGCCTGCGGGTCGGACGGTCGGGTCGCGGTCTTCGACGTGCTGTTCTGTTGGAGAACCCAAGTTTCAGCCGCTCTCACGGGCCAGCCTACGCAGCTCCGGGCCGTAGGCCGGGTCGGCGAGCGCCGCGGCGAACTGGGCCTTGAGGTAGTTGAGCGGCGAGCCGGTGTCCCACCAGGTGCCGTCGATGACCTGCCCGTACACCGGGTGCTGGGCGGCGTGGCGGTGCAGGGCGTCGGTGAGGTAGATCTCGCCCTCGGGGTTCTCGTGCCACCTGCGGGTGGCCGCCTCCAGCTCCTCGACGACGCCGGGGGTGACGACGTAGCCGCCGATGGCGGCGTACCGGGAGGGGGCCTGCTCCGGGGCCGGCTTCTCCACCAGGCCCGAGATCCGCAGCCGGCCGCCGCCCAGATCCTCCTCGACGACGGGCACGCCGTAGCGGGAGGCGTCCTCGACCGCCATCGGCATCAGGGCCAGGACGGGGGCCTTCGTGGCCTCGTACGCGCTCTTCAGCTGCTTGGCCCGCGGCACCTCGGCCACGAACACGTCGTCGGCCCACAACACCATGAACGGCTCGTCGCCGATGACGCGGGCGGCGTTGAGCACCGGCGTGCCGTTGCCGTAGGGACCCCTCTGGTAGAGGTACGTGATGTGGGCCATGGACGACAGCTCAGCCACCGCGTCGGCCAGGTCGCCCTTGCCGGCGGTGCGCAGCTGCTCCTCCAGGTCGGCGTCCGGGGCGAAGTGCCGCTGCACGAGGTCCTTGCGGGCCGAGGTGACGATGGTGATCTCGTCGATGCCGGAGTCCACGAGCTCGCGGATGGTGTGTTCGATGACGGGTTTGTCGCCGATCGGCAACATCTCCTTCGGCAGCGCCTTCGTCAGCGGCAGCAGCCGGGTGCCCAGGCCGGCCACCGGGATCACGGCTTTGCGGACCATACGACTCTCCTTGATCGAGCGACGGGGAGAGTGCCGACGTTACCTCAGGCGATGATCACCTCCTGGAGGGTGTGCCGTGCGTTGGCCGCCATCGCCTGGTTCGTGTGCTGGTAGTAGTCGAGCTGGCCGGCCGCCATGCACAGCGCCCAGCCGCGGCCCCGGGCCCAGGTGTCGTCGTCCACGTCCAGCCCGGCGCGGAAGACGTCCCTGGCCTCCGGTGTGAGCAGGTTCCACGCGAGGATGAGGTCGCAGGCCGGGTCGCCCACGCCCGCCGTCGCGAAGTCGATCACTCCGGTGAGCCGGCCGTCCTCGACCAGCAGGTTGCCGGGCATCAGGTCGGAGTGCGTCCACACGGGCGGGCCCGGCCACTCCGGCGTGCGTACGGCCGCTTCCCAGATCGCCGTCGTCGCCGCCATGTCGATCAGCCCGTCCAGCCGGCCGATCGCGTGCCGGGTGGCCTTGTCCACCTCGCTGAGCGGACCCGCCCGGTACGCCCTCGGCCCGTCCGGAAGGTCCACCTGACGGACGGCGGCCACGAACGCCGCCAGATCCTTGGCGAGGGGCTCGTCACCGGTCTCGGGGTTGCCGCCGGGCAGCCACCGGCACACCGACCACGGCCACGGGAATCCCGCTCCGGGGACGCCCGTCCCGAGCACTTCGGGGATGGCGACCGGCAGCAGCGGAGCGAGCCGCGGCAGCAACCAGCGCTCCTTCTCCACGTCGCCGACGCACCACTCGGCGAGGGGCAGCCGTACGGACAGGTCGTCGCCGAGCCGGTAGACCGCGTTGACCGTGCCCGGCGAGGGGAACCGCTCGATCGGCAGGTCCGCCCACTGCGGGAACTGCGCGGCCACCAACCGGCGGACGAGGGACTCGTCGGTCTCCAACTCGTCGGCGTGCATCTTGCTCATGGGTCGCCATATCAGCGTTCCGGCCGGTCGCCCGTCAACTCGATATCCCTCGAGCAGGATCAGCGTGGATGCTGATGTTCACCAAGAGCGGCTCGGCGTGGGCGAATCGGCCGAGCTCGCGATGTCCCGCTGGGTGTTGACCGCCAGCCGTTCGGCCAGGTCGGCGAGGGCGCGTGAGGCCGCCAGCTCGTCCCCGATCTCGGGCACCGCCGGATCGGACGGGTTGCGCTTGGCACGTCCGTTCCCGACGATCACGGTGCCGTCGTCGGTGGTGAGCGCCGCCCGCGCCGCGGTGTCGTCGCCGTCCTCGGTCAGCTGAATGCGCACGGTCCATTCTTTTACCTTCATGGCCCCACGGGTGCCCTGCGCCGGTTCGGCGAAACCGCCTCGCAGGCGCCTGACCTTGGCCGCCTCCCGGAAGAGATGGCCGTTCGTGACGCGCTGGCCGGTGCCGAGGGTGACGGTGAGGATGAGCCGGCTCAACCGCCCTTCCACGGCCAGCGCCATGCCCTGGAGCTGGTTGTCGATCTTCCTCTCGGCATACCTCTATCTAACAACCCCGCCTATGCGGTGAAGTCGGCAAAATCGAAGCCCGGCGACACGATGCAGCTCACCAGGACGGCGTCGGGGCCGGCCGGGCGGGCCGACTGCCACACCCCGCCGGGCACGACCGCCTGCGGCACCTGGCCGTCCTCCACCTGCGGTCCCAGCATGATCGTGGCGTCGCCGACCGTCAGGCTGAGCGGGCCGCCGCGGTGCCACAACCACACCTCGTCCGACCTGACCAGGTGCGGCACGGACTCCTCGCCAGGGTTCAGCAGGAAGTAGATGCCGGTGGCGCTGGCCCGCGGCCCGGCGTACCCGTCCGGGTGGAACGTCACCGCCGACCTCCACGTCTCGCGGAACCAGCCGCCCTCCGGGTGGGGGAGGAGGTCGAGCGCCGCGGCGACGGGCGGCCGCTCCACGAAACCGACCGGGGCGCCCGTGACGTCCCTGCGGAGGAAACGGGTGCCGTCGAGGACCAGCTGCCCCTCCAGCGTGCTGGCCAGGGCGGCGGCTTCGTCGGTCACCTGAACGGACGGACCGTCGGGGTAGATCTTGAGCTCCACCCGGGACAGTTTAAGGGGGCGGAGTGGCGGCGAAATGTCGGTCGGGCTGGCTAGTCTGCAGCAGGTGATCGAACGGTTGAGCCGTGATCAGGTGCTCGCCCTCGCCCCTGACGCTTCCTCCCAGAAGGCGGCCCAGGGGGTGGCGGCGCCTGGGAAATGGTCGTCGCGTGGCGCGACGGGCACTGTCCTGTACGGCGAGTGCAAGGGCAGCGGGGCCAAGCCCTACCTGGCGTGCGTCGACCTGACCGAGCCCGCGTACCGGTGCAGTTGCCCGAGCCGGAAGTTCCCCTGCAAGCACGCGCTCGGGTTGTTGCTCATGTGGTCGGCCGACGGGGTCCCCGAGATGGAGGCGGCGCCGCAGTGGGTGACGGAGTGGCAGGAGGCGCGGTATGAGCGCGCGGTCAAGGCGGCGGACCGCCTCGACGCCGCCCGCGCCAAGGCCGCCACGGAGGCTGGACGGTCCGGTGCCGAGGACTCGGCCGGGGATTCCGTAGGGC
>NZ_VCKY01000106.1 GCF_005889735.1 Nonomuraea turkmeniaca
TCCCGTCACTGGCACCCCCCACCGCCACCTCGTCCAGCAACCACTCGAACCCGGCCGCCACCTCCTGTGCCTCCTTGAACAACCGCTGCGAGGCCGGATTCGGGATCATGGGCGGCCGGTTCCACTCGCCGGTGACCGAGATGGAGACGCGTGGGTCGGAGGCCTGCAGGTCGGCGAACAAGTCGTCGATCCGCCCCATCTCGGCCGGATCGGTCACCCGCACGTCCACACCGCAGCTGGCGTGCCCGGCCGCCACGTTCCGCCCGGTCCCGCCGCTGATCAGGCCGACGTTCACGGTGGTGCCGCGCTCCCGTGAGGCGGCCCCCGCCAGGGTGGTGACGATCTCGGCGATGGCGTGAATGGCGCTGGCTCCCGCGTACGGATCGAGCCCCGCGTGCGCCTCCACCCCGGTCACCCGTACGCTGAACAACCCCACCCCTTTCCGCGCCGTCTTCAGCGCGCCGTCGAAGGAGGCCTCGAACACCAGGCTCGCCAGCACGTCCTCGCTGGCCGCCTCGATGTGCTCGCGCGAGGCCGGGCTGCCGATCTCCTCGTCCCCGTTGAACAGGAACCGCACGTCCGGATGCGGCAACCCCAGCTCCCGCAGCCCGTGCAGGGCCCAGATCGACTGCACCAGCCCGGCCTTCATGTCGAACACGCCCGGCCCCGTCGCCTTGCCCTCCACGACCGCGAACGGCCACCCGGCCAGCGTCCCCGTCGGCCAGACCGTGTCGTAGTGGCTGAGCATGAGCACGGTCCCTGGCGCGGTGCCCCGGTAGGTCAGCTCAAGGATGTCGCCGTACTGGCCGCCGTCGTGCAGGACCTCCTCGTCGGGCGTCCCGAGCCGCTCGACGGCCCTGCCGCGGATCGTGCGCAGGCCTTTGACCAGCATGGTCTTGTCGTAGCTGTGGGTCTCCAGCTCCACCACGGCCTTGAGGTCGTCGAGCATGGCCGGGAGGGCCCGCCGGGTCCAGTCGGTGATCAGCACGGAAGTCCTTCCAGGGAATCAGGGAACGGGCGCCCCGGGCCCGAGCGGGATGCCGAGCCACCAGAACACGAAGAACAGCAGCGTCCAGGACGAGCAGGGTGACCGCGATGGGGATGGTCATCGAGGCCGGCGTGCTGATCGCGGCCGCGCGGCGGGAGCGCCGCAGGAAACCGAGCGCCATCACGAAGTAGGGGCTCATCGGCGTGATCGCGCTGGTGCAGGAGCCGGCGGTGCGGTAGAGGGCCCGGGTGTACGCGGGTGGGATGTTCAGCACCATCAGCATCGGCACGAACACCGGACCCAGCAGTTCAGCGAGCGTGAACCCGTCGTAGCCGCGGACGTGCTCACCGGCTCGCCTCCTTTCAGGATTACGGTCATCCATTACATGGGCTCATGACCGTTCCTGACAAGTCGGCATCCATCCGATGAAGCCGGATGAACCTCATGTGGCGCCCCGCTGAGCCGCCCTGGCTCAGGCGGCGGCTGTGGGTTCGCGCAGCGGCAGGCGTACCTCGAACCAGGTGTCACCGGGCACCGAGCGGACCTTGATCTCGCCGCCGTGCCGCCCGGCCACGATCCGGTAGGAGATGTCGAGCCCGAGCCCCGTGCCCTCGCCCACATTCTTGGTGGTGAAGAACGGCTCGAAGATCCGATCCTTGATCGCGTCGGGCACGCCGGGGCCGGTGTCTCCGATCTCGATGATCGCCTCGTCCTCGTCGTGCGCCGTGCGGACGGTCAGCGTGCCCGACTCGCCCATCGCGTCGAGGGCGTTGTGCATGAGGTTCGTCCACACCTGGTTGAGCTCGCCGCCGTAGCAGGGGATGGGCGGCAGGGTGCGGTCGTAGTCGGTGACCACGCTGATGCCCGGCGGGATCTTGCCACGGAAGATCGCGACCGTGCTGTCCAGCAGGTCGTGCACGTCCAGCTCCTGGAACGGGGCGCGGTCCATCTGGGAGTACTGCTTGGCCGAGCGGATCAGCGAGGTGATGCGCTCCGTCGCCTCGGTCACCTCGCTCAGCATCTGCGAGATCTCGATCGCCTCGGCCAGCCAGCGCAGCGCCGCCGGGGCGTGCTCCTCGCCCACCTTGGTGCGGATCTTCTCCAGGTCCTTGCCGGAGAAGCCGGCGTTGATCAGCGCGGGCGCCAGGTCCCACGCGTCCTCCACGCCCAGCTCGTCCAGCGCCTCACCCAGCTCGTCCTCGGCGTCGGAGATCTCCAGGGGCGAGCGCGGCGGCAGGGTGCCCAGCTTGTTCGTGCACGCCTCCTGCGCCTCGATCAGCGTGCGCAACTTCTCCGGCGGGATGCCGTCCTCGGCCAGCTGGGCGAGGTGCAGACGGGAGGCCTTGATCAGCGAACGCAGCTCGCCCACCGCCCGCACCGCGGCCGCGGCCGGGTTGTTCAGCTCGTGCGTGAGCCCCGCGGTGATCGTGCCGAGCGCGGTCAGCCGCTGCCGCCGGTCGATCGCCTCCCGCTGCATGCGCCCGCCCGACAGCAGGCCGTCGAGCAGGTGCATGGCCATGGGGAACCACTCGGCCACGATGTAGGCGAACTTCTTGGCCGGCAGCAGGAAGATCCGCGACGGCGCGGTCGCGCGCAGCGTGTGCTGGTAGGTGTCGGGCGCCCGGTCGCCGAGGTAGGCGGAGGTGGCGCCGCCGTACACGCCGGGCTGGGACGTGCGGGGCATCGCGACCGTCCCGGCGCTGACCGTCTCGTTGAGCATCTGCACTTCGCCCTCGATGAGCACCGCGAAGCACTCGGCCGGCTCGCCCTGGCAGACGATGTCCTCGCCGGCCGCGAACGTCTTCACCTGCCCGCTGTTGGCCAGCTTGGTGAGCTGCTCGTCGGTCAGCCGTTCGAACAGGAAGAGTTTGCGCAGTTCGTCGATGTCGATAGTGGTGCTCATTGCTTCTCCAGGTAGCGGTGCACGAGCGCGACGGCCATCGCGCCTTCCCCGACGGCGGAGGCCACTCTCTTGATCGATTCCGCGCGTACGTCGCCCGCGGCCAGCACTCCCGGCACGTTGGTCTCCAGGAAGTACGGCTCGCGCCGCAACGGCCAGTTACGCGGCCGCCGCCCGCCCTGGACCAGGTCGGGTCCCGTCAGGACGAACCCCTTCGCGTCCCGTTCGATCGTCTCGCCCAGCCACGAGGTGTACGGCTCCGCGCCGATGAACACGAACAACCACTGCGCGTCGACCGTACGCTCCTCGCCCTTGGTCGACAGCGTCAGCCGCTCCAGATGCCCCGTGCCGCCCCCGCCGACGACCTCCGTCTGGAGATGCACGTCGACGTTGGGCAGCGCGGCGATCTGCTCGATGAGGTAGTGAGACATGGATTTCTCCAAACCATCACCTCTCACCAACAAGTGGACCTTGCTCGCGAATCCCGCCAGGTAGACGGCCGCCTGCCCGGCAGAGTTGGCCGCGCCGACGATGTGCACCTCGGCGTCCTTGCACGCGGGCGCCTCGGTCAGCGCGGCGCCGTAGAAGACGCCCCGGCCGACGAACTCTTCCAGCCCCGGCGCCTCCAGCCGGCGGTAGGTGACGCCGGTCGCCAGGATCACCGCGTGCGCCGCGATCTCCCCGCCGTCCTTGAACCCGACCACCCGTGCCTGCCCGCGCGGCTCCAGCATGGTCACCTTGCGCGCCGTCAGCAGCTCGGCTCCGAACCTCAGCGCCTGCCTGCGCGCCCGGTCGGCCAGCTGCTGCCCGGAGACCCCGTCGGGGAAGCCCAGATAGTTCTCGATCCTGGAGCTCTGGCCTGCCTGGCCGCCTGACGAGTAGGCCTCGACCAGCACGGTGTTGAGGCCCTCGGAGGCACCGTAGACGGCCGCGCCCAGCCCGGCCGGGCCGCCGCCCACCACGATCAGGTCGTAGAAGTCGGTGGCCGGGGTCGTCGACAGGCCCACCGCCATGGCCAGCGTGGCCTGGTCGGGCGACTCCAGCGTGGTGCCGTCGGCCGTCACCACCAGCGGCAGGTGGCAGTTCTCGCCCGCCGCCTTCACCAGCTGCTCGCCCTCCGGATCCTCCGCCAGCATCCACTGGTACGGCACGTGGTTGCGGGCCAGGAAGTCACGCACCTTGTACGACTGCGCCGACCACCGGTCGCCCACCACCCGCAGCTCGGACCGCTCGATCCGCTCGGTACGCAGCCACGCGTCCAGCTGCCCGTCGATCACCGGGTAGAACTTCTCGTCCGGCGGATCCCACGGCTTCAGCAAATAGTGGTCCAAATCCACCACATTGATTGCCTGGATGGCCGCGTCCGTGTCGGCGTACGCGGTCAGCAGCACGCGGCGCGCGTACGGATACAGGTCCATGGCGGCCTCGAGGAACTGCACCCCGTTCATCTGCGGCATGCGGTAGTCGGCCAATATCGCGGCCACGTCGTCGCCGCGCAGCCGCATCTCCCTGACCGCCTCGATGCCGTCCCTGGCCGTCTCAGCGCGAACAATCCGGTATTCCTGGCCATAGCGGCGTCGCAGGTCACGGGCGACCGCCCGCGAGACGCCCGGGTCGTCGTCCACCGTCACGATGACCGGCTTGTCCATGCCCCTACCTTCTCCCGATGGTCCCTATCTCGAAGCATGTCATGCGCCGCCAAGTCGATGAGTACGCGCTCATATCATGACCGGATGAGCACCCGCGACCGCATCCTCGACGCCGCCGAGCAGGCCTTGCGCGAGCACGGCATCGTGGGCGCGACGACCAAGCGGATCGCGCGCCAGGCCGGTTGCTCCGAGGCCCTGCTGTACAAACACTTCCCCGGCAAGGAGGCGTTGCTCCTGGCGGTGCTGCTGGAGCGGCAGCCCACGCTCGGCCAGGCCCTGACCCGGCTGCGGCAGGGCGCCGGTCAGGGCGACCTGGCCGACGCCCTCACCGGCTTCGCGGTCGCGGCCGTCGAGTTCTACACCAGGGCGGCGGGCATCGCCTCGGGCGTGCTGGCCGACCCGTCGCTCATGGCGGGCTTCAGGAACATGCTGGCCGAGTCCGGCAGGGGCCCGCACGTGCCGGTCCTGGCGCTGGCCGAGATCATCAAGGCCGAGCAGGGCGGCGGCAGGATCGACGCGGACATGGACGCGCAGGCCGCCGCCGCCATGCTGATGGGCGCGTGTTTCCACCGGGCGAATCTGTCCCACTTCGTGGACCTGCCCGAGGACACCCGGACCTGGGCCGCCACCGTCGTCGGCACCCTTCTCAGGCGATGACGCGGCTCTCCCCGCCGTCCACCAGCATCGAGATCCCGTTCACGTACGAGGCCCGCTCGCTGGCCAGGAACGCCACCACGTCCCCCACCTCCTCCGCGCGCCCGATGCGGCCGACCGGCACCCCCTTGCCCCGCTCGGCCAGGACGTCTTCGTCCTCAGCCAGCTCACGCAGCCGCTCGGTGTCGATGGGCCCCGGCATCACGTTGTTGACCAGCACGCCGTCACCGGCGACCTCCCTGGCCAGCGTGCGCACGACGCCGGCCACGGCCGACCGGGTGGCGTTGGACAGCGCCAGGCCGTCCAGCGCCTCGCGGGCCGACCGGCTCGTGATCGTGACGATCCGGCCCCAGCCGCGCGAGCGCATCTCGGGCAGCACCGCGTGGATCAGCCGTACGGTGCCGAGCAGGTTGCGCTGCACGGCGACGTCCCAGTCGGCCAGGGTGGCCTCGTCGAAGCGCCCGCGCGGCGGGCCGCCCGCGTTGGCCACGAGGATGTCCACCGGGCCGAGCACGTCACGCGTCTCCTCGACCACCCGCCGCGCTGCGGTCGGATCCTCCACGTCCGCCAGGACCGCGTGCACGACCTTGCCGAACTCCTGCAGCTCCACCACCGCGTCCGCGAGCCGCTCCGGGTTGCGGGCGGTGACGCACACGTCGCACCCCTCCCGTGCCAGACTCTTGGCCGCGGCCAGTCCGATGCCCGCGCTGCCTCCGGTGACGAGGGCGACCTTGCCCGAGATGCCGAGATCCATAGGGGCGACTATAGAGTGACCGCGTTCAGCCGGGGTGCACGCGGGCCAGCTTGTCCGGGTTCAGCACGCCGTAAATCCCCTTGATGTGGCCGTCGACGATATCGATCATGATGAGCTGATCGACTCCCGCGACGCGTGTCCAGATCGCCGGCCGGCCGTTGACGTCCAGCAGCCGCGCCTCCGAGAAGTCGTAGCGCGACAGCAGCCCACCGATGAACGACAGCACCTTGCGCCTGCCGATGATCGGCCGCAGCGCCGCCCTGACCTTGCCGCCGCCGTCGTTCCAGGACACGACGTCCGCGTGGAACAACTCGGTGAGCGCGCCGAGGTCGCCGCCCCTCGCCGCGTCGATGAACTTCGTCAGCAGCGTGGTGTGGTCCTCCGAGGTCGGCTGGAACCTGTCGCGTCCCTCGGCCACCCGCACGGAGGCCCGGTGATGCATCTGCCTGGCGTTGGCCATCGACGAGCCGACGATCTCCGCGATCTCGTCGTACGGCAGCTCGAACGCCTCCCGCAACACGAACACCGCCCGCTCCGGCGGGGAGAGCCGCTCCATCATGTGCAGGGTCGCGTACGAGACGGTGTCGCGCAGCTCCGCCGTGTCCAGCGGCCCCGCCTCCGACGTCAGCACCGGCTCCGGCAACCACGGCCCGGTGTACGCCTCCCGCTTCACCCGGGCCGACCGCAACTGGTCGAGCGCCAGCCGCGAGACCACGGTCACCAGGAAAGCCCGCGGCTCCCTGACCGTGCTCCGGTCGGTGCCCTGCCAGCGCAGCCACGCCTCCTGCACGACGTCTTCCGCGTCCCACATGCTGCCGAGCAGACGATAGGCGAGCCCGAGCAACATCGGGCGGTACTCCTCGAACTCCACGCCAGAAATCATGCCTCTTCACCGAAGAACGACGCGTGCCGGGGCACCAGCCCGCCCACGTCAGAGCAGGTGGACCACCGCGTCGGGCGCGACCTGGCGCGACGCCGCGCCCGCTTGCCCCCGGTCGAGCGCGTCGACGGCCAGGTCCGACCCCCGGATGTGACAGCTCACGGGTGGAAATGCCGCGTTAACCATGATGGGCTGGGCCAGTGGCGAGAAATCTGATCCTGTCAGGAGGCCTGTTCCACGACTTCGCCGCCACGTCGGCCGCGCTCGCGGAGGTGCTTGCCGAGGTGGGGGTCGAGTCCGAGATCACCGAGGACATCGCGGGCGCGCTCAGCGAACCGTCGGAGGTCCAGCTCATCACCGTCAACGCGCTGCGCTGGCAGATGACCCAGGACCGGTTCGCCGACCTGCGTGCCGAGTGGCGTTTCGGCCTGCCGGCCGAGGCCCGCACGACGCTCCTCGACCACCTGGACCGGGGTGGCGGGCTGCTGTGCATGCACTCGGCGTCGATCTGCTTCGACGACTGGCAGGGCTGGCCGAGGGTGCTCGGCGGCTGCTGGACGTGGCCCAAGTCCCACCACCCGCCCCTGGGGTGGACGGGCGTGCGCGTGCACGGCAAGCACCCGGTGGTGGACGGCCTGCGGGACTTCGACGTGGTGGACGAGGTCTACAGCGACCTCGACATCCTGCCGGACGTCGAGCCGCTGGCCTCGTCCAACGGCCAGCCGCTGATCTGGGCGCGGCCGGTGCGGCGCGGCCGGGTGTTCTACGACGCCCTCGGCCACGACACCAGGTCGTACGACAACGAGGTGCACAGGACGCTGCTCCAGCGCGCCGCGCTCTGGCTGCTGAAGCGGCCCGTCACGATCAGGGAATGACTCCGGTCGGCGTGGCCCGCCGCCTGGTCGCCACGCCGCCCGCACGGTCAGCCCTTGACCGCACCCGCCGTCATGCCCGTGCCCACGCGCCGCTGCAGGAACAGGAAGAGCAGCAGCGCGGGCAGCGCGAACAGGCTGGCGGCGGCCATCGTGGCGCCCCAGTCCGTGCCGAACACGTCGCTGAACGACGACAACCACACCGGCAGCGTCCGCTTGTCCTGATCCTTGATGATCAGCACGTTCAGTGGCCCAGGCCAGGGCGAGCGCGCTCATCAGGGCCAGCCGCAGGCCGCGGCGCAGGCGGACGAGCATGAGGGCGACCCCGGTGGAAAGGACCACGATGGGCACCACGTTGATCGCGGTCCACACGACAGTGCGCCACAAGACCTGCCAGAACTCCTCCCCGGCGAGCAGCTCGGCGTAGTTGTCCAGGCCGATGAAACGCGGCGCCGCCCCTGATCAGCTCACCCATGCGGAAGTGCTGGAACGAGATCACCGCCGCCTTGAGCAGCGGGTAGAGCAGGAGGAAGGCCCCGCCTGCCACCGCGGGCGCGTCGAGGAGTTGGCCGCGGCGGTGCACGCGGCGCCCCCGCTCGCGCTGGCCGAGCTTGCGCCCCTGGTCACCCGGGCCGCAGAGGCCGGCGACCCCGCCGCGGAGGCCATCGTCACCGAGGCCGCCTCGCGCCTCACGCGAACCGCCGCCCACGTGCACCAGCCCGGTCTTCCCATCGTCCTCGCCGGAGGCGTGCTGACCGGCAGCGAACCGGTGCGGCGGTCCGTGACGAAACTGCTGGCGGGCGAGACCGTCACGACGGCGCGCGACACCGCGGGCGCGGCGGCCTGGCTGGCGGCCCGCGACCTGCTGCCGGAGTCGGAGGCGAGAGCGCTGCACACCGCGTTCACGGCGAGCCCGTGTCCAGTCCGCTAGCGGACCAGGCGGTCCAGCGAGTCACACCGACAACGATCACGGGTCCCGTGGGGCGGCGCTCGCGATATTGGGGATATTTCGCCACCAGCGCGTCGAGTGCCGTCTCGCGCTCCATCCCGCCTTCGACGACGCGGGCCAGGCCGTCGGCCCGCACCCACCACAGCTGCGCCCAGTCGTCCTCGTAGCGGTCGACCAGCAGGCTGACCTGGGGGTTGCCCCGGATGTTGCGGATCCTGCGAAGGTTCGCGGTGGTCTTGGGCTTGTGATCGACGGCGGTGACCACCGTCTCGGCGACCATGGCGAACACGATCGGCACCAGGTGCGGCGCTCCGCCGTCGCCCACGGTGCCGAGCCGGGCCACCCGCGCCCTGGCGAATCTCGTGCGGGCCATGCCGTCGTCCACCCTGTCAGTATGTCCGGGCAGGGTGTCCGGAACCTACAAGACTGCACCTCGGCGCCCCGGGCACGATGGCCACATGAACGTAAACCTCTCGGCAATCCCCGGCTTCCTGGCCACCCACGCCCGCGTGCTGGACCGCCGCCGTTACGACCTGCTCATGGGTGACGGTGACGCGGCAGGGGTGCTGACCGCCCTGGAGGCCTACCGCAATCCCGACGGCGGGTACGGCTGGGGCCTGGAGCCCGACCTGCGCTCCCCGGAGAGCCAGCCGGGCGCCGCCCTGCACGCCTTCGAGGTGTTCGCGGACATCGCGCCGGAGACCTCCCCTCGGGCCGCGGAGTTGTGCGGCTATCTGGACGCGGTCACGCTGCCCGACGGCGGCCTGCCGTTCGCCCAGCCGCTCACCGTCCCCCACGGCACCGCCCCGTGGTGGGCCGGCGCCGACACGACCACCTCGTCGCTGCAGATCACCGCCGTGTCCGCGGCCGCCGCCCACCGCGTCGCCGCGCACGATCCGGCCGTCGCCGCGCACCCCTGGCTGGAGAAGGCCACGCGGTACTGCCTCGACGCCATCCAGGAGCTGGATGGGCGGCCGCACGCGTACGTGTTGTCGTTCGCCGTGCTCTTCCTCGACGCCGTGTACGACACCCAGCCCCGGGCCGCCGACCTGCTCAAGCGGCTCGGCGCCCTCATCCCGGAGGACGGGCGGGTGCCGGTGGAGGGCGGCACCGCGAACGAGGCGCTGCGGCCGCTGGACTTCGCGCCGTACCCCGGCCGGCCGGCCCGCGACCTGTTCGATCCCGAAGTGATCGCCGCCGACCTCGTGCGGCTGGCGGGCGGTCAGAAGGACGACGGCGGGTGGACCGTGGACTATGCGCGCATCTCGCCTGCCGGCTCGCTCGACTGGCGTGGCGCGATCACCATCCACGCCGTCGACGTCCTGAGGGCGAACGGCTTCATCTGAGACCGCCCCATCTGAGACCGCCCCATCTGGGACCGCCCCATCTGGGACCGCTTCGTTTGACGCGGCCTCATGTGAGACGGCGGGCCGACTCCGACTCCTGGGCCATCCGCCGCAGCGCGTCGAACGCCTTGCCGTACAGGACGGTGCCCAGCACCATGGCCTCCACGGCGGCGTCACGCGGCCCGTCGAACGGGATGGCGCCCATCTCGACCTCGGCCACCAGCCTCTGCGCCGCCTCCACGTACGGCCCCAGGTCGATGGGCACGCCGAGCTGGCGCATCCTGACCAGGGTCTGGGCCAGCTCGTCCCGGGTCGGGGCCGCGGGGTGGACATTCCAGCCCAGGTCCGTGATGAGGCGGTCCACCTGGGCGCGGGCGGCCTCCCAGTCCCCGCTCGCCTCCGGCTCGACAGTGGGGCCGAGCGCGTAGTGCGCGGTGCCGAGCATCTCGTGAATGGGCAGCGACTCGTCGTCGACGGCGGCGATGATCTGCTTGATCGAGGCAACCGGGAGTTTGCCCACCTCGAGCAGCGCCCGGATCAGGCGGAGCCTGCGCAGGTGCGAATCGTCGTACTCGGCCCGGGTCGCCGCTATCTGCTCGCCCTGGTGCAGCAGGTTCTCGCGCAGGTAGTACTTGATCGTCGGGAGGGCCACGCCGGACCGGGCGCTGAGTTCGGAGATGCGCATCGCTAGATAATATCGCTATCCAGATCGGGCGACATGGCGGGCGGCGCTGACCAACTCCGGCACGTCGGCCTGGCGGTTCCAGAGGAAGACCACCTCCAGCGGGGGGACGTCCTCCTTGATCGGAACGAAGGTCAGGGTCTCCGGCACCGGCGTGCCCTCGTGCACGCTGAGCGTGTAGCCCGAGCCCTCCTCCACCATGGTGATCGCCAGGTCGTGCGTGGCCGCCGCCGGGCCGAGCCGGGGGTGGAGCCGGTGGCGTACGAAACCCTCCAGGAAACGACGGGCGCCCGCCACCGCGTCGGACTCCGGCATGACCAGCGGCTCCGTGGCCAGGTCCGCCAGCGACACCGCCTCGGACGCGGCCAGGTGATGATCGCGGTGCACCAGGGCGCGCACGGGGAAACGGTGGATGAGCATCCTGGCCACACCCCTCGGCAACGAGCCGGGCGCGTAGCCCAGCCCGGCCTGCAGGGTGCCGTCCACGATGGAGATGATCTGCTCGGCCGTGCCCATGGGGGCCACCCGCAGGCGCAGGCCCTGGAGCTGGGAGAGCAGCCGGGCGACCACATCGGCCAGCCCGTCCGCCACGCCCAGGCGCGAGGTGTCGCCCTTGCTCCTGGCCGCGGCCACGGCTCGCTCGAACGCGTCGACCGCGACGGTGGCCTGGGCCAGGAACGCCTCGCCTGCCTCGGTGAGCTGCACGCCGCTGGACGAACGGCTGAACAGCTCGACGCCTATCTCCTTCTCCAGTGCCCTCAGCTGCTCGGACAGCGTGGGCTGGGCAATGTGCAGCGCGACGGCGGCCCGGCGGAGGCTGCCGGCCCGTGCGATCGCCATGGCGTACCTGATGTGGCGCAGATCCATCGCTCACCTCGGGGTGATGGTGATGAGCTATCGGTAGATCGCACCTCCGTATTACAAGACGAGACAGCTCCCGTGAAGACGCATTGTCACCCCGGCGCGCTAACCTAGCAAGCGCTTGCCTGTGTTAGCGTGTGGGGCATGCAGGCCTTCGCCGGGCGAGCGGCCGTGGCCGGGATCGGGATGACGGCGCTGACCAGGCAGTCCGGGCGCACGGAGCTGGAGCTCGCGGCCGAGGCGTGCCGGACGGCCTGCGCGGACGCCGGCATCGGCCCGCGTGACGTGGACGCGGTGCTCAGCTATCACATGAACGACTCCGCGCCCGTCGTGCAGGTCGCCAGAGCCCTGGGGATCGAGCGGCTCGGGTGGCACAACGACATCGCCGGAGGCGGCACGCAGGCGGCGTCGATCCTGGGGGACACGGCGATGCTGGTCCACGCGGGCCTGGCCCGAAATATCTTGATCTTTCGGGCGCTCAACGGCCGTTCGGGCAAACGTATGAACACCGTCTCCACCGGCCCCCAGGAACGTTTCACGTACGGCCTGGCGGGCCCGATCCCGCTGTTCGCCCTGGCCGCGACCCGCTACCTGCACGACACGGGGCTGACAGAAGAGCACCTGCACGCCGTCGTCGCCCAGTCCAGGGACAACGCCAAGGCCAACCCCCGGGCGCTGCGCCGCGAGCCGCTGGAGCTCGCGGACTATCTCGCCAAGCCGTACGTGTGCACCCCGCTGCGGACCGCCGACTGCTGCCAGGAGACCGACGGGGCCTGTGCGCTGGTCGTCAGCGGCGTCCTCGACGGGCCGCGTGTCCAGGCGGTGGTACGGGGCGGAGGGCCCGGGTGCTCCTCGATGGACCGCGCGCCCGACGTGAGCACGATCTTCTCCGCGTACGTGGCGCCCATGCTCTGGGAGGCGGCCGGCATGCGGCCGTCCGATGTGGACGTGGCGCTGCCGTACGACGCGTACTCGTGGCTCGTGCCCCGGCAACTGGAGGACTTCGGGCTGGTCGAGCGCGCGGACCTCGGGGCGTACCTGCTGGAGCGCCGCCACGCGTGGGTCAACCCGCACGGCGGCCTGCTCTCGGAGGGCTACGTGCACGGCCTGAACAACGTGGCCCAGGCCGTGCGGGAGTTGCGAACGGGACAACGCGAGGTCGCGCTGGTGACGGGTTTCGGCGGGAGTTACGGCAGCGCCGCCCTGCTCGCGAGGTGAGACTCAGCGCTCCCCGGACACCGCGTGGCCGAGGGGCGGCAGGGCCCCGCAGGCACTCAAAAGGAGTACGCGTGCTCGCGCGATCTTGGCCGGTCCGCTACGGCGCGGCCGTGAAGGCGGCGTGCTGGGCCTTCGCCTCGGTCTCCGGCAGCAGGGTGCGGGCCGCCAGCCAGGCCGCCGCGCCCGCCGCGTCGCGTGCCGTGGTCACGGTCTCGCCCGCCAGCAGACCCGTCACGGCTCGCCGTATCGGGCCGTCAGCGGTCAGCACGCTTCCGGCGAGCACCACCGGGCCGGACACGTGCACCCGTTCGAGCGTGGCGACCAGGCGGCCGGCCGCCTCGTGCACGATGCCGGCCGCCATCGGGTCGCCTGCCTCAGCGGCCCGGCTGACGAGCGGGGACAGGGCGGCCAGCCGCATGTGATCGGCCTGCGCCAGCCGGACGATGCGGCTGGCGACGTCGCGCGGTGTGGCGGGCCGCTCGTTGCCGAGGAAGTGCCCCGCGACCAGTGAGACCAGCGTGACCGCCGGGCCCGCCGGCTCGTGAGCCCCGGCCGCCTCGGGCCCGTTCGGCCAGGGACCGTCCGCCGCCTTCGGCCCGGCCGTGTCGATCGCTTCGACCGGCATGCCGCGGTCGAAGGCGTCCACGACCGCTTTCGCCGCCGCGCGCCCGATCCAGAAGCCGGAACCCGAGTCCCCCAGCAGCCAGCCCAGCGCGTCGGCGACCGCGTCGAGCTCGAAGCCCATTATCCTGGCGGCCGCCGCGCCCGTGCCGGACAGCAGCAGCGAGCCGTCGGGCTCCGGCGAGCCCGCCGCATAGGCGATCTGCAAGTCGCCCATGCACCGCGGCTCCTCGGGGATTCCCTGATCGGCCCAGACCTTCGCCAGCCCGGGCGCCATCTCGGCCACGTAGCCCGCCACCCCGGCCAGCGAGCCGGCGACCCGCGCGCCATCGTGCGTCCCCAGCGCCTCCCCGAGCGCGGCGCCGACGGCCGCCACCGCCTTGGCCAGCCCGTGAGCAGTCGGATTGCCCGCGCCGGCCCGCGCGTACCCCACCCGAGTGCCGTCGAGCGTGTGGACGGCGACCCGCGTCGACGTGGCCCCGGCATCGACGCCGACCACTAGCGATTGAGTCACGGTCCGAGTCTGGGGCTTGACGTGACCGAGAAGCAAGAATAATTTTCGCCAGAAGACCGGGTATTCGGAAGGAATATTCGTGACTTCAGGAGCGCTTGGGCGCGTCGAAACGGAACTACCCGGTTTGCCGGAGGCGTTGCGCAGGGTCGGCGAGGTGATTCTCGAAGACCCGGCCGAGGCGGCGCGGTCGACCATCATCGCGCTGGCCGAGCGGGCGGGCAGCTCGCCCGCCACCGTGACCAGGTTCTGCCGGGCGTTCGGCTTCTCCGGCTATGCCGAGCTGCGCGTCGCGCTCGCCACCGAGACGGGCCGGGCCGCCCAGGCGGGCTGGGGTGCGGGCGTCGGCCACGAGATCGGCCCGAACGACCCGCTCGACACGGCCGTCGAGGTCATGGCCGCCGCCGACACCAGGCTCATCCAGGACACCGCCGCGCAGCTCGACCTCGACATGGTCGCCAAAGTGGCCGATGCCATCGTGGCGGCCCCGCGAGTGCTCCTGGTAGGCGTCTCCACCAGCGGGAACGTGGCCACCATGTTCGAAGGCAGGTTACGCCGGATCGGCATCCCCGGTTGGAGCGCGGGCGACGCGCACGTGGCCCTGTCGGAGGCGGCGCTGCTCAAGCAGGGCGACGTGGCCATCGGCATCAGCCACCGGGGCCGTACCCGTGAGGTCATGGAGGCGCTGGCCGAGGCGGGCAGCCACGGCGCGCTGACGGTCGCGGTCACCTCCTTCGCCCGCTCCCCGCTGGCCGACCTGGCCGACCTGGTGCTGACCACCGCCAGCAGGGAGACCACGTTCCGGCTCGGCGGGCTGGCCGCCGTCCATTCGCAGCTGTTCGTGCTGGACGCCGTGTACGTGGCGGTCGCGCAACGCAATTACGAGCGCACGAACGAGGCGTTCAAGCGCACGATCAGCGCCGTGGAGAGCCATCGGGTGGAGAGAGGCTGAATGACGTACGCATCCAAGGTGCTCGACCTGGCCCATCAGGTCGCGGAGAGCCAGGCCGAGCCGGTCAAGCAGGCAGCCGCGCTGGTCGTGGCCTCGATCCGGGCGGGGGGCGTGGTAAACGCTTTCGGTTCCGGGCATTCCGAGGCCATCGCCATGGAGATCGCCGGACGGGCCGGCGGCCTCGTGCCCAGCAACCGCCTCACACCCAGGGATCTCGTCCTGTACGGGGGCCGCCCGCCGAGCGTGCTCACCCCCGAACTGGAGCGGGACCCGGCCATCGCGCACGAGATCTACGCCCTGGCGCCGGTCGCGCCGCAGGACGTGTTCGTGCTCATCTCCAGCTCCGGTGTGAACGGCGCGGTCGTCGAGCTGGCCACGATCGTCAAGGACCGTGGCCACCCGCTGATCGCGCTGACCTCGGTCAAGCACAGCACGCGGATGACCTCGCGCCACCCGTCGGGCAGCAAGCTGCTCGATCTGGCCGACGTCGTGCTGGACAACGGCGCGCCGTACGGGGACGCCATCCTCGACCTGCCCGGCGGCGGCAGTTACGGTGCGGTGTCCACGATCACCTCCGCGTTGCTGGCGCAGATGGTGGTCACCGAGGCGGTGGACGAGCTCGTGGCGATGGGCGAGAGACCCCCCATCTACCTGTCGGTGAACGTGACGGGCGGCGACGAGCACAACAAGGCCCTGGAGAGCCGCTACGCAGGACGAATCCGACGCGGATCATGAAGGAGTACACATAATGTCCGACACCCCCCACATCAGCAGGCGTGGTTTCCTGCGCGCCGCCGCCCTCGTGCCTGCGGCCGGAGCGCTGGCGGCCTGCGCCACACCTGCCGCCCCGCCCGCCGCCACGAGCTCGTCAGCGCCGGTCGCCACCAGCGCGGCCAACCCGTTCGGCGTGGCCGCCGACAAGCCGCTGGAAGTCTGGATCTTCGACGGCGGCTTCGGCCAGGACTACGCCAAGAACATCCACCAGCCGCTGTTCAAGACCAAATACGCGAACGTCGAGATCAAGCACAACGCGACCAAGGAGATCACCAAGGTCCTGCAGCCGCGCTTCGCCGGCGGCAACCCGCCCGAGGTGATCGACAACTCGGGCGCCAACTTCATCGACTTCGGCGCCCTCTCCCAGGACGGGCAGCTCCAGGACCTGACCCCGCTGCTCGACGCGCCCTCGTGGGACGACCCGAACACCAAGGTCAGGGACACCATCGACCCGTCGGTCATCGAGATCGGCACCTACGACGGCAAGTTCAGTGTGCTGGGCTACGTCAACTACATCCACGGCATCTGGTACTCGCAGAAGGTGTTCAGGGACAACGGCTGGCAGATTCCCAAGACCTGGGACGAGTTCATCGCGCTCTGCGAGACGATCAAGAAGTCCGGCAAGATGGCGCCGTTCACCTACGCCGGCAAGTTCCCGCAGTACCTGTACGAGCCGCTGCTCACCATGGCCGCCAAGATCGGCGGCAACGAGGTGCTGGTCAACATCGACAACCTCGAGGACGGCGCCTGGACCACCGAGGCCATGAAGTCCGCGGCCACCGCCTGGGCCGAGGTCGGCGCCAAGTACCTCATGGAGGGCACCACCGGCCTCGACCACGTCCAGACGCAGACCGCGCAGAACAAGTACAAGGTCGCCATGCTGCCCTCCGGCTCCTGGCTGGAGAACGAGCAGAAGACCACCACACCGCCCGACTTCGAGTACGGCATGTTCCCGATTCCCGACGTCACCGGGTCCGACAAGATGCCCTATGGCACCCTGCACACCCAGCCGGGCGAGAACTTCATCGTCTCCGCCAAGAGCCCGCACCCGCAGGCGGGCATGGAGTACCTGCGCGCCATGCTGTCGAAGAAGGCGGCCGGCGACTTCAGCGCGCTCGTGCGCACCATGACCGTGGTCAAGGGAGCCACTGAGGGCAAGGACATCTCCCCGGGCGTCACCAGCGCCTCCAAGGCCGTCGCGGACGCGGGCACGAACGCCGTCTACTACCGCTGGAACAACTGGTACGGCCCGCTCAAGGACGAGGCCATCGCCGCCACCGGCCAGCTCATGTCCGGCGGCCTGACGCCCGACAAGTACCTGGAGCGCATCCAGAAGAAGGCCGACGAGATCAAGAACGACTCCTCGATCAAGAAGTACAAGCGCTAATGATCTTCAACAGGTATCGCCGCGGGCTGTTCATCACCTCGTTCCTGGCAGCCCCGGTGATTCTCTACGTGGTCTATGTGATCTCGCCGTACATCCAGGCTTTCTACATCGCGATGACCGACTGGCGAGGCGTGTCGGCCATGCCGCGCTTCATCGGGCTGGACAACTTCGAGCGGCTGCTTGATGATGAAAAGTTTTGGCTGGCGGTCACGCACAACGGAGTCCTACTTCTCCTGCTGCCCCTGATAACCATTGTCATCGCCTTGTTCTTCGCCTTCCTGCTCAACGTGGGTGGGGGTCACGGGGGCAGGAAGGGAATCTGGGGCTCGAAGTTCTACCGCGTGCTGTTCTTCTTCCCCCAGATTCTGGCCGTCGCGGTGGTGGCCGTACTGTTCCAGCAGGCGTTCAGACCAGACGCCAGCGGAATGGTCAATGCCCCGCTCATGGCCCTGGGCATCAAACCGATCGGTTTCCTCTCAGAGCCGGCTGTGGCCTTCTGGTCCGTGCTCGGCGTGATGATCTGGCAAGCCGTCGGCTTCTATGTGGTGCTCTTCTCCGCTGGTCTGGCGTCGATTCCGCGCGACATGTTCGAGGCAGCCCAGATCGACGGGGCGGGACGGATCTCGCTTTTCATCCGAGTCACCTTGCCCCTCCTGTGGGACACCGTCCAGGTGGCTTGGATCTACCTCGGCATCCTCGCGCTGGACGTCTTCGCGATCGTCTGGGTGATGACCGACCAGCACGGCGGCCCAGACTCCTCCACCACCGTGATGGCCGCCGAAATCTACCGCAACGCATTCCATTACTCCTACTTCGGCTACGCTTCGGCGCTTGGCGTCGTCATGTTCTTCTTCACCATCGGATTCGCGATCTTGGCGCTCCGCCTGTCGCGGAGGGAACGGATCGAGTACCAATGACGACGGTCTCCCGGACGATTCTGACGTCCAGGAAGGCGGCCAGGCGGCAGCGTAGAAGTCGCCTCGGCCCGCTGGCGCTCCTGTCACATCTGGCACTCATGATCTGGGCCGTGCTGATCATTGTGCCCATCATGTGGACCTTCTTCGCATCGGTCAAGAGCGAAGGGGAGATATTCGACCACGCCTGGGCTGTTCCCGAGACCCTGCGCTGGGATAACTTCGAGCGAGCCTGGAACAACTTCCACATCGGCCAGTACATGTTGAATAGCGTCATCGTTGTCACGATCAGCACGTTCGGCACGATGCTGCTGGGCTCGATGGCGGCCTACGTCCTGGCGCGGTATCCGTTCCGCGGTAATCGCGCCATCTACCTGCTGTTCGTCTCCGGCCTCGCCTTCCCTGTCTACCTGGCGCTCACCCCGCTCTTCTTCGTGGTGCAGAACATGGGCAACGTTCCGCTGGTCGGCCCGTTCATCGGCCTGAACACCCACCTCGGGGTGGCGCTGGTCTACATCGCCTACTCGATGCCCTTCACGGTCTTCTTTCTCGCGGCCTTCTTCCGCACGCTGCCGACCGCCGTCGTGGAGGCAGCGATGGTAGACGGCGCGTCACACACACGGGTCTTCTTCCAGATCATGATGCCCATGGCCAGACCCGGTCTGGTCAGTATCACGATCTTCAACGTGCTCGGGCAGTGGAACCAGTACCAGATACCGCTGGTGCTGTTGCAGGATCGCGAGAAATGGGTGCTGACGCAAGGCATCGCCGATATCGCGACCGCGGCAGGCTACGACCAGGACTGGTCGGCGATGTTCGCGGCGTTGGCGCTGGCGATTTTGCCAATGTTGCTGGTTTACAGCGTTTTCCAACGTCAGATCCAGGCCGGCCTCACCACGTACGCCCTCAAGTAGATTTTCTGCGGATCATCACATTCCTTGTCTTCCCTTGTCAGTGATCGTCTGTAATACTCATGACGATCACAGAGGCCTCAGGTGAAACATGCTCCGCCAGGAACCCCTCAACCCTGGAAGGCAGAATGTTACGATTCCCCCTGAAACTCGCTGGCGTGTGCGCTGCCCTCGCCGCGGTCCTGTCCGTTACGGTTCCTGCGGGAACGGCGTCCGCAGAGGATCTGGACGTCGTGCCGTTAGCCGCCGTGCCGATAGATCGCAGCTACGTCGAGAATTACGTCGAGTTCGACGACGGCAAGCATGAGAAGATCGCCGCCCACGCGTTGCGTCTCATCAACGCGGCCGCGGGCGGCGATCTGACCATCACTCTCTATTACTTCGATCGCCCGGAAATCGTCGACGCGCTGTCCGCCGCCGCCAAGCGGGGAGTGAACGTGCGTGTCGTTATCGACGGCTGGAACATCGGCAGACCGACGTACAAGAAGCTCATGGAAGCGGCCACGGTTCCGCCGGTCGGCCAGCGTGTCAAGGTGATGACGTGCGGAAGGCCACGGGTCAGTTTCGAAGGCAGGATGGTCGCGAGCCGCGGTTGCATCGCCAATCGCGAATGGAGCGACGAGAACGGCGAGCCGGACGTCTCGCCCTCGATCATGCACAACAAATTCATGACGCTCTCCGCCGTGCTGAGCACCGAGGGAACCCTCAACAATGTCGTCTACGTCTCCTCGGCGAATCTTGACTGGTACGGCGGCCAGGACAGGCCGGAGCACAAAGCGTTCGAGAACGTCGTTACGCTGACCAGCCCCGACCTCTATCAGTTCTACGCCAACAAATACTTCGACGACCTCTGGTTCGGCCCGTCGACCACGGGCGACAACGATTACGGCTCCGAACCAGAGAACAATCTCAAGACGGTCGTGAACGAGGTTTATACATTCCCCCGGGAAACGGATCCGATCGCCGACCAGATCTGGGAGGCGCATCGGGCGTGTTCCACAACCGCTCAGGACGACATCATCAGAGTGGCGAACTTCAGAATCTCCCGAGAAACCATTTCCAGCACGCTGGCGAGTGCCCTGCAGCGGGGATGCACAGTCCAGGTCGTCACCGGCGACCAGGGAGACGACGCTAGCACGCCGAACACGGAGGAGTACTACACGGCGCTGGAAAATATCGTCAGCGCCGGTGTGGATGTCAAGCTCTGCAAGAACGACCGCGGGTTCCCCCAGATGCACGAGAAAACCGTCATCATCAACCACAGCAACGCCGCGGGTCTCTACATCGGCAGCCAGAACCTTACCGATGGTGGGCTGCGCTACGGCGATGAGAATGTCCTGCGAGTGATGAAGGACTCGCCGCTGATGGCCAAGTTCAACCAACGCTTTGACTTCCTCCACGCCACCTGCCCGAGCTGGAAGATTCCCGAGAGCGGGCGTGCCTTCGAGGACGTGGGTCAGGTACTCAGCGACGCAGGATAGACGCGACGCAGAATGGACACGGTAGGGTCAGGTCCTTGGCCCTCGGCTTCTGGAGGGCCAAGGACATCTTCGTAGTTGGGAGCGCTAGAAGCTCTGCCCCAGGTGGAGTGAGCTCCGCTATGTCCAGGGGCGCTGCGGCGGCGCCGGGGATCGCGATCGAGAGTTCACAGCCCCGCACGGACTCGGCGCGTAGCCTTGACCACGTTGGCCAGCGACGTCTCTACCTGCTCGTTCGTGCGGGGTTTCAGCCCGCGGGTCGGGTTCACCCAGACCCGGCCCGCGGCACCTCAAACATCTTGCGCAGCAGTTTCTCCACCTCGGTGGTGCCTGCCGTGTTCGAGGCGGAGGAGGATCGTCGGAGGTCCACAGGGGGAAGCCATCGGCATCCGATAGGACTTGGATGTTGCCGCCGTGGTGTTTGTGCTTGCCGGACCACCACAGGTCAGCGCCGTTGGGCTGGGGGTGGCGACGCGGTCGGTGCGCACGACGGTGACGTCCAGGTTGAGGTGCCCGGAGCCGCCGCCCTGGGCTTCTTCTAACGCGGTGGCCAGATCAGGTGCCTGAGCCGCCAGAATGTCGATGCCTTCGTGCAGGTATTCATAGGCGGTACTGGTGCTGATGGCGTTGTCGATGGCGAGCTGCCGTACTCGGGTGCCGTCTGTGAACCAGCGCAAGATCAGGACCGCCTGCTTGAACGGCCCGAGCGCGCGCCTGCCGGCGCGGGTGCCGATGGCGAGCCGGTGAGCTGCAAGTTTGGCCGCGAGCAACTCGACGGTGGCCCGGTTGATCTCAAGGACGGCAGTGTATGTGACACTGGTGGGCACGTGAAGCCTCTGGTTGGAAGTGGATCTGTCGCAAGATCCCTTCTACCAGGGGCTCTACGCTTGCCGATCAACGGGTGGAGGCCGGTGCCCCGGATTCGATGATCACATTCCGTCGCGGACGCTTACGCGGAAGGGCTCACTGGCCGTCCTCCCTATGCTGATCGTCTAGCGAGGTGCAGACCAGTTCTCCTACCTTGAGGCGGGGGGGTGAAGGTCCGCGCGGGAAGGCCCCAAGGGCCTGAGCGTGCCCTTACCCGTGCTTTGGAACCGGTCGTGACCGCGTCTGGTCTTGTCTCATTTCTGGGTCTGGTCCTGGGATTGGAGGTAGGTGCGGACGGTGGCCTTGTTCGCGTCGCCGGTCGAGCCCGCGTAGTAGGAGCGGGACCAGAAGTGGCCGCCCCACAGGTGTGTGCGGACGTGGACGCTGTATTCCTGGCGGAGGTAGCGGGCCGAGACGCCTTTGAGGGAGTTGACGAGGGAGGACAGGGCGACCTTGGGCGGGTAGCGGACCAGGAGGTGAACGTGGTCGTGCTCGCCGGTGAACTCGGTCAGTTCGCAGTCGAACTTCTCGCACACCTCTTTCATGATCTGTTCGCAGCGTTCCAGCATGGGGCCGGTGAGTGCGTCCCGCCGATATTTCGTGACAAACACCAAATGCGCGGACAGGTCGTGAACGCAGTGACGCCCCGTTCTGATGTCGGGGTTCGGTTCCCATCGCGGTGACATACACCAAACGATAAAGTGAACCCCTGTGGAGCGGGAGAAACGCAACCGCGCTCATGTTGCGCGCCTGGAGCTGGACCAGCGGCAGAACGCCGTGTTGGACGGCCAGGCGCACAACGCGCGCACGCTGTGGAACCTGCTGCACGAGTTCTTCACCTTCCGGCAGGGCCGGTTCGCGTCGCTGGCCCAGTGCGACGCGGCCATCCGGGCCGCCCGCAAAGAGATCGACTGGCTCAACGACCTGCCCGCCCAGGCGGCGCAGGCCGTGCTGAAGACCTACCGGCAGGCGTGGGCGAACTACTTCAACCCCGACCATCCCGCCGGGCGCCCCACGTTCAAGAGCCGATTGCGCTCCCGGATGGCGGTGGACGTCCCCCAGGCGCGGGACCTGAACATCACCCGGATCACCCGGCGGTGGGGCGCGGTCAACATCCCCAAACTCGGCCGGGTCCGCTTCCGCTGGACCAAAGACCTGCCCGGCGTCACGAAGGGCGGCCCGGACGGGAAGATCACCGGAGCGCGGCTGGTGAAGGAGGCTAACGGGTGGCACATCGTGTTCCGCACCCAGACCATGCAGGCACCCATGGCCCCACACCAGGGGCCGCCAACCGCGATCGACCGGGGCATCGCCGTGCCCCTGGCGCTGTCCGCCGGAGAGAAGATCTTCCACCGTGACCAGTGGCTGACCGCCGGGGAACAGCAGCGCCTGCTCCGCCTGGAACGCAAAGCCGCGCGCCAGAAACGAGCGGCCAAGCCCAGACAGCCCGCCAGCAACCGGCTGAAGGCAACCTATGACCAGATCGCCCGCCTGCGCGCGAAAGCCAAGCGCCGGGCCATCGACTGGCAGCACCGAACCACCGCCGAGCTCACCGACCGGTTCGGCGTCATCGTGCTGGAAGACCTCAAGGTCACGAACATGATGGCGAACGCCGCCGGCACCCTTGAACAGCCGGGCAGGAACGTCGCCCAAAAACGGGGCCTGAACCGGGCCATCGCCGGGCAGGCATGGGGTCGCACCGCCGAGTTCCTCACCTACAAGGCCACCGACAAGGGCGGCCAGGTCGTCTACATCCCGGCACCGGGCACCAGCCAGGAATGCCACGCCTGCCACACGATCACCGAAGGCTCCCGCCAGAGTCAGTCCCGGTTCGTGTGCAGGAACACCGCATGCGGGTGGATCGGCAACGCCGACGTCAACGCCGCCCGCACCCAGTTGTACCGGTACAACTCAGCCGCCGGACGGGCGGTCACTGGACGTGGAGGCCCTGCCGTACTGGGGCCGGTGAAGCGTCAAGCACCTCATGGCGGGACTACCCACACCACCCCGCAACGGGTGGCGGCGTAGCGGCCATGAGAATCCTCCTCATCCGTGGGGAGCAGCACGTCAAACGGTCTTCCAGCGCCAGATCCGCAGATCCCCAGATCCAGTCCGGCCTGACGTCCGGAGCGCTGAAGTAACAGAGCGCGGCCGGACTGCTACCTTGAGGCAACCTCACATCTGGCGGAATGGAGTCCCAGGACGCACATCGGGAGGTGGGTCGTTGACCGTGCTCAGGCATCCGGACAGCTTCTCCTCGCAGCCGGCCGACATGTACGACTGGAGCCCGCACGCGCCAAGGAGCTGGCTGCCCACGGTGATCGAGGCGTCCTGCTGCGAGGAATACGTCCTGTGCTCCGAAGGCGCCGAGTTCTTCGTGCGGCGCCGTACCGACGACGGGCTCTACCAAGAGACCGCCAGAGGCCGCTACGCCCGCGCCGCCAAGGCGTGGAACGACCTGGCGGCCGAGCACCGGCACCAGGAGCGGGCGGACCCGAAAACGGCTCGCGACCCTTGGTGGTGATCTGCTTTCCTTCCTCCTATGACGTCGGCATGGGTGGGAGAGCGCGTGCGCCTGCGGGCCACGGAGCCTGAGGACTGGGAGGCGTTCTACGCCTTCGAGGAGGACTCCGACGCGGTCAGGAGCGGCTGGCGCCTCCATCCGCCCACCTCGGCCGCCCGCGCGAAGAAATGGGCCGCAGAGCACGCCGAGAAGGATCCGGACCTCGACGAGTTCCGCCTGGTGATCGCGACCAAGGACGACAACGCCCCGGTCGGGTCGATCAACACGCACCAGGTCGACCGCGACGCCGGCACCTTCGCCTACGGGATCGCCGTCGGCACGCCGCACCATCGCAAGGGGTACGCCGGCGACGCCATCGTGATCCTGCTGCGCTACATGTTCTTCGAGCGCCGCTTCCAGAAGGCGGAGGCGTGGGTCTACAGCTCCAACGACGCGTCACTGACTCTGCACCGGCGGCTCGGTTTCGTCGAGGAGGGCCGCCGGCGCAGGAGCCACTACGCCAACGGCCGCTACGAGGACGAGGTGCTGTTCGGCATGACGATCGAGGAGTACACCGAGCGTTACGCGTGAAGCTCGGCCCGTAGCCTGCGGGTGGCGGTGACCACGTTGGCCAGGGCCGCCTCCACCTGCTCGTACGTCCGCGTCTTCAGCCCGCAGTCCGGATTGACCCAGACCCGCTCGACCGGCAGCGCCCGCACCGTCCGCCGCAGCAGCTCCTCGACCTCCTCGGCCCCCGGCACGCGCGGCGAGTGGATGTCGTACACGCCCGGTCCGAGCCCGCGCCCGAACGACTCCACCGCCCCCAGGATCCGCGCCCCCGACCGAGCGGACTCGATCGTGGTCACGTCCGCGTCCAGCCCGTCGATGGCGGTCAGGATCTGGCCGGCGTCGGAGTAGCACAGGTGGGTGTGGATCTGCGTGCGATCGCCCGCCCCCGAGGTGGCCCGCCGGTACGCCGCCACCGCCCACTCCAGGTACTCCTCCTGTGCCGCCAAGGGGGCGAGCGGCAGCAGCTCACGCAGTGCCGGCTCGTCCACCTGGATGATCGACACCCCGACCGCCTCCAGGTCGCGGACCTCCTCCCGCACCGCATCCGCCACCTGGAACACCACCTCGCGCAGCGGCAGGTCGTCGCGGACGAACGACCAGGCCACGATCGTGACCGGCCCGGTGAGCATGCCCTTGACCGGCTTGTCCGTGAGCGACTGCGCGTACGTGGCCCACCGCACCGTGATCGGCTCGGGCCTGCCGACGTCGCCGTGCAGGATCGGCGGGCGGGTGCAGCGCGAGCCATAGGACTGGACCCAGCCGTTCCTGGTGACCGCGAAGCCGTCGAGGTGCTCGGCGAAGTACTGCACCATGTCGTTGCGCTCGGGCTCGCCGTGCACGAGGACGTCGAGGCCGAGCCGCTCCTGCACCCGGATGGCGTGTTCCATCTCGGCCTCGACCCGCCGCTCGTACTCCTCCTGCGTCAGCGTGCCGGCCGTCACCGCCGCCCGGGCCGCCCGCAGCTCGCCGGTCTGCGGGAACGAGCCGATCGTGGTGATCGGCAGCGGAGGCAGCCGCAGGTGCTCGGCCTGCGCCGCCGCCCGCACCGCGTACGGGCTGCGCCCCTCCGCGACCACGGGGCCCGCCAGCGCCACCGAGGGCCCGGCCGGCGCCGGCCCGTGGAATTCGGCGGCCGCGAGCGTGACGACCTCGGCCACCTTCTGCTCCGCGAACGCCAGCCGCGACCTCAGCGCGGGATCCAGCTCCGGCTCGGCCGCCACGTCGTAGGGCACGTGCAGCAGCGAGCACGAGGTGCTCACCGTCACCCGCGAGGCCCGCACGGAGCCGAGCGCGGCCAGCGCCCGCTCGGCCGAGGTCCGCCACACGTCCCGCCCGGACACGACGCCCGCGACCACGGTCTTACCTGTCAAATCCACCACGGGGACGCCGCCCCGCACGAGATCGACCCCGATGGCCTCCACCGGCGTCGCGGCCAGCACCGGCAGCGCCTCCCCGAGATCACCGAAGTAGGACGCCACGAACAACCCAGGGCGCCCGCGCGCCGCACCCAGCCGCTCATAGGCGGTCCGCACCGCGGCCAGCTCCTCCGGCGTGGGGTCCGCCACCAGCGCCGGCTCGTCCAGCTGCACCCAGGCCACACCTTCGGCGGCCAGCGCGCCCAGCAACTCCTCGTAGCAGCCCAGCACCTCGTCCAGCCGCTCCAGCGCGCCCGCCAGCAGCAGGAACGTCACCGGCCCGACGATCACCGGCCGCGTCTCGTAGCCGAGCGCCCGCGCCTCCCGCACCTCGCCCAGCGGCTTGCCCGCGTCCAGCTTGAACACGGTGTCAGGACCGATCTCCGGCACGATGTAGTGGTAGTTCGTGTCGAACCACTTCGTCATCCGCAGCGGCGCCAGCCCCTCGGTGCCCCTGGCCATCGCGAAGTAGGGGTCCTCGGCCGCGCGATACCGCTCGGGCACCGCGCCGAGCAGCACGGCCGTGTCGAGCACCTGGTCGTACAGCGAGAACGTGTTCGACGGCAGCCCTTCCAACCCCAGCTCGGCCAGGCTGCGCCAGGTCTCCCCCCGGATCCCGGCGCCGACCCGGTCGAGCTCCGCCCGGCTCGAACGCCCGTCCCAGTACGACTCCAGCGCCCGCTTCAGCTCCCTCCGTGGCCCGATCCTCGGGTACCCGAGCACCGTGGACTTGGGGAACGGCGACATCCTCATCAACTCCTCGTCACGATCGATTGATCGTTGCGATCGTGCCGAGAACCCGGAGCGTCGTGCACCATGTATTGATGCTGCTTATGCTCAGGGAGATCCACTGCTTCACGCGGGTCGCGGACCGGCTCAGCTTCTCGGCCGCCGCCGCGGACCTGGGCATGTCGCAGCCCGCCATGAGCCAGGCCATCACCCGCCTCGAACGCGCCGTCGGCGTCAAGCTCTTCGACCGCACCGCCCGCGAGGTACGGCTCACCGCCGAGGGCAAGGCGCTGCTGCCGTACGCGGAGCAAATGCTCGAATCGGCCCGGGCGTTCACCGCGGAAGCGGCCCGGCTCGCCCGCCCGACCATTCACCTCGCTTATCCACCGCTGGTGGGCACACTGGCGGCGCGGATCGTCCGGCGCCTCGCGGGACGCAACCCGCCGATCGGCGTGGAGCTCACGGTCGCGGGCCGGGGAGCCGCGGCCCAGGCGCTGACGGACGGCCAGGTGTCGGCCGCCATCCTGGCCACGCCGGCGCCCGCCCGGTTCGTCACGGCGGCCAGGTTCCACGTGACCGTCGACCACCTCGCCGTCCCCGTGGGTCACCGGCTGGCGTCCGCCCAGAAGGTGGCCGCGGCCGACCTGACCGGCCAGGTGCTCCTCACGCCGGGCACCCGCCCGTGGACCGGCCTGCCCGGCCACGCCCGCATGGTGGCCGACGACGACTTCGCCGCGGCACTCGACCTGGTGGCCGCCGGCGCGGGCCTGCTGCCGATCCCGCAGCTGCTGGTCAGGGCCATCAGGCGGGACGACGTACGTTTCGTGCCGCTGGACGCGGGCGACCTGCGCATCACGTACGCGCTGGCCTGGTCGAAGGAGCGGGTCACGCCGGAACTGATGGCTCTGGTCCAGGCCGTTCAGGACGCTCTGTGGACACGGTGACGGCGTTCCTGACGGCCTTCCGCGCGCCGTCAGGCGAGCCGGCGGGCCTGTCCGGCGCCAGGAAGGGGGTATCCCAGCGGACGCGCCGCACATCCCCACGGCGGGGGTGCGGCAGCTATCCCATCATCTCGGCCGCCGGAAGAGGAGCGTTCAAAGGACAGTGATGCCGCGGGCGGCGAGGATGGCGTTGGCCTGGGTCTGGTTGATGACGGCGCCGGCGAAGGCCCGGAGTTTGGCGTCGTCCGGTTGCCCCAGGTCGGCCCCTCGGAGGTCGGCCTTCGCGAACTTCGTGTTCAGCAGGCGTGTCCCGATGAAGCGGCAGTCGCTGAACGTGGCCTCCGTGAAGTCGCAGCCCGACAGGTCGGCGTCGTCGAAGCGCACACCTTCGATGAGCTCGCCTCGCAACGAGCACCCGCCCAGGTTGGCGAGCGTCAGGTTGGAGCGGGCGATCTTGAAGCCGGTGCCGCGGGACCCGGTCAGGGAGGCGCCGATCATGCGGCAGCCGGTGAACGAGACGTCTGTCACCAGCGCCCCGCCGAACTGGGCCGACGACAGGTCCACGTCCGTGAACGACACGTCGATGAGGTCGGCGTCGTTGAAGCGGGTCCGCATCCCGCCCCCGCCCGTGAACACCGCCCCGTCCAGGTCGGCCTTGCGGAAGTCGGTCTGGTCCAGGACGCAGGACTCGAACCGGGCCCCGGCCAGCGGGGCGCCCCACAGGTCGGTCTCCGTGAGGTCGCAACCGCGGAAGACGTGTGGCTCGTCGGACGGGAGCCGGTCGGCCAGCGCCTTGTGTGAGAGGTCTTCCCCGTCGAAGTTCACGGGGTCACACCCTACCGGTCAGCACCTCCGCGGCGGCCTGGCCGCAGACCCGCGCGGAGCCGTACGTGGCGATGTGGACGGCGCCCAGGTCCGAGCGGGCGGGCAGGCCCATCTCGACCACGACCGCGTCCGGGCGGGCGCTGAGGAGGTGGCGCAGGGCCTCGGCCTGCCAGGCGTAGCGGTGCGCGTCACGTACCACGATCACCAGGGGGCGGAAGACGGCCGCGCCGATGAGGCGCTCCAGCGCGGCGCCCGTCGCCTCGCCCACCGCGAGGCGGGTGACCGTGGTGCCGGGGAGCAGGCGGCTGAGGGGCTCGCCCACGCCCCAGGGGGTGCTCTTGTCGATGGCCAGGTTCATCTCCGGGGCCAGCTCGACCACGTACGGAGCCGAGGCGAGCGGGAGGACCGGGGCCGTGGAGCGGCGGGTGACGCGGATGGCGCGGCGGGCGGCTGTGAGGCCGAGGTAGCCGTTCTCGTGGCCCTGGATGTCGCTGCCCGAGGAGGCGGCCCAGGCGGCCAGCTCGCGGACCCGGCGAGCGGCGTCGGCCAGCCGCTCCTCGGGCAGCAGTCCATCGGTCACCGCGGCGGCGATGGCGTCGCGCACCTCGACGGCGACCGCCTCGTCGGCCCGCTCGCCGCCGATGCAGATCGCGTCGGCCCCGGCGGCGATGGCGCGGGCGGAGGCGCCCCCGATCCCGTACGCCCCCGACACCGCGGCCATCTCGATGCCGTCCGTGATGATCATCCCGTCGAAGCCCAGCTCCTCACGGAGCAGCCCGGTGAGGACCTTGGGGCTGAGCGTGGCGGGCAGTTCGGCGTCGTACGAGGGCACCAGGAGGTGGCCGGTCATGACGGCCTTGACGCCCTCCTTGATCGCCTCGCGAAAAGGGACCAGCGCGGCCTCGATCCCGTCGTCGGCCACCACGGGCACGCCGTGGTGCGAGTCGATGGAGGTGTCCCCGTGCCCGGGAAAGTGTTTGGCGCAGGCGGCGACGCGGGCCGACTGCAGGCCGCGGACGAACGCCCGGGTGTGCCGGCCGACCAGGGCCGGATCGGCGCCGAAGGCTCGCAGGCCGATGACCGGGTTGTCCGGGTTGGAGTTCACGTCGGCGGAGGGGGCGAAGTCGATGGTGACGCCGGCCCTGGCCAGGTCGCCGCCGAGGTCCCTGGCGAGTGCCTCGGTCAGGGCCTCGTCGTCCACGACGCCGAGGGCGTACCCGCCGGGGCGGCTGCTGCCGGTGGCCACCTCCAGCCTGGTGACCTCGCCGGACTCCTCGTCGGTGCCGACGAGCACCGAGGGGTTCTCGGCGCGTAATGCGGCGGTCAGCCGCGCCACCTGGCCGGGGTCGGCGATGTTGCGGGAGAACAACACCACACCCGCCAGCCCGTCGCCGAGTCTGCGACGGAGCCAGTCAGGGGGCGTCTGTCCCGCGAAACCGGGGAAGAGGACGGCGTCGGCGAGGCGAAGCAGGTCACCGCTCTGGGGCATGCCCGCAATCTAATAGGAAAGTTTCCTATTTGCTAGAGGTATTTTCTGACGTCAGCCCGTCTCCCTTGGTGAGGAACTCCGCCACCGTCTGTACCGGTGCTCCCTTCCTGTCCACGAAGTCCACCGCGCGCACCGCCACCCGCAGCTCATCGGGGCCGGCCACGCAGGACAGATAGCCCCGGCGGTCGTCGAAGAACTTCAGGTGGGGGTTGGCGGCCAGCACGGCGGGACCGTCGGTCTGCGGCGGCCGGCTGCTGATCGAGCTGCCCACGAACTCCACCCCGACCGTGGCGGAGGCCGGATTCAGGAAGTCCGCCTTGAGGTCGCCCGCCCAGAAGTTGTGCACGTCGCCGCTGAAGACGACCAGCCCGGACACGTTCGCGGACAGGATGCGGGCCCGCTGGTCCTGGTGGCCGTCCCAGGAGTCCGGGCGCAGGTTGGGCGGCGGCCCGGGGACGAAGCGGCGGGCGAAGAACAGCGGCTGCACCAGCACCCGCCACCGGACCGGGCTGGTGAGCAGCCGGGACATCAGCCACTGCTCCTGGGCGGCGCCGAGCATGGAGCCGGCGTCGCGGTGCTGGCGCACGTCCAGCACCATGAAGTCGGCGACGAGCCCGTACGTCCGCCGCCGAAACATCTGCAGGTTCCCGTTCTGCGGCCGCACCCTGAGCGGCTGGTTCTCGTAGTAGGCCTGATAGGCGGCGCCCCTGCGGCGCAGGAACGCGGCGGACCCGTCGCCCCTGCCCCGGTAGTTGTCGAGCACCTCGTGGTCGTCCCAGGTTGACACCCAGGGCGCGGCGGCGTGGGCGGCCTGCAGGTCGGGGTCGGTCCGGTAGCGGGCGTAGCGCAGGCGGTACTCGTGCAACCGGCTGACCTCGCCCGGCACCGGCCCCAGCGGCCGTACGACGGCGGCGGACTGGCGCGACTCGTAGATGTAGTCCCCCACGTGGAAGACGACGTCGGGCCGCTCGGCGGCCAGATGCCGGTACGCGGTGTAGAAGCCGTGCTCGTACCGCTGGCAGTTGGCGACCGCGAACCGCACGGGCCGCGCCGCGGCCGGGTCGTCCGCCGTCCTGGTGCGCCCGACGGGGCTCAGGTTGCCGCTCGCCCGGAACCGGTAGAAGTAGTCGGTGCCCGGTTTGAGCCCGGCCACCCTGACGTGCACGCTGTGCGCCCAGGTCGGCAGCGCCTGGATCGTCCCCTGGCGCAGCCCCTGGGTGAACCGTTCGTCCTCGGCGAGCTGCCAGCGCACCTCGACGGCCCGGGGGGTCATGCCTCCCGGGCGCAGGGGGTCGGCGTTCAGCGGGTCAACGGCTAATCGGGTCCAGAGGACCACGCCGTCGGGCATCGGCTCGCCTGAGGCGACACCCAGGGTGAAGGGATTGGCCATACCTCATGGTGACGCGCCGAGCCGTTCGATGACGGTGACGTTCGCCTGTCCGCCGCCCTCGCACATGGTCTGCAGGCCGTACCTGCCGCCGGTGCGCTCCAGCTCGTGCAGCAGTTTGACGGCCAGTACGGCGCCGGTCGCGCCGAGCGGGTGGCCGAGCGCGATCGCGCCGCCGTTCGGGTTGACCCTGGCCGGGTCGGCGCCGGTCTCCTTGAGCCAGGCCAGCACGACGGAGGCGAACGCCTCGTTGATCTCGATGGCGTCGAAGTCGTCGATCGCCATGCCGGTCATGCCCAGTGCGTGGACGGTGGCCGGGATGGGGGCGGTGAGCATCGTGATCGGATCCGCGCCGCGGGCCGACAGGTGGTGCACGCGGGCCCGCGGGGTCAGGCCGTGCTCGCGTACGGCCCGCGGTGAGGCGATGAGCAGGGCGGCGGCGCCGTCGGAGATCTGCGAGGCCAGCGCGGCGGTCAGCCGGCCGCCCTCGACGAGGGGCTTGAGCGCGGCCATCCTGTCGAGCGTGGTGTCCCTGCGCGGGCCCTCGTCCGCGGCGACGCCCTCGCAGGGGACGGTCTCCCGCCGGAAATATCCGGCGTCGATGGCGTGCAGGGCACGCCGGTGCGACTCGTACGCGTACCGCTCCATCTCTTCCCGCGGGATGTCCCATTCCGCGGCGATCCGCTCGGCGCCGGTGAACTGGGAGACCTCCTGCGTGCCGTACCGCGCGACCCAGCCCTTCGAGCCCGCGAAGGGGCTCTCGTGCCCGAGCGCGCGCCCGGCCAGCATGGCGGACGAGATGGGGATCATGCTCATGTTCTGCACGCCGCCCGCCACCACCAGGTCGCTGGTGCCCGACAGCACGGCCTGGGCGGCGAAGTGCAGGGCCTGCTGGGAGGAGCCGCACTGGCGGTCGACCGTGACGCCGGGCACCTCCTCGGGCAGGCCGGCGGCCAGCCAGCAGGTGCGGGCCACATCGCCGGCCTGCGGCCCGATCGTGTCGACACAGCCGAAGATCACGTCTTCCACCGCGGACGGGTCGGCGCCCGAGCCGTCCATCAACTCCCTGAGCACGTGCGCCCCGAGATCGGCCGGGTGAATGCGGGCCAGGCCGCCGTTCCTGCGCCCGACGGGGGTGCGGACGGCGCCGACGATGTACGCCTCGCTCATCCTCGCATCGTAGCAAGCGCTTGGTCTAATCCGGAACGCCTGATGAGCTGGGCCGGTTAGGTGAACAAGCGATTGTCCGTGGGCTCATAATGGTGATGTGACCACGCGAAAGAACTCCGGCACCGCCACACCGGCGAAGCGCCAGCGCACGACCTCCACCGGGTCGGCGTCCGAGCGCCGCGACCACCTCGTCAAGCTCGCCGCGGAGCTCTTCGCGCGCAAGGGCTTCCAGGCCACGACAGTACGCGAGATCGCCGACGAGGCCGGCATCCTCTCCGGGAGTCTCTACCACCACTTCGACTCCAAGGAGACGATCGTCGACGAGGTGTTGTCCACCTTCCTCGACGACCTCATCGCCCGCTACCGCGCCGCGGTCGAGACCAGCTCCGACCCGCGCACCGTGTTGTCGGAGATGGTCCGCATCGGGTTCGGCACCCTGGAGCCGCACCGGGCCGCCATCACCGTCATGCAGAACGACTGGAACTACCTGCGGCAGTTCGAGCGCTTCAACTACCTCGTCAAGGCCGAGGACGAGGTCGAGCAGATCTGGGTGACGCAGATCAAGGCGGGCCAGGCGGTCGGGCAGTTCCGCGCCGACGTCGACCCCAAGCTCACCTACCGCATGATCCGCGACACGATCTGGGTGGCCGTGCGCTGGTTCCGCCCCGGCGGCAGGCTCAACACCGGCGGCCTCGCCGAGCACTACATCACCGTGCTGTTCGACGGACTCGCCACGGGCGAGCGTACGACCCAGCGCAAGGGATGAGCCTGGGCAAGGCGGTCCGGCTGGCCCTGCAGGCGGTGGCCGAGCCGGACAAGGCGGAGGCGATGCGGGCGTACATGAAGTCCACCCTGCCGTTCCTGGGCGTTCAGGCGGTGCCCAGGCGGGCCGCGCTCAAGCGGGTGTTCGCCGACCACCCCTTCGAGAGCGCGCCGGAGTGGCGGCGGGCCGTGCTGTCGCTGTGGCGCGAGGCCGAATACCGCGAGGAGCGGTACGCCGCCATCGAGCTGTCCGGATACCACCTCTACCGCGGCTTCCAGACCCTCTACACGGTGCCGATGTACGAGGAGATGGTCGTCACCGGAGCCTGGTGGGACCTGGTGGACGAGCTGGCCACGCACCGGATGGGCGCGCTGCTGGCCGCGTACCCGGACTCGATGCGGCCGCTCATGCTCGAGTGGGCGCACGACGCGGACCTGTGGAAACGGCGCACCGCGATCCTGTGCCAGAACCGGTTCAAGGGCCGCACGGACACGGCCCTGCTGTACGCGTGCATCGAGCCGAGCCTGTCGGACAACGACTTCTTCGCCCGCAAGGCGATCGGCTGGGCGTTACGCGAATACGCCAAGATCAATCCCAGCGAGGTCGTCCGCTACGTGAAGGCCAAGGGCATCTCGGGCCTGAGCCGCCGTGAGGCGCTGAGGAACCTGCCGGTCAGCTGAGAGCCGTCTTGTGCCGCGGAACTGGGGGCCATGGCACGCGTGGCGGCGAGGCCGTTGCGCATCCCTTCGCCGGCCGTCCCCTGACGTGTTAAAGGCCCCGCCCGCCGTACGGCGGGTCAGGCTCATTTGCTCGCGGTGGGGCAGGCGCGCCGAGGCCGACAGCATGTAGATTGAATCTACATAGATTCAATCTACATAGGACTGTCCAGATGTCGGGGTTCGGTTTCATTGGCAGGTCCGTTGAGCTGGCCTTTCTCCACAGGCGGCTGGACCAGGTGACGAGGCAGGTCCACGGGACCGCGCTGGCCATCCGGGGACGGAGGCAGGTGGGGAAGTCGCGGCTGGTGCAAGAGTTCTGTGACGAGGCGGCCGTGCCATACCTCTTCTTCTCGGCGATCAAGGGGGCCGCGCCGGTCGACTCCGTGAGCCGGTTCTGCCGGGAGTTGGCCGAGTCATCCCTTCCCGAGGACCCTGGACTGGTCTCATTGCTCGAGTCGGGAAATTGGTTCGAGGCGTTCAAGATCCTTGCGTCCGTTCTGCCCGCCACGCCGTCGATCGTGGTGTTGGATGAGCTACCCTGGCTGGCCGAACAGGATCCGACCTTCGACGGGTCGCTGCAGATGGCCTGGGATCGGCTGCTGTCCAGGCGCCCCGTCGTGCTGCTGCTGCTCGGTAGCGATCTGCACATGATGGAGCGCCTCACCTCATACGACCGGCCCTTCTACGGCAGGGCGGATCCGATGATCCTCGGGCCGTTGAATCCCGCTGAGACCGCGCGGGCGACCGGACTGAGCGGTGCCGACGCGATCGACGCCCAGTTGGCGAGCGGCGGTCTGCCAGGGATCCTGCGCGGTTGGCCGCACGGCATGCCCGCGCTTGACTTCATCCGCCAGGAGTCGGCCCAGCCCGTCTCGCCGCTGTTCGCCGTCCCTGAGGCCACACTCATGGCGGAGTTCCCCTCGCCGGACATCGCGCACCGTGTCCTGGAAGCCATAGGCAGCGGAGACCGAACCCAGGCGAACATCGCGGCGACCGCGGGCGGCCCGGGCGGCGCGCTCGTCTCGGGCACTCTCTCGCCGATCCTGCACAAGCTCACGCACGACAAGCGTGTCGTGGCGATGAATGAGCCACTGTCGACCAGGCCGGGCAAGCCCGCCCTCTACCATGTTGCGGACTCCAACCTCCGGCTCTACCTGGCGGCCTTGCGTCAGACGCAGGAAGAGAGCCGCAGGGGCAGGCCCGAGGTGGGCTTCCGGGGTGTGGAACGGCGCTGGTCGGCCTGGCGGGGGCGGGCCGTGGAGCCGTTGATCCGCGACTCGCTGGCGATGGCCGCGGACGGGCTTCCCTGGCCCGAGACCACAGCAGTGGGCGGCTGGTGGAACCGGTCGTTCAAACCCGAGGTGGATCTGGTCGGCGCCGATCGCGGGCCGGTGGCTCGGCAGGTGTTCTTCACCGGGTCGGTGAAATGGCTCGACGGCGAGTTCGATGGACACGCGCTGCGTGCGATGTTCGAAGCCTCGGCTCAGGTTCCTGGGGTGGTTCCCGGACGGACAGGGACCGTGGTGGTCTCCCGTTCGGGGATGGCCGCCGGAGTCGGGCCTGTCGACGTGCACTGGGGGCCGGAGGACATCGTGGGGGTCTGGCCGGTGTAGAGCGGGGGGCGCCTAGCGGCGATCGAGGCGGGACAGGACGGCTTCGGCCTCGGCCATGATGCGTTCGATCAGCTCGTGGCACGACGGCAGGTCGTCGAGCACGCCCACGACCTGACCCGACGCCATCACCCCCAGGTCCTGTC
>NZ_VCKY01000107.1 GCF_005889735.1 Nonomuraea turkmeniaca
GGCGTAGGGGGTGGGCGTCTGGATCTCGGTGACCGCCAACCCCTTGTCGCGCTGCAGCCATGCGCCGACCTCACCCGCGACCTTCACGACGGTGGCGCGGTCCCGTGTGGGTGTCCGTTGTCCAGGTTCGGTGACCTGGATCTTGAGCTGGTCGAGCAGAACAGACCGGAGCGAAGTCGCTGACAGGTAGGCGTGCCCGCGCTGCTCCTGGGGCGAAGGGGCGAGGCTGGGGTCGTACACGGTGCCCGACACCCCGAGTTGGAGCGGCTCCGCGCTTGGAGGCGTGACGGTCAGGTTGTCGCCGGGCGCCACGTCGAGCAGCCCGAGTGAGTCCTCGCCGATGAGGATCTCACCGGGCGCAGGCGGCCACCCGCTCTTCAGATCGAACTTGGCCATCCGCATCGGGTCGTCCGCCGCCGCCACGAACACCTGCAGCGGCACGCTCAGCGTCCGCCCGTTGACCGCGACCGCGGCGTCGAACTGGGTGCGCCCGGTCGCCTCCGCTACCCCCGGCCTCTGGCGTGCCTCCTCAGCGAGCACCGCCATTCTCGCGGGGTCGATGCCCCGGTCGAGCACGATGGTGGCCGAGGCCGGCTCGGTGCTCAGGTACGCGCCGCTCGTCTCCCTGCCGATCGAGGCCCACGCCGACAACATCCCGCCGAACACCGTCAGGCTGACCGCCAGCGCCGCCACCATCAGCGCGAACCTGGACCACGACGCCCGCAGGTCCCTGCGCACCTTGACCGCCATCAGCCCGCTCATCGTGCCACCACGCTCTCGTCGGCCACGACGCGGCCGTCCACCAGGGTGATCTCCCGCTTGACGATGGCTCTGATGTCGCGTTCGTGCGTGACCACCACGATGGTCCGCCCTTCGGCGTTCAGCCCCGCGAACACCTCCAGCACGGCATCAGCGGTATGCGAGTCGAGATTGCCCGTCGGCTCGTCGGCCAGCAGCAGCGGCGGGTCATTGGCCAGCGCCCGCGCGATGGCGGCACGCTGTTGCTGCCCGCCCGACAACATGGAGGGGAGCTTGTCGGCCTGGTCCCCGATGCCCACGCGCTCCAGCAGCTCACGCGCCCGATCTCGCCGCCGTACGGCCGGGATCTTGGCGGCGAAGTCCATCGGGAGCATCACGTTCTCGGCCACCGTCAACGTGGGGAGAAGCTGGAAGAACTGGAACACCAGCCCGACGTTGCGCCCCCGCCACTCCGCCAGCCCGGACTCCGACAGCGACCCCAGATCGGCGCCCGCCGCGACCACACTCCCCGAGGTGGGGCGGTCGATGCCGGCGAGCAGGTTCAGCAGCGTCGTCTTCCCGCTGCCCGAGCGGCCCACGACCGCGACGAACTCACCCTCCTCGATGCCGAGATCGAGATGGTCGACGGCGACGACCTCGTCAGCGCCGAGTGGATAGGTCTTGACGACGTCGCTGACCTGGATGGCAGACCCCACGATGAGACACCTCCGGTTCATCCATGACGGGGGATGGTGTGGCCGAGACCGCCACCGACGACGAGCATCATGACGACGAACAGCAGAATCAGGACGGCTGCCACAATCCCCGCCACCTTCATCCAGCGGGGGATGCCATCACGGGTTCCGGCCATGTGCCTGCGTCCCTTCCTCGGTTGATGGCCGCCAAGCTACGAGCACCGGGGGTGGAGCCGAAACGCCCTGGGAGATGACCTCTCCTGTCCACATCGCGTGGACGAGGCTCCCCGCTCAGGGGGACGCCGTACGGGAAGCACCGGCGTTACCCTAGGCGGTGCCATGTCATCGACGGCCACAGCCCGCTCCCGGGCACTCCTCGACACCGCGTTCGCCGCCGCCGTGTTCGTCGTCTCGCTGGCGCTGCTCGCCCACGGCGGGCCCACGCCCATCCGGACGAGCACCCAGGGGCTCGATGCGCTGGGCGTGGTGCTCGCGGCCTGCTCGGCGGCGCCGTTCGTGGTCTGGCGGCGTTTTCCGCTGACCGTCTTCGCGGTGACGGCTGGGGTCAGTGTGCTCCTGGCCGGGGCCGGCTACGCGGCCGATCTCGTGCTCGGGCCCATCGCCGCCCTCTACCTGCTCGCCGCCGACACCCTGTGGACGGTACGCACGGCGACTGTGGTGGCCGGGCTGCTCATGGCTTACCTTGGCGCGGCGGCGTACGCGCAGGAGGCTTTTCCCGGGGTGGGGCTGGTTCACACCGCCCTGCCGTGGGCGGTGGCGTGGTTCGCCGGTGAGCGGACCCGGCTGCGGCGGGAGCAGGTGGCCGAGCTGCGACGGCGGGCCGTGGACGCCGAGCGCGAGGCCGAACGGGAACGCCTGCGCGCCGCGAGCGAAACCGAACGGGAACGCCTGCGCGCCGCGAGAGAAACCGAACGGGAACGGCGCCTCGCCGTCGTGGAGGAACGCGCCCGCATCGCCCGCGACCTGCACGATTCGGCCGGACACGCGATCAGCCTCATCGCCGTCCGCGCCGGCGCCGCCCGGCTGCGCCACCACACGGACGGCGACCACTCGCTCCAGGCCTTGCAGGCGGTCGAAGACCTGGCCAGGCATACGGTCGCGGAGATCGACCAGCTCGTCGCCTCCCTGCGTGAGGACGAACCGGACACGGCCACCCCGCTGGGCCTGGCCTCATTCGACTCCTTGATCGCCCACCACACCGCGGCAGGGCTGCGAGCGGAGCTCGACATCAAGGGCTCGCCCCAGCCGCTCGGCAGCGTCGCCGACCAGGCCGCCTACCGCATCCTCCAGCAGGCACTCGCCAACGCCGCCCGCCACGGCACCGGAAACACACGCATCGAACTCGACTACACCGGCACCGAATTCGAGCTCACCGTCACGAACCCCACGCGCGCCGGCACGCCCCCGCGAGACGGCGGGCACGGGCTGATCGGCATGCGCGAGCGCGCCGCCCTGGCCGGCGGCAGCCTCGACGCGGGACGGGCGGACAGCGTCTTCCGGGTCCACGCCCGGCTTCCCTATGGGAGCCTGCCGGCATGACCCGCGTCCTGATCGCCGATGACGACCACCTGATGCGGGCCGGGCTGATCGAGCTGCTCACCGCCGACCCCGGAATCGAGATCGCCGGACAGGCGGCGACCGGGCGGGAAGCCGTCGAAAAGGCGCGCCTGCTCGCGCCCGAGGTCGTCCTCATGGACGTACGCATGCCGGACCTCGACGGGATCGCCGCCACCCGGCGACTCTCCCAGACCGCCCCAGAGGTGAAGATCCTCATCCTGACGACGTTCGAGCAGGACGACTACATCTTCGGCGCCCTGCGCGCCGGCGCCTCCGGATTCCTGCTCAAACGCGCCCGTCCCGAGGACCTGATCGCGGCCGTACACGCTGTCGCCGCCGGCGACTCGTTGCTGTCGCCGTCGGTCACCCGCCGCGTGATCACACGCCTGGCCCAGCAGCCCGCTCCCGATCTCGCCGGCCAGGCCAAGCTGGAGGCGCTCACACCCCGCGAACGGGAGACGCTCGAACTGCTCGCCCGCGGCCTGTCCAACCGCGAGATCGCGGCCGTGCTCGTCGTCGAGGAGTCGACGATCCGGACCCACGTCAAGCGCATCCTGATGAAGCTGGGCCTGCGCGACCGGGTCCAAGCGGTGATCTTCGCCTACGAGAGCGGCATCAACCGCCCACGCCGCAGCGAAGACCGTCCACGACCAGAGTGAGCACACGTTAGGAACTCCGCACCACGTAACCGGGCGCACTGGCGCCCGCCACCCACCAGCAGACCTGCCCTGACGGCTCAGTCGGACTGACCGGTCACGCCGCGCGGAGCCGGCGCACGTGCGCTGCTGGCGCGGAGGTCGCGAGGCGTACCGGCAGGTCGCGAAGCAAGAGGTGGAATGGGCTGCGCGGGATCTGTATGCGTGCGTTTCGCCGGCCGACCTTCTGCCTGCTTCGGGACGCAGGGCGGTCTCCCACGTCTGGAGGGCCGCGGGAATGACACCTTGGGCCTCGATGAGCGCGGTGCCCAAGCGGTCGGCCGCCCCTATGGCGAGCGAGGCACCGTAGCCTGCGTAGATCGGCATCAGCCAGGCGGCATCACCCAGCAGGACGACGCGCTGGTGGCTCCAGCGGTCGAGGGTGATCAGGCTGCCGCTGTCGAAGTGGATCGATTCGCTGCGGCGGAGCTGGTCGAGCAGTGCCGCCCACCTCCGGCTCCCGCTTCCCGGCCGCCCGGCGAAGCGCGCCCATCTGCGCTTTTCTGTCGGAGTGAGCCAGTAGCCTGCGTCGGTGTTCATGGGCAAGAGACGGCGGGAGTCGATCCCGGCCGAGGCGAGGACCCTGCTGTGGATCCGCGTGCTCAATCAGCTCGGCTCCTACGCCCTGGCTTTCCTCGCGGTCCTCACCGGTCCGGAGTTGGCGCCGGCGGCCCTGGCCGCCTTCGGGGTCGCGGCTCTCATTTCCCGCTGGGCGGGAGCTCTCCTGTTGGACCGGCTGCCGCCGCGAACCGTGCTTTCCCTCGGCCTGGGGTTGACGGGGCTGTCTTTGCTTCTTCTCGCCGCCGCACGGACGCCGCCGTACGTGCTGGGCGCCGTCGTCCTGGTGGGGCTGGCGTTCGAACTGTACGAACCTGCCACCCAGGAGTTCCTCGCCCGGCTTGCCACAGGAGCACGAAGGCAGCAGGTGTATGCCCTGCTCGGCGTCTCCCTGTCAGCGGCCGGGGCGGTGGCCGGCCTGCTCGCCGCAGTCCTGTTGCCGCTGGGGGCACGCTGGCTGGTGATCGCAGATGCCGTCACCTGCCTGGCGGCGGCCGGCATCGCCCTGCGTTTCCTGCCCCCAGGAGCACAACGAGACGCCAACCCAAGACGCCGCTGGCGTCCTCCCCTGCCGTTGCTCCGGCTGACGCTGGCGAGCACCGTGTTCGCGATCGGCTCCCTGGCCGTGATGATGTTCCTTCCCCTGGCCCTGCTCGAACGCGGCGCGCCCGCCTGGGCTCCCGGACTCACCCTCGCCGGCGCGGCCCTGCTCAGCCCGCTCGCCCTGTGGATGGGCGGACGGCAGCTCGCGAGCCGCGGGCACGGGATCGTGCTGGGCGCCGGCGCCGCACTGCTCGGCCTGCTCGCCTTGGCCATGGCCATCACAGACCGGACCTGGCCGACCGCAGCAGCCTATCTGGCGTCCACCGCCATCAACGGCCTGCTGCTCGGCCGCTGGCAGGCCCTGGTGGCCGACGCGGCTCCCGAACCCGAACGGCCGCGCTGGTTCGCCTTCCAGGGCTCCTCCTGGGGCGTCGCCCAGCCCGTGGTCCCCGGCCTTGTCGCCGTGTTCGGCTCGTTCGCCGGTGGCACCGGTGCGGGCGCGTTCTGGACTGCCGCCCTCGCCTTCCTCGTGGTGCCCCTCGTGCTCAGCTACTCCTGACCCAGCACCGCCCGCACGCCCGGCTCGACGGCCACGCGGAAGGCGGTATCCAGCTCAGCGGGTGACGCGCTGGTCTCGCCGTCCACCCACGCCCGCACCAGCCCCATGAACGCCCCCACCACGCAGACCACCAGCAGGTCGAGCGAGGACGAGGCCCGCGCACCGGCCGCGACCAGCTCGTCCCTGACGATGGCGGCGAGCAGGTGCTCGCCTCGCGTCTGTACCAGCCCACTACTGCGCCGCCCCATCAGCGCACGTACGAGCCGCCGTTGCTCGCGCATGTGCTCGAACATCGGCAGGCTGAACGCGAACAGGTCCCCGGACGGGGTAGCGGGTACGGGGTGGAGGAAGGCGAGCTCGTCGAGGTTGCTGAACAGCACGTCCTGCTTGTCGGTGAAGTGCGTGTAGAACGTGGATCGGCCCACATCCGCGCGGTTGATGATGTCCGTGACGGTCACCGCGTCATAGCTCTTCTCCAGGACCAGCTCCACGAGAGCCTCCTGGATCAGCCGCCGCGTGCGCTGGACCTGCCGATCTCCGGACACTTCCCCGCCTTCTGGTCGGTACTGGACACCACGGCCGATCTGCTCGTTGACCCTCCACCAGTATGAACGCAGTATTCATAACTGAACACATTGTCCGGGCATCGGGAAGCTAGACCAATGGGTCTCGGAAAGCTGCTGCACAACCACGAAGAGCACGCCGACGAAGGCGGCACCATCGATCATCCACGGGCATACGAGATCTTCGCCTCGATCGGCTTCCTCGGCGGCCGCCGCGCCGCCTTCACCCGCCTGGCCGCCACCGCCCGCCCGCGCGCCGGAGACCGTGTACTGGACGTCGGCTGCGGTACCGGCTACCTCACCCGGATCCTCGCCCCGGTCGTCGCCCCCAGCGGCCACGTCACCGGCCTCGACCCCTCCCCCGCGATGATCGACCACGCCACCCGGCATGCGCCGGGCAACTGCACCTACGTCGTCGGCACAGGGCAGGAGCTGCCGTTCCCTGATGGGTCGTTCGACCTGGTCGTCTCCAGCCTCGCCGTGCACCACATGCCCGCCGAGGCCCGGCCCCAGGCCCTGAGGCAGATGTTCCGGGTGCTGAGGCCGGGCGGACGGCTGGTCATTGCCGAGTTCCGGCCGCCGGCCAACCAACTGGCGCGGCATATCGTCGGTCTGCTCTCCGGGCCCGCCATGCGGCATGACCCCCGTGACCTTCTCGGCACCATGATTCCTGATGCCGGGTTCGCGGTGGAGTCCGAGGGCGACCTACCGTACTTGCTGTACTACGTCCGCGCGGCACGTCCGTAGAACGTCAGCAGGACGAGGCCGAAGCGGGAAGCGGAACGCATCGGCCATCCTCCAGCGGACGGATGCCGGTCCGTCGGTTGTCGCCATCGAACCAGGAGTGAGGTGCTCACTCTTTTGGCGTGGCCAGCTAGCCGTCCGAGCCCGCAGCCGACGGCGGTACCTCGACGACGAAGCACAGGAAGCTGAGCTTGTTCGAAAACTCATCGAAGTCGTCGGGGAACAACTCACGGGCGGCCGGGTCGGTCTTCGGCTCGCTGATGACAGCAAGGCGGAAGCCCGCGGCGGCGAAGGCATCAGTCATCGCCTGCAACGGCCTGCGCCAGAAGGTCATCGGGAAGGACTGCCCGTTGAACGTCCATTCGTCGGTATAGCTGGTGGTCGCGCGATAGCTGGGCCGAGGATCCTGGATCAGGTAGTCCACGAACGGGTGATGCACCGACGCGATCAGCCGGCCGCCGGGCCTGAGCACGCGCCGCATCTCGGCCAGCGTCGGCCCCCAGTCCTCCAGGTAGTGCAGCACCAGCGACGCGACCACGTCGTCGAACGCGCCGTCGGCGAACGGCAGCGGATCACGCACGTCGACCACGTGCAGGTCCGCGTCGTCACCGAGCCGCCGCCTGGCCACCGCCAGCATCCCGGCGCTGGCGTCGATGCCGGTGACGACGGCACCGCGCTCGCGTAGTTGAGCCGACAGGGGACCTGAGCCACAGCCGGCGTCCAGGATCCGGCGGCCGGTCACGTCTCCGGCGAGGGCGATGATCGCGGGCCGCGCAATATACGCGTTGATGAGGCTGTTCTCGGTCTCCGCCGAGTACGCCTCGGCGAAGCTGTCGTAGTCATTCACCTGGGCCGTCGGATCTGCAGGCTGGGTTGCGGTCGAAACCCAGGCAGGATGCATTGCCGCAACATTCCCGGGCACGTCGGTTGCACGTTCCATCGTCGCAGCCTAGCGAGTCTCGCATTTCTGGACTTTGTGGCAAAGTTTCACGATGCCCGAGGCAGTCAATCTGCTGGCCGGCACGGTGGCCTGCTGCTCGGTCTGATCCCCGGCTACCAGGGCAGCAGCACCGTGCCGATGCCGAGCGCGGCGCAGATGCCCAGGATCCGGAGCATCGGCCACTTCATCGCGAAGGTCATGACCAGCGCGGCCACGGTGATGGTCAGTGCGACGGGGTTCACCGTGCCGAGCTCGGGGAGCTGCATGGTGAACGGCCCCCACGCCCACGTGAAGACCTCGCCGAACAGGGTGTGCTCGGCGAAGTAGACCGCCAGATTGGCGATGACGCCAACCACCGAGGCGGTGATGCCGGTCAGCGCCGCGCTGATGGCGGTGTTGTGCCGCAGCCGCTCGACGTACGGTGCACCGAGGAAGATGAACAGGAAACACGGCACGAACGTGACCCAGGTCGTCAGCAGCGCCCCCAGCAGCGCCCCGGCCCACGGGGTCAGGACGCCGGGGTCTCGGTAGGCGCCGAGGAAGGCGACGAACTGCACCACCATGATGAGCGGGCCCGGCGTGGTCTCGGCCAATGCCAGACCGCGGACCATCTCCCCCGGGCTCAGCCAGCCGTAGACCTCTACGGCCCGCTGGGCGACGAACGCCAGCACCGCGTAGGCGCCGCCGAAGGTGACCAGGGCGGTGCCGGAGAAGAACAACCCCTGGGTGGTGAACACGCTGTCCGTACCGAGGAAGAGGGCCACCGCGGCCACGGGCAGCCACCAGGCGACCAGCCCCACGGCCAGGATCTTGCCGGTCGAGCGCCGGCTCGGCTGGGCATGGTGCAGGGTGTCGTCCGGGATCAGCGGCGCGGGGCCGCCGTCACCGCCGTGCCCGTTGCCGGTCTTGAAGACGTGCGGAGCCAGGCGATGGACCAGCCATCCGATGAAGGCCGCGGTGGCGACGACGATGGGGAACGGCACGCCGAACAGAGCCAGCGCGGCGAAGGCGGCCACAGCGAGGGCGACGAAGAAGGGGTGGCTGAGCGAGCGCTTCGCCACTCGGATGACGGCCTGCGCGACGATGGCCAGCACGGCCGGGCCGATCCCGGCGAACAACGCCGTCACCACCGTGGTGTCCTGCCACAGGATGTAGACGGCCGACAGGATCAGCAGCGCCAGCATGCCCGGCAGCACGAACAAGGTCCCGGCCACCAGCCCGCCGCGGGTGCCGTTGAGCAGCCAGCCGACGTAGATGGCGAGCTGCTGGGCCTCCGGCCCCGGCAAGAGCATGCAGTAGTTGAGCGCGTGGTTGAAGCGCTGCTGGCCGATCCAGCGTCTCTCCTCCACCAGGGTGCGCTGCATGACGGCGATCTGCCCGGCCGGGCCGCCGAACGTCTGCAGCGAAATCAGGAACCAGGCTCGCACGGCCTCCCTGAACGGGATCACATCGCGGGTCACTTCGGTGGTCATGTCGAACCTCATCAGGGGGAACGCTGCTCGGCGGGCAGGCGGACGGATCGGAAGATCCGCCACAGGGTCAGGTCATAGGCGGTCTTGGCGACCCCGGCGATCACGAACGGGAGCGCCAGGCCGAAGGGCAGGATCAGTCCGGCCAGGGCGGGTCCGGCCGGTCGGGTCAGGTAGCGGGCGGTATTGGTGACGGCCGCGGCCGCGGTCCGCTCCTCCTCGGGAACCAGTGCCATCACGTACGCCTGCCGGGTGGGCACGTCCATCTGCGACAGGCACGCCCGCGCCATCAGCAGCACGATCGCCCCTGGGAGGCCGGGCGCGAACGGGAGGGCGGCCAGCAGCAGGTTGGCCGGCAGATGGGTGAACACCATCGTGCGCAGCAGCCCGACCCGCGTCGCCACCACCGGCGCGGCCAGCAGGGAAGCCGTCTGCAGCACCCCGAGCGCGGCGAAGGTGACACCGATGGTCTGCGTGGTGGCCCCATAACGCAGGCTCAGCCAGTAGCCGATGTAGGCCTGCACCACGAAGCCCCCAGCCAGGCTGTCCACGGCGAACAGCCCGGCCAGCCGGGCCACCGGACCACGGGAGCGGGCCAGCATCCGGGTCCGCGGCAGGCCCGGCAGCACGGCGGGCACCTCCACACCGGCAGGCAGCCGAGTGGCCAGAACCAAGCCGGCCGTTCCCACAGTCGCCAGGACGCCGCCGAGCAGCCGCCGGTCCGCCGGCAGCGCCCCGAGCAGCGCCCCGGCCGTCCCGGCGCCGGCGGCGACCGCGTTGTACAGACCGAAACCCCGAACCAGCTCGCGCCGCGGACGCCCGGTGCTGGCCAGCATGACCTGCTCCAGCGTGGTGAACGGACCCGACTCGATCACCTCGACCGACAGCGCGCCGCTCATCGCCACCACCGCCAGCAGCCACGGCGGCGCCCCGAGCGCGATGACGGTCCCGGAGCACACCAGGGCGCCGTAGAGGGCGGCATACGCGCGGCGGCGGCCGACCCGATCACCCCACCTCGCCAGGGCCAGGCTGGAGACCAGCGTGCCGACCAGGACGGCCGCCAGCATCAGCCCCACCTCACCAGACGTGAGACCGTCGAGCCGCAGGATCACGCCCAGCTGGACGGCGGCGACCCCGTACCCGAGACCGCGCAGCGCCTGTGACGTCAGCACCAGTCCGACGACGCCCGCGCTGTCGGACGTCATGCCGGTTCCCGCCCCAGCAGCAGCGCCCGCCGGTGGAACTCGTACAGGCCGTCGAAGACCGGCGTGGTGATCTCCAGCACGCGCGCGTCGTCGCAGATCATCGACAGCCCGCGCAGGATCACGTCCACGCCGCGTGCCTCGGGCGCGTCGAACCGTTCGTCGTCGATGTCGGCCTCGTGCACGATCTCAGCGAGCTTCCACAACACCGGATCGTCGAGCTCGTAGCGGCGCAGAATGGTCTCGAAGCTGCAGTCGTGACCGTGGTGGGACAGCTCGGCCCCGCGCATGTCGAACGGGGTCGCGTCGGCGGGCACCCGTGCGGGATCGTCGACGAACACGAACTCAGGCTCAGGATCGATGTGCCGCCGGATCAGCCAGGCACACGCGGCCCGGTCGATGTGCACCCCCGCTCGCGTGGCCCACTTCATCGAGTGCCCTCCGCGACGACGGCCTCGGCCAATGCGCGCACGGCCCGCTGCGCCGTCTCCTTCTCCGCGGGCGGGAAGTAGTCGCGCCGCCCGATCCTGCGCAACTCGCTCTGCAGCCGCTTCACCGTCCGGCTGCGCTCACCCGGCCGCGCCGACGCCGCTGCCTCGGCCTGCACGATCACCGCACGGTACTCGGCCGCCCGCGCGCGCCGCATCTCCTCCGCGATGGCCTTCTCCTGCGCCATGCTGCCGGCGACGGCCAGCCACACCGTGGCCGTGCCCTCCATCTCGACGATCTCCTCGGCGATCCACTCCAATTGCTCGCGGGTACGGGCGTCGGCGGGCAACGCCACCAGCCCGTCCCCCAACCGCGCCACGCCGAGCCGGTCCAGCTTGCGCCAGATCGTGATCCGCAACGTCGACGGCTGGCGCGGAATCCGGTACGCCAGCAGCACCCACTGCCCCGCCGTCCCCGCCACTCCAGCCTCCATCCTGCAACCACCGTTACCGAAACCATGGTTGCATGGAATGTGCCGACACGTAAAGCGACACTCCCGGCTGGATGTGCACGGGGAGCCGAGGACCTCGCGGACCGTGATGCGGGAGGCCGGCACTTCTTCAGAGTCACCGACACGGCCGTGGAGGGCCGCCGGGTGGGCCGACAACCACGAGACCCCAGCGCCTCTAGCATGTGAAACTGGTCGGATGTGATTCCGGCAGGCGCACGTCCGGCGGGTGACCCGCTCAGCCGCCTACCGCGGGGCAGCGGGCAGGGTGATGTCAAAACGATCGAGAGCCGTGTCCAGGGGCGGCGGGCGTACAGGACACGGAGAAGATCGGTCGTGCGCACCCCTCAAGGATGGCCTGCCTCGGGTCAGTCGGATCGGGGTGATTCGAGGAAGTCGACGCAGCGGGCCAGCAGGTCGACCAGCGTCTTCCGCTCCTCGTCGGTGAACTGGGCGGCGAGTGCGCGTTCGAGGCGTACGGCCCGGGCGTCCGCGGCGGCCATAGCCTGCTCGCCCTTCGCGGTGAGCCGGGTCTCCAGGATGTTCTTGTGCCACTCGTGCCGGGTCCGCTCGATCAGGCCGAGCTCCTGGAGGTTCTTCAGCACGGTGTTCATGGTCGGCGGGGTCACCCCGCATGCCCTGGCCAGCGCGGCAGCCGAGATGCCGGGATTCTCCTCGAGACGGAGCAGCGCGGCGTACTGCGGCACGGTCAGCCCTGCGGGCTTGAGCACGGCGTTCTTGGCCGCGTTGAGCGCTTGCTCCGTGCGCTTGACGTGGGCTCCCAGGCGCTCGGAGAGGGGCATGGACGTCATCTCTGCATGATAGCGATCCGCACGAAACGGCCTTGACGAACATTAGAGCTCTAACTATTGCTCGTACGCATCGAATGCATAAGGCACTAACAGTTGGAGGATTCGTGTCGTCGTTCCGCACATCGCTCGTCACCGCCGGCACGGCGCTCGCCGCCGCGCTCACCGTGATCTGCGCCCCCGCGCAGGCGGCCGGCGCCCGGGTTTCCACCGCGCACGAGCTACCGGGTGACCGGGTCTATCCGGAGGGCATCACCGCCGACCCACGCACTGGCGACCTCTACGCGGGCTCGTACGCCAACGGCGCCGTCTTCAAGATGACCCCCGGCCGGCGGGTGGCCGAGACGTTCCTGCCGGCCGGCGCCGACGGGCGCGACACCGCCAATGGGCTGGAGGCCGACCGGGAGGGGCGGCTCTGGGTGACCGACTCCACCAGCGGGGTCTTCGTGTACGACCTGCGCAGCCGTGAGCTGCTGGCTCGCTTCGACGTCCCCGGGAGCGCTCCAAGGTTCGTCAACGACCTGGCCATCGCGCCCGACGGCGACGTGTACCTCACCGACAGCCTGCGCGCCGTGGTCTACCGGGTCACGTCCGAGCAGTTCGAGGAGGCCAAGGGCGGGATCGCCACGCTCGTCCCGTACGTCGATCTGAAGGGCGCACTCGACCCGCGCGCGGACGGCGGCTTCTCGCTCAACGGCATCGTCGCCGACCCGTCCGGCCGGTTCCTGCTGACCGCGGACATGGTCGGAGGCGATCTCTTCCGTCTCGACATCGCCTCCGGGGCCGTCCGGCGGGTCGCGCTGCGCGGCGGCGACATGCTCCACGCCGACGGGCTGGAACTGCGGCAGGGCACACTGTGGGTGGTCCACAACACCGACAACGCCATCAGCCGGTGGCACGTCGCCCGCGACGGCGCGTCGGCAGGCGTCGAGCGACGGCTGACCGACACCGCCCTGGAACTGCCCACCACGCTGGTACGCCGGCACGGCACGCTCTACGTCGTGCGCTCCCAGTTCGACAAGGGCGGCCCCTTGGGCGGCGAGGGCCGTCCGCGGATTCCGTTCACCATCGCCGCGGTGCGCGGGATGTGACCCGCCCCATTTCAGGAGCGGCCAGTCGTCTCCCGGCCGACGCGCCTATGAGGCCCGCTCCGTCGCCTCCATCGGAGGCGGCACGTCAAACGATCTTCTTCCGCAACCGCACGCTCACTCTGACGGAACAGCGACGGAAACGGAACAGCGACGGAACAGGGCGCTGATCGATCTCCAAAAGCATGCTTCGGAGATCGGACATCTTCAGCGAACCTGCAGGCCGGTGACCGCCCGGCCGATGATCAGCCGCTGGATCTCGCTCGTGCCCTCGAAGATGGTGAAGATCTTGGCGTCACGGTGGAAACGCTCCACCGGATGCTCCCTCGTATACCCCGCCCCGCCCAGGATCTGGATCGCCTGCTCCGTCACCCACACCGCCGTCTCCCCCGCCACCAGCTTCGACATCGATCCCTCCGCCTGCTCGAACTGGCGGCCGTTGCGGGCCATCCAGGCGGCCCGCCAGGTCAGCAGGCGGGCGACGTCCACGCGAGTGGCCATGTCGGCGAGGAGGAAGGCGATGGCCTGGTTCTCGCCGATCTTTCGGCCGAACTGCTCACGTTCGCTGGCGTAGTCCCTGGCGTACTCGAAGGCCGCCCGGGCGATGCCCACGGCCATGGCGGCGACGGACGGGCGGGTGGTCTCGAACGTCCGCATGGCGGCCTGGCCGCCGGCTCGTTCGCCGTTGCGTACGCGGGCCAGCCGCGCGTCGAGCTTCTCCTTGCCGCCGAGCAGGCAGGAGCCGGGGACGCGGACGTTGTCCAGGATCACCTCGGCCGTGTGCGAGGCGCGGATGCCGTGCTTGCGGAACTTCTGCCCCATGGACAGGCCGGGTGTGCCCGGCGGGATGACGAACGTGGCCTGGCCACGCGTGCCGAGGGATGGCTCTACTGAGGCGAGGACCACGTGGACGTCGGCGATGCCGCCGTTCGTGGCCCAGGTCTTGACGCCGTTCAGCACCCAGTCGCCTCTGTCCTGGACGGCGCGGGTGCGGATCGAGCCGATGTCGGAGCCGGCGTCGGGTTCGGAGGCACAGAAGGCGCCCAGCTTGACGTCGTTCTCGGAGCCGAACATCTGCGGGAGCCACTCCCCCATCTGCTCGGGTGTGCCGTTCGACGACAGGGCGGCGGCGGCGAGGCCGGTGCCGACGATGGACAGGCCGATGCCCGCGTCGCCCCAGAAGATCTCCTCGAACGCCACGGACAGCCCCAGCCCGCTCTCCTCGAACCACTGGGTGGCGAAGAAGTCGAGCGAGTACAGGCCGATCTTGGCGGCTTCCTGGATGATCGGCCACGGGGTCTCTTCGCGTTCGTCCCATTCGGCGCCCGCGGGGCGGATCACGTCGCGGGCGAACTCGTGCACCCAGTCGCGGACCTCGATCACGTCGTCACTGAGCTCCGGGCAGAACCCGCTCATGCGCTGCACTCCTAGAAATCGGCCACCGTTACCGCTGGTAACACCTTACCGGTCGGTAGCCTCCGCCGGAATGCCCCTTTTGGGGCGTCGCGGGTAAGCGCCCCGGACCACGCCGAGCGCCCAGCGCATGCGGGGCGCGGCCGTCTCCGGGTGCTCGCCGTACTCGCCGGCGAGCACGACCGCGCAGCCGCGCGTACCGCCGTGCCGGCGTACGGCGCGGCGGATGGCGGCGGCGACCTCGGCGTCGCTCGGTGCCGAGCCGGTAGGCAACTCGCTGCCGAACAGCGCCTCCGCGCGAGCCGCCGTCAGAAGATCCGTGGTGACCATGACGAATGCTCCTCCCTGCCGGACCTCCAGCATGCGGGGAGGGGTTGGAGGCGGCATTGGAATCGCCGCTGGACCGCATCAGCCGGGTACGGTGATCATGGGTGGACGTTCCGAGATCTGGATGTCGCGGTTGAGGATGTCGTGCCCGGCCGAGCCGCGCCGGAACTGGGCCAGGCGGACGGATGGTTCATGGAACGCCTGGATTTTGCCTTGACGTTGCAGGCGCGACCACGCGGCCAGCATGATCTGGGACGCCATGCCGCCGAGCGCCTCGGTCGACTGCGGTGCGTGCTCCCGCGAGCCCAGGTCCACCTGGGCGAACGCGTCCAGCCCGGCCAGGTCGAGCAGGTCGATGAGGAGACCGAGCTCGACGCCGTATCCGGTGAGGAACGGCACACGTTCGAGGGCGGAGCGGCGGCCGGCGTACTCGCCGGCCAGCGGCTGCACGAAACCGGCCAGCTGCGGCCAGTGCAGGTTGATGAGCGGGCGCGCGACCAGCTCGGTGACCCGGCCGCCACCGTTCGGCGCGCCGTTCAGCGGGCGGTCGTAGCAGCCCTTGACGTAGCCGACGGTGGGATCGGCGAGTAGTGGGCCGAGCACCCCGCAGATCAGTGAGGAGCGGAATCCCCTGATGTCGGCGTCGACGAACACCAGGGCGTCACCGCTGGTGACGGCGAGTGACTTCCACAGGGCCTCGCCCTTGCCGTCCAGCGGTTCGAGCTCCGGCAGGATCTCGTCCTGGGCGTGCACCCGGGCTCCGGCGCGCGCGGCCACCCGCGCGGTGTCGTCGCAGGAGCGTGAGTCGATGACCACGATCTCGTCGACGAGCCCGTCCAGCTCGCGCCGGATGACGCCGACGATCTCGCCGATGGTCTCTCGTTCGTCGCGGGCCGGGAGCACCACGCTGACGATGGTGTCCCCTTTGGCGGCCACCAGGTCCCGGACCGGCCAGTCCCCGGCGGACGAAGTACGGCGCCGCAACCATCCGGACACTTCTGGAAGCATGCGACACCTCCCCCCGAGTCCCCCAACTCCTCCCAATTCCCGCCAGCTGGCAACTTATGTGCTGGCCGTGTGGCGCTCCAGGAAGGTGTACACGTCCGCCTCGTCCACGCCGGGGAACGATCCGGGCGGCAGCGCGGCCAGGACGTGGGAGTTGGCGCGGGCCGACGGCCAGGCGTACCCCTCCCAGCGATTGGCCAGCTCGGCGGGCGGCCGGCGGCAGCAGTCGCCGCTGGGGCAGTTGGACTTGGTGCGGCTGGTGGTCTCACGGCCACGGAACCACCGCGACTCCTTGTACGGCACCCCCAGCGTGATGGCGAAGTCCCGCTCCCGCGACGGATCCACGTGCGCCACGCAGAAATAGGTCCCGGTGGGCGAGTCGGAGTACTGGTAGTAGACGGAGAACCGGTCGGGCGAGGCGAACACCTGCCGCCCCGACCACTGCAGACACATCCGCTGCCCCTCGATGGCGCCCTGCTCGTCGGCGGGGAACTCGATGCCGTCGTTCTCGTACGCCTTGTAGATGGTGCCCCCGGCGTCGTTGCGCACGAAGTGGCAGACGAGACCCAGGTGGTGGGTGGCGAGGTTGGTGAAGCGGTGCGCGGCCATCTCGTAGGACACCGCGAAGACATCCCGCAGGTCCTCCACCGACAGCGCCCGGTCGGCCTTGGCCTCCTGCAGGTAGAGCGTGGCGGCCCGCTCGGGGACGAGCACGGCGGCGGCGAAGTAGTTGGCCTCGGTGCGCTGGCGCAGGAAGTCGGCGAAGTCGCGCGGCTTGTCGTGGCCGAGCGCCAGATGGCCGAGCGTCTGGAGCAGGATCGTGCGCGGGGTGTGCATGCCGAGCTGCTCGTGCTTGACGTAGATGCGGCGGTTGCGCAGGTCGGTGATGGAGCGCACGGAGCGGGGCAGGTCCTGCGCGGTGTGCACGGTGTAGCCGAAGTGCGTGACCAGGCTCTGGATCGTGCTCTGGGACAATGCGCCGGTACGGTAGCCGACCGCGTCGAGCGCCTTGGCGGCGGCCTGCTCGATGTCGGGGAAGTAGTTGCCCACCTCGCGCTGGCGGCGCCGCAGCTCGGCGTTGGCCGCCCTGGCCTCCTCGGGGGTGGCGGTGCCGCGAGTCTGCCGGGCGCGCAACTCGCCGTACAGGCCGAGGATGTGCTCCAGGACGTCGTTGGGCACGCGGGCGGAGACCTTCAGCCGCGGCAGGCCGAGGCCGGCGTAGACGGGGTCGCGCTGCGCCTCCTCCAGCGCGATCTCGAGCTGGGCGCGGCGGTTGGGCGGCTGGCGGCGCAGCAGCTCCTCGACCGGCACGCCGAGCGCGGACGCCAGCGCCTTGAGCAGCGAGAGTTTGGGCTCGCGCTTGCCGTTCTCCAGCAGCGACAGCTGGCTCGGCGCCCTGCTGACGCGCGAGCCCAGGTCGGACAGGGTCATGCCGCGCTGTTTGCGCAGGTGGCGCAGGCGCTGGCCAAACGCGATGAGATCCAGCTCTTGCGTCAAAGACAGCGGTTCTTCACCTAGCAAGGGCGCCATGAGCAGATCTTAGACAGAAATTCGATCCATCTTCCAGCCTCCGACGGCACATCGTCCGCAAGGAGGCGATTGGTCTAGGCCAACGGTAAAACTCGCAATTTCTTCTGCTTCAAATACCGGCCAGTAATGGACAGATCGAGAATTTTCGCGAATCTTCTCACCGGTTCAGCCTGTTAGGCGGCCTCTCCCGGGCACAAGACTCGGCGTAAGCACCCAGGGGACGACACAAGGAGTGAACAATGATCGATCGCCTCAAGGGAGCTGCTGAGCAGCTGCGGGACGAGTGGGAGAACGATCCTCGCTGGCAGGACGTCGAGCGCACCTACAGCGCGGAAGACGTGATCAGGTTGCGCGGCAGCGTCCAGGAGGAGCACACGCTGGCCCGGCTCGGCGCCGAGCGGCTGTGGAACCTCCTGCACACCGAGGACTACGTCCACGCCCTCGGCGCGCTGACCGGCAACCAGGCCGTGCAGCAGGTGCAGGCCGGCCTGAAGGCGATCTACCTGTCGGGCTGGCAGGTCGCGGCGGACGCGAACCTGGGCGGGCAGACGTACCCGGACCAGAGCCTGTACCCGGCCAACTCCGTGCCCGCCGTCGTGCGCCGCATCAACAACGCGCTGCTGCGCGCCGACCAGATCACCTGGTCGGAGGGCATTGAGGCGCCGCACTGGCTGGCGCCGATCGTGGCCGACGCCGAGGCCGGGTTCGGCGGCGTGCTGAACGCGTTCGAGCTGATGAAGGGCATGATCGCGGCGGGCGCCGCGGGCGTGCACTGGGAGGACCAGCTCGCCTCCGAGAAGAAGTGCGGCCACCTGGGCGGCAAGGTGCTGATCCCGACCGGCCAGCACATCAAGACGCTCAACGCCGCCCGCCTCGCCGCCGACGTCTGCGGCGTCCCCTCACTGATCATCGCGCGGACCGACGCCCAGGCCGCGACGCTCCTGACCAGTGACGTGGACCCGCGCGACCAGCAGTTCACCACCGGCGAGCGCACCGCGGAGGGCTTCTACCGGGTCAGGAACGGCATCCAGGCGTGCGTCGCGCGCGGCCTGGCCTACGCGCCGTACTCCGACCTGCTCTGGATGGAGACCGGCACGCCCGACCTGGACGTGGCGCGCGAGTTCGCCGAGGCGATCAAGGCCGAGTACCCGGACCAGATGCTCGCCTACAACTGCTCGCCGTCGTTCAACTGGAAGAAGCACCTGGACGACTCCACGATCGCCAAGTTCCAGCGGGAGCTCGGGCACATGGGGTACACGTTCCAGTTCATCACGCTCGCCGGGTTCCACTCGCTGAACTACGGCATGTACGACCTGGCCCAGGGATACGCGTCCGACGGCATGACGGCGTACGTGGAGCTGCAGGAGGCCGAGTTCGCCGCCGAGGCACGCGGCTACACCGCGACGCGCCACCAGCGCGAGGTCGGCACCGGCTACTTCGACCTGGTCAGCACGGCCGTGGCGCCCGACTCCTCGACCACCGCGCTCAAGGGCTCGACGGAAGAGGAGCAGTTCGCCCACTGAACCCCTGATCTCGCCGGCCACCTCCAGGGCATGGGATGGTTCCCCCGGCGACGGCCGCGCCAGTCTCCCCCAGCGACTGGCGCGGCCTTTCAGCGCCCTGAGACGGTGGTCAGCGCGGGAAGACGGCGGCGAGTTCGGGGATGCGGACGCGGTAGCCGTCGAGCAGCCGGCGGGCCGTCGTCACCGAGTCGACCAGCGGGTGCAGCGCGAACGCCGCCACCGCCAGATGCGACGAGCCGGTCAGCGCGGCCTCGATGGCCGTCTGCTCCACCGCCTTCACCTGCTGGACCAAGCCCAGGAAGCGGCCGGGGAGCGGGCGGGTGGCCAGGGGCCGGACGCCGGCGCCGGTCACCATGCACGGGATCTCCACGACGGCGTCCTCGGGCAGGCCGGGCACCGCGGAGCCGTTGCGCACGTTGAGGATCATGGTGGCGGGCTCGCCGCGGGCGATGGCGGCCATGAGGGCCAGCGCGATGCCCTCGTACCCGCCCGCCTCCAGGTCGGCGGCGTCCCGCTCGCCGGCGTCGGTGGCGTCGCGGGCCTCGGCCATGTAGGTGGCGTCGCGCTGCCTGCGTGCCCTGAGCCACTCCGCGAGCGCCTCGCCGGGCCGGGCGCGCACGGCCGCGTAGAAGGCGTCCTGCTGGCCCAGCAGGGACTCGCCCCGGGTCGGCCCGGAGATCGCGGCGACGGCCTCGCGGGTGAAGTAGTAGTAGTAGAGGTATTCGTTGGGCAGGGCTCCCAGCGTGCGCACCCACTCGGGCCCGAAGATGCGGGCCTCCTCGACCTGCCGCAGCGCCGCGTCGTCGGCGAGCAGGCCGGGCAGCACGTCGGTGCCCTGGTGGACGAGGCCACGCAGCCAGCCGAGGTGGTTGAGGCCGACGTAGTCGGGCGACACGCGGGCCGGGTCGAGCCCGAGCGCGGCGGCGGCCCGCCGGATCAGCCCGATCGGCGAGTCGCAGATGCCGATCACCCGGTCGCCGAGCACCCGCCGCATGGCCTCGGTGATCATGCCGGCGGGGTTGGTGAAGTTGACGACCCAGGCCCGGGGCGCGAGCGCGGCCACCCGCTCGGCCACGTGGACCGCGACCGGGATGGTGCGCAGGCCGTACGCGATGCCGCCGGGACCTGTCGTCTCCTGGCCGAGCAGGCCCAGGTCCAAGGCGACCCGCTCGTCCGCGGTGCGCCCGGACAGGCCGCCGACGCGGATGGCCGAGAAGACGAAGTGCGCGTCGCGGATCGCGGCGTCCAGCTCGGTGGTGGTGCGCACGGCGGGCGGGTCGTCGTGCCCGGCGGCGAGCTGGCGCAGCACGTTCTCCATGGCCTCCAGCCGCTCGGCCGACACGTCGTACAGCACCACCTCTGTGACGCGCGGTTTTGCCGGATCGCGCAGGAGCGCGCCGTACACGAGCGGCACTCGGAAGCCCCCGCCTCCGAGGACGGCGAGTCTCATCCGCACCCCTTCACGTGAGCAGCACCTCGGCGCCGGCGGCCGCGCAGTTGCGCAGCGTGGCCGCGTCGGCGCCCTCGTTCGTCACGATCACGTCGATGTCCTCGGGCCCGCACACCCGCAGCGCGCCGGTGCCGGGGAACTTGTGCCGGTCCACGAGCAGCACCACCTGCCGCGCCGCGGAGATCATCGCGCGTTTGAGCGGCACCTCGGCGAGCGTGGTGTCGACGAGCTGCCCGTCCGGCCGCACGCCGCTGGCGCCCAGGAACACGCGGTCGGCGACCACCTGGCTCAGCGCCGCCTCGGTCAGCACCCCGATCAGCGAGTGATAGGTCCGGCGCAGCATGCCGCCGAGCAGCAGCAGCTCCACCGCCGGGTCGGTGCGGAGCACGTCGAGCACGGCGAGGCTGGAGGTGACCACGGTGACGCGGCGGCCCCGCAGCCGCCTGGCCAGCCGCATCGTGGTCGTCCCGATGTCGAGCAGGATCACGTCCCCGTCGGCGACCAGCTGCGCGGCCCGCGCGGCCACGGTCTCCTTGTCCTGCTCGTCGACCACCTCGACCGCGGCGAAGGGCCGATCGGCGTCGGCGTCCACGCCGGCCAGGGCACCGCCGCGGACCCGCCGCAGCGTCCCGTCGCGGTCGAGCACCTCGAGATCTCTGCGGATGGTCGACGGGCTCACGCCGAGCTGGCTGGCGAGATCGCGAACGCTCGTGGCGCCTGAGAACCGGACGCGGCGCATGATCTCGGCATGCCTGAGGCGCTGAAGCACGGCGCGAGTGTATCAGTCAATTTCACGCACAAGTAAGCATCTTTGCCCAAACACACGCGCAACAGCACTTGAAGTGTGCGAGTAAACGTGCAAGATTGCGCACATCTCGGTGTGTCGAGGAGGACCCATTCCCGTGTCTGTCCAGGCGTACGACCCTCTGGCCGACGAGCGGACCCCCGAGGGCCCGCAGTTCGACGTGTTCCTGGCCGGGACGGTCTTCCTGGACATCATCTTCACCGGCCTGCCCGCGATGCCCGCGGCCGGCACGGAGATCTGGGCCGAGGGCATGGGCTCGTGCCCCGGCGGCATCGCCAACCTCGCCATCGCGACCAGCCGGCTGGGGCTGCGCACGTCGCTCGCTGCGGCGTTCGGCGACGACGACTACGGCGACTTCTGCTGGCGCACGCTGGAGGAGCAGGAGTCGGTCGACCTGTCCAGGTCGCGGCGCTTCGAGCACTGGCACTCGCCGGTGACGGTCTCCATGGCCGTGGCCCGCGACCGCAGCATGGTGACGCACGGCCATCCCGCGCCCATGCCGACGTCCGAGATGATCGGCAAGCCGCCCTGCTCCAAGGCCGTGATCGTGACGCTCTCCCCGGAGGAGCCGCTCGGCGCGCCCGGCAGCTCGTGCAACTGGGCCGAGCTGGCGCACCGCGACGGGGCGCTGATCTTCGCGGACGTGGGCTGGGACCCGTCGGGCCACTGGCCGTCCTCGGTGCTGGAGCAGCTGTCGCTGTGCCACGCGTTCCTGCCGAACGCGACCGAGGCGATGGCCTACACCCGCACCGACACGCCCCGCGACGCGTTGTACGCGATCGCCGACCACGTGCCGGTGGCCGTGGTGACCGACGGGGCCAACGGCGCCATGGCGATCGACTCGACGACGGGTGAGGAGGCGTTCGTGCCCGCGCCGCGGGTGACGGCGCTCGACCCGACGGGTGCGGGCGACGTCTTCGGGGCGGGGTTCGTGCTCGGCACCCTGTGCGGCTGGCCGCTGTCCGACCGGCTGGCGTTCGCCGAGGTGTGCGCCGCGCTGGCGGTGCAGCAGTTCGGCGGGTCGCTGGCCGCCCCGGGCTGGGGGGACATCGCGGACTGGTGGCACGAGGTGCGGGAGGCGGCCCGGCACAGCGGCGCCTACGGCAGCTCGCTCGCCCGCCGTTATGCCTTCCTCGACCGGCTGGTGCCCACCGTCCCGGTCGGCGCGGTGCGCCGCGCCGTCGCCACCATCGCCCGCTACGCCGACGTCGGCATGGCCCCCCAGACGCCCCCTGCCGAAGGCGAGGACCCGGACGCGCCTCGCGTGCCTGCGCAGAAGGAGTAACACCATGACCCCCCCGATGCGACTCGCCGTGCTCGCCGCAGGCGTGCTGGTCCTGACCTCGTGCGCGCCAGGCTCCTCGGCCCCGCCCACACCGACGTCCGCGCCACCGAGCGCGGTCCGCACCGACGCCGCCGCGCTCGGCAACGTCACGCTCACCGTCTGGGACCAGGAGGTGCGCGGCGGGCAGGCGGCCCAGATGAAGCAGCTCAACGACGCCTTCCAGGCCAAATACCCCAACATCAAGCTGAACCGGGTGTCCCGCTCCTTCGACGACCTCAACACCACCCTGCGCCTGGCCTTGAGCGGCAACGAACCGCCGGACGTGGTGGAGGCCAACAACGGCCGCTCCTCGATGGGCGCGTTCGTCAAGGCCGGCCAGTTGCGGCCGCTGGACGCCTACGCCGACGTCTACGGGTGGAAGCGGCGTTACCCGGAGTCGGTGCTGCGGTACTCGCGCTACAGCGCCGACGGCAAGCTCTTCGGCGAGGGCAACCTGTACGGCCTGCCGCAGGTCGGCGAGGTCGTCGGCGTCTTCTACAACCGCGCCAAGCTCACCAAGCTCGGCCTGCAGCCGCCGAAGACGTGGGCCGACTTCGAGACCTCGCTGGCCACGGCCAAGGCCGGTGGCGAGGTGCCGCTGCAACTCGGCAACCTGGACAAGTGGCCGGCCATCCACGTGTTCGGCACCGTGCAGAGCCGCCACGTCCCGCCGGACCAGATCGGCACGCTCGGCTTCGGCCGCAAGGGCGCCACGTGGAACACGCCCGAGAACACCGCCACCGCCGAGCAACTCGTCGGCTGGGTCGACAAGGGCTACTTCGCCAAGGGCTTCAACGGCCAGGGGTACGACCCGGCGTGGCAGGCGTTCGGCAAGGGCCAGGGCGTCTTCATGATCGCGGGCACCTGGCTCCTCGCCGACCTGCAGAAGGCGCTGGGTGACGACCTCGGGTTCATGCTGCCGCCGGGCGTCACGGCCGACGCACCGCCGGTCGCGACGGGCGGCACCGGGCTGCCGTTCGCGATCACCGCCAAGAGCCCCAACCCGGACGCGGCGGCGGCGTACATCAACTTCATCACCAGCGCCGACGCCATGAAAGTGCTCACCGCGACCGGAAATCTGCCGGTCGCCGAGACCGGGCAGCAGAGCGTGGCCAAGGGGCCGCAGCAGGACGTCTTCACCGCGTTCGGGACCGTGACCGCGAAGAACGGGCTGGTGCCGTACCTGGACTACGCCACTCCGACGTTCGCCGACACCCTGGGCGCGGCGCTGCAGGACCTGCTGGCCGAGAAGGCGACGCCGCAGGAGTTCCTGGCCACGCTGGAGAAGGACTACAAGACCTTCGCCGAGAGCAACGGATGACGCAACGGATGACGGCGGCCCGGCCCCCCGGGGAGCCGCGCCGCGTCGCCTACCTGTACCTGCTGCCGGCCTTCGCCGTGTACGCGGCGTTCCTGCTCTACCCGATCGGCCGCGCGGTGCAGATCTCGTTGTACGACTGGGACGGCCTGTCTCTGGGCAGGTGGGTCGGCCTGGACAACTACGCCGCGATCGTCGCCGACGAAGGGTTGCGGGCCGCCTTCGGTCACGCGCTGGTCCTCATCGTGTTCTTCGCGGTGGGGCCGCTGGTGATCGGGCTGGGCCTGGCCGCGATACTCAACCACGCCAAGGTGCGCGGGCTGGGGTTCTTCCGCACCGTGGTGTTCCTGCCGCAGGTGGTCGCCATGGTCGTGGTGGCCGTGGCGTGGCGGCGCGTGTACGCCCCCGACGGCACGCTCAACACGCTGCTCGGCGCGCTCGGGCTGGACTCGCTGACGCGGGGCTGGCTGGGCGACTACACGTTCGCGCTGCCGGCGGTCGGCGTGGTCGGCACGTGGTTCGAGACCGGCCTGGTGACCGTGCTGCTGCTGGCCGGGATGAGCCGCATCCCCGGGGAGTTGTACGAGGCGGCGCGGCTCGACGGGGCCGGCGCGGTGCGGGAGTTCTTCGCGGTCACGCTGCCGTCGGTGCGCGGGGAGATCGCGGTCGCCCTCACGCTCACGGTCATCGCCGCGTTGCGGACGTTCGACCTCGTGTACATCACGACGCGGGGCGGGCCGGGCGACTCGACCTCGGTGCCGTCGTACGAGGTCTACCACCGGGCCTTCGGGCTCGGCCAGGTCGGCTCGGCGGCGGCGATCGGTGTCACGCTGACCGTCGTGATCTTCGTGATCTCGTTCGGGATCAACCGGTTCGCGGACAGGAGGATCGCGTGATCTCGCGGGGGGAGCGGGTGGCCAACTACGTCATCCTGTCGGTGTTCGCCGCGTTCGCGCTCTTCCCCATCGTGACCATCCTGTCGGCCGCGCTCGGGCCCGCCGACAGCGGCGGCACGGCCGGGCTCGGGAACTTCGCGGCGGCGTGGGAGGTGGGCCGGTTCGGGACGTACCTGCGGACCAGCCTGCTGGTGTCGGCGTTCGTCGTGGTCGTCAGCGTGCTGTTGTCGATCATGAGCGGGTACGCGTTCGGCACCATGCGCTTCCGCGGGCAGTCGGTGCTGTTCTACCTGTTCATGCTCGGGATCATGATGCCGAGCGAGGCCGTCGCGGTGCCGCTCTACTTCGACCTGCGCACGCTCGGGCTGATCGACACGTTCTGGTCGGTGGCGCTGCCGCAGGTGGCGTTGTCGGTGGCGTTCGGCACGTTCTGGATGCGGGCGTACTTCCGCGCGTCCAACCGGGCGATCGTCGAGGCCGCCCGCATCGACGGGGCCTCGACGTGGCGCATCCTGTGGCAGGTGCTGGTGCCGCCGGCCCGGCCCGCCGTCGTCACCCTGACCGTGCTGGTCTTCATGTGGACGTGGAACGAGTTCCTCATCCCGCTGATCATGGTGACCAGCGAGTCGCTCCGGACCGCGCCGCTGGGACTGGCGTTCTTCCAGGGCCAGTACACCTCCGGTTTCACACTCCTCGCGGCCGGGTCGGTCATCGTGGCGACCCCGGTCGTGGTCTTCTATCTGTTCCTCCAGCGACACTTCGTCCGCGGCCTGCTCCAGGGGGCGGTCCGCGAGTAACCCACGGAGGTTCCATGCGACGACTGCTGATGGTGTTGGTCACCGTTTTCGCGCTCCTGCCCGCCCTACCGGCCGAGGCCGCCGAGTCACCCGTGGACCTGGACGCGTTGTTCGTCGGCGCGCACCCCGACGACGAGGCGTTCTCCCTGTCCACGCTCGGCCAGTGGAACGAGGACCACGACGTGCGCACCGGCGTCGTCACCGTCACCCGCGGCGAGGGCGGCGGCAACGCCGTCGGCCCCGAGGAGGGGCCGGCGCTCGGGCTGCTGCGCGAGGCCGAGGAGCGGACCGCGGTCGCCAAGGCCAGGGTCGGCGAGGTGTTCAACCTCGACGACGTCGACTTCTTCTACACGGTCAGCGCCCCGCTGACCGACCAGGTCTGGGGCGGCGACACCCTGGAGAAGGTCGTGCGGATCGTCCGCCAGACGAGGCCGGAGATCCTGCTGACCATGGACCCCGCCCCGACGCCGGGCAACCACGGCAACCATCAGGAGGCCGCGCGGCTGGCCATCGAGGCGTTCTACGCGGCGGCCGACCCCAAGGTGTTCCCCGAGCAGATCACCCGCGAGGGGCTGCGTCCCTTCGCGCCCGCCCGGTTGCTCACGGGTGGCGGCCGCGGCACCTCGCAGACCGGGCCGTCCTGCGCCTCGTCGTTCCGGCCCGCGAACCCGGCGCAGAACGTGTACGGCGTGTGGAGCGGGCGCCCGTCGGAGAGCGGCCGGACGTGGGCCGCCATCGAGCGTGACGCCCAGCGCACGTACGCCTCCCAGGGCTGGGCCGTCTTCCCCGACGTGCCGACCGACCCCGCACAGCTGGGCTGCGACTTCTTCACCCAGGTCGACGCGCGGGTGCCGATCCCCGAGCCGGGCACCCCGGCGGCGGCCGCGCCCACGGCCATCCTCGACGGGGCGCTGACCAGGGCGAGCGGGACCGTGCCGCTCGGGACCTTGTTCACCCTCCGGACCAACACGTTCGACGTCCGCCCTGGAACGGCGTTCACCGTCGAGGTCACCACGACCGCCGCACGCGAGCCGCTGGGCCGCTCCTCCGCGGCACTCCGCGTGCCCGAGGGCTGGGCGGTCAAGGGCTCCGGGGACCTCGGCCGGATCGCCGCAGGACGCACCGGGTCGGCGACCTTCACCGTGACGCCCGCCGCGGGCGCGGCCGGGCGGGCCAGGATCGGGGCCGTGCTCACGACCGAGCGCGGACGGGGCTACACCGACCGGCAGGTCGAGGCCAGTCCCGCCGTGCGGGGCCGGCAGCAGCTGCTCCCCCAGGTCGACCAGTACGAGAAGTGGGTGGTCGAGGTGGGCGTGCCGCAGTTGCGCGGCCTGGTGACGCCCGTGCTCACGCTGCCGTCCGGCGGCTCCAGGCAGGTCGGCGTCGTGGTGACGAACGTGAGCGACACCGCCAGGTCCGGCACCGTACGCGTGGACCTGCCCGCCGGCTTCGCCGCCGACCGCACCGAGGCCGCCTATCGCGACCTGGCCCCCGGGGCGTCCGCGACCGTGCCGTTCACCGTCACCAACACCGACACCTCGCTGAAGACCTCCAACGAGGGCGGTGACTACGCCTACACCGTCACCGTCGACGGCACGGTCACCGGCCGGCCCGCGCTCGAGCTCGTCCCGGCCACCACGATCCCGCAGGCCGGATCCGCTGCGGGGCCCACCGTGGACGGCACCGAGGGCAGCGGCGAGTACACCGGGGCCGCGCTCGACCTCTCCCGCCGGTGGGAGGGCGAGGCCTGCTCGTCGGCGGCCGACTGCTCGGGCACGGCCAAGCTCGCCTGGCGCGACGACACGTTGTACGTGCTGGTGCAGGTGAAGGACGACGTGCTGGGCACACGACTGGCCGCGTCCGACTGCAAGCGGCACTGGCGTACCGACGCGGTGGAGGTCACCCTCGATCCGCACGGCACGTCCGAGAACACCTCCACGACCTTCAAGGCGGCGGTGCTGCCGGTGACGGCCGATTCTGACGCCGCCGGGTCCGCGACCGACTCCAACGCCGCCGGGTCCGCGACCCACTCCAACGCCGCCGGGTCCGCGACCCACTCCAACGCCGCCGGGTCCGCGACACCCTCTAACGCCGCCGCGGCACCAGGCCCGCCGTGCGCGCTACGGGACGCCGACAACCGGCAAGGTCCCGCCACCGGCGTGCGGATCGCCTCGGCGGTCTCCTCCGGCGCGTACACGGTGGAGATGTCCATCCCGATGGAGGCCCTGCCCGGGTCCGTCGACCCCGAGCACCTCGGTCTGAACATCCTGGTGTACGACTCCGACACCCAGAACAAGACCGGCCAGACCCGGATCGGCTGGTCGACGTGGGGCGGGGTGCAGGGCGACCCGTACCGGTGGGGCGTCGCGACCCTGACCGGCTACCGGCCGCCAGCGGACCGGCCGGTGCCCGACCCGGTGATCCCCGACACCGCCCTGTCCAGCCTGGACTCGCCGCAGTCGCTGGAGCAGGCGGTCCGCGTGCGCGTCCCGCTCGCGGGCGGGCCCGCGGCGCGTGCGGCGGAGAGCGGCCGGGTGACCTCGGCCACGGACGTGCCGGACGGAGTGAAGGTGACGTTGCGCACGGCCGCCGCCGGCAAGGCGCACCTGTTCGTCCGCGACGACCAGGGGACCGCGGGCAGCCGGGTCGTCACCGTGTCCGCCAGGGGCACGACGACCGTGACCGTGCCCCTGACCCGCGCCCTGGCCGCCTCCCCGACGGTGGTGGCCGGCTGGGAGGCGCCCAGCGGCGGCACCACGGCCTCCCGGGTCCAGGTTCGCTGACGCAGACGTCTGTGGCGGCCACCGATCGTGGCCGCCACAGGTCCGAGCCGGCTGGTCAGGCCGGGCGGCGGCGCAGGCCGAGGGCGCCGATGACGATGCCGATGACGCCCACCGCCAGGCCCGCGCCGCCCAGGAGTCGCGCGGTGCCGTCCGATGACGAGCCCGCGGCCACCGGCGTCACCGTCGGGGAGGCAGCAGCCGCGGCCGTGCTGGGCGAGGCGGACGGGGAGGAGGCGGCGGCCGGGACGAGCTTGAGCAGCGGCGCCGGGTGCTCGGCCTCGGTGCCGTCCGTCTTCGGCGCCTCCGACCAGTCCACGACCTCCCCGTTCGAGTACGTCTGCTTCGTCGGGAACATCAGCTGATCAGTGTCCTTGGGCAGCTGTCCCATGGACACCTCGAACTCCTGGAACTCACCCGGGTTGATCTTCCCGCCCGACCAGACGACGGTGGTGACGGCCTCCTCCAGGTCGCCGTACTCGGTCTTGACAGGCGTGGGCAGCTTGCTCTCCGTCACCTTCGCCTCCCATCCGGGCACGGGCTTGACCGACACGAAGGCCAGCGGGTGGTCGGCGGGGAAGCTGATCTCGATCTTGGTGGTCGAGGCGTTGTCACGCTCGTTCGGCACCCGGAACGCGACCTTGGTGAACCCGCCCTGCTCGGCGGTCCCCGGCTGGATGGTGACGTGGGCCAGCGCGGGCAAGGCGAGGCCGGCGGTGAGGGCGGTGGCGGCGGCGAACACGGTCGCGGCACGGCGTACGAAGGACATGGCGAAACTCCACTTGGCCGGATGAGAAAAAGAAGGGAATGTCAGAGGGTCAGGCGGGAAGTGGAGGGCCACGCCTGGCCAGACAGTGCCGGAACCCCGGCTGAAGCGGGACGACCCGGGTGTGGACGACCGGCACGCACGGGCGGACTACAGGCGCCGCGACCGGCAACAGCAGCATGAGACGGCGGCCGAGGCGGCGCAGCACCGACCAGAGCGCGGCCTCACCGCGCGCCAGCCACACGCCGGTGATCAGGGTGGCCGTCAGGTGGGCGAGCAACATCCCGGCGTCGACCGCCAGGCCCTCCCCGTGCCCGTGCACGGAGACGTACGCGGTGTCGTCGCCGGCGAACAGCTCGTGCAGCCCGAACTGGGCCACCACCAGCACACCGTTGATCGTCGCAGGCGAACGTTCCCTGCCGCACAACGCCAGTCCCAGCCCGGCCACCGCCGCGAGCCCCAGCCCGGCGGCCCACGGCTCGGGGCCCGACCCGCCGCCCGCCACGTGGGCGAGCGCGGCGAGGGTCACGCAGACGGCGGAGAAGGCTGCCGTCCGCGCGAGCCGGAGGGAGAGTTGCGCACGCATGTGTGTGCCACATGGTCTCACGGGGCAGGGGTCTATCAGACCTCAAGTACGCAATGCCTGGTCGGTTTGCACCGTTTGTCGCTAGGGTCGTGCCGATTACGTTGACATAGAGGTGAGAACGTTGCGGCACTTTGCAGGTTTGCTTATCGGGCTTGTGGTGGTGGCGGCCGTGGTGGCGGGTGGCGGCTGGGCTGTGCAGCAAGCCGTCGGCAGTGCGGCGTCGGCTCCACCGAACAGCCAGCAGATGTGGATCGCGCTCGGGGCGATGGCCGCGGTCGGTCTCATCCTCGGGCTCGTGGTGGCAGGCCGGGTCTCACCGCTGGCGGCCTTCGTCCCGTCCATGGTCCTGCTGGCGTGGACCGTGATCTACGCGCTGGACGTGAACAGGGCGCTGTCCCTCATCCCCTCCGAGCCGTCGGTGAACCAGATCATCAGGGACGCGGGGTTCGGCGCCAAGACGATGCTGACGACGGGTGTGTTCGCCCTGCTCGGCGTGGCGCTGTTCATCCCGGTGCTGATGCCGTCGCGCTGGTCGCGCCAGCGCGACGACATGGACGAGGAGTACGAGCCCGCGTCCGAGAGCACCTACTACTGAGCGGGGCTCCCGGTGTAGAGCCGGGTGACGACCTCCTCGATCGTGGCTTCGTCGGGGGCGGTGGCCATCAGCTCCTCCAGCGTCCCGTCGAACGCCAGCCGCCCGTGGTCGATCAGCATCACCCGGCGGCACAGGCGTTCGATGTCGCCGAGGTCGTGCGTGGTCAGCAACACGGTCGTGCCCTGCTCGGCGTTGAGCCGCCGCAGGAAGTCCCGGATGCCGGCCTTGCTGACCACGTCGAGCCCGATCGTCGGCTCGTCGAGCACCAGCACGTCCGGTGCGTGCAGCAGCGCCGCCGCGAGGTCGCCGCGCATGCGCTGGCCGAGGCTGAGCTGCCGCACCGGCGTGCGCATGAACGAGCCCAGGTCGAGCGTCTCGGTCAGCTCGTCGAGCCGTGACCTGAACGCCGCGCGCTCGACCTTGTAGAGCAGCCGGATCAGCTCGAAGCTGTCGGCGAGCGGCAGGTCCCACCACAGCGTCGTACGCTGGCCGAACACCACGCCGATCCGCCGGGCCAGCGTGGTCCGCCGGCGTGACGGGTCCAGCCCGGCCACTCGCACCCGGCCCGAGGTGGGCGTGAGGATGCCGCACAACATCTTGATCGTGGTGGACTTGCCCGCGCCGTTGGGTCCGAGGTAACCGACGAACTCCCCGGCCGACACGGTGAACGACAGGTCGTGCACGGCGTGGACGACGTTTCTCTTCACCTTGAACGAGCGTCCTACGCGCTCGAGCTCGATCATCTCAACTCCCCGTGGATCGGTAGTGCCTGATGCCCTGCCGCCAGGCCAGCGCCGCCAGCAGGGCGAGGACCAGCGCGGCCGCCGGTCCCATGAACCTCATGAACTCCGGCGTGCCGAATGGATCGTCGCGGCCGAGCACGTACAGGCCCGGCTGCCAGTTGATGAAGGCCAGCGGGACCACGTACGTGACGCCCCCGACCAGGTCGCGGCCGTAGATGCTGAACGGGTACTGGCTGAGCTGTTGGCTGCCGTAGGTGAAGGAACTGCTCACCTCCGGGGCGTCGGTCAGCGCGAACTGCAGCGCGCCGGCCAGCGTCCACAACGCCGTGAAGATGACCATCCCCGTGACCACCATGACGGGGATCATCCAGGCGCGCCGCCAATCGAGGTCGAGCACCGCCAGCGCGTAGCCGAGCACCGCGCCCGCCTGCAGCACCCGCCCGACCCGGGTGCCGTTGAACCGGTCGGTGGCCAGCTGGAGCCACGCGCTGACCGGCCGGATCAGGAACGTGTCCAGCGTGCCGGCCTTGATGTGCTGGCTGACCCGGTCGAGATTGGAGACGAACATGTCACAGACGGTGAAGGACACGCTGGCGGCACCGTACAGGAAGAGCACCTCGTCGCGGGAGAAGCCCGCGAGCGAGGTCGTGTTGGCGAAGACGACCAGGATGACGGCGACGTCGAGGGCGGCGATGATGACGCCGAAGACGGTCATCAGCCAGAACGACGCCGGGTACGCGGCCGCGGCGCGGGTCCACGTCCAGGCCAGCAGGAAGTAGGTCCTAACCACCCTGGATCACCACCTTGTGGCGGATCGCCCGGGTGCCAAGCGCGCCGAGCGCGAGCAGGACCACCGCCCAGAACGCCTGGAAGGCCAGCGTCTCCAGGACCGGCGCCTTGCCGAGATAGAGATCGGTGGGCAACTGGACCATGGCCGCCCACGGCAGTGCCGCGGCCAGGTCGCCGAGCCAGCCGGGGAAGATGTGCAGCGGCACCATCAAACCGGAGAAGAACGTGGTCAGAACCAGCGACAACACCGCCACGCCGCGGTCGTCGACGAGCCAGCAGACCGACAGCGCGACCAGGTAGCGCCAGCCGAAGCTGACCACGACCGCGATCGCGAAACCGGCCAGGAACGCCGCCCACCGGCCGGGGTCGGTGGGCACGACGATGCCGAACATCGCCGCACCGAGCAACATCGGAGGGAAGCCGCGGACCAGGAACAGGTAGGCGGCCCTGCCCAGATCCTCGGCCAGCGAGGAGAGCTGGAGCGAGGCCGGGCGGATCAGGTCGAGCGCGATGTCGCCGCTGCGGATGCGCTCGGGGATGCCGAGGCCGCCGCCGAACAGCTGCATCGGCCCGATGAACGCCTGGGTGACGAAGCAGTAGGTGACGGCGTCGGTGACGTCGTAGCCGGCCAGCCCGGGGCGGGTCTGCCACAGGGCGATGAGGATGTAGGCGCGCAGGACGCCGAACACGCTGTTGGTGAACGCGCCGGCGAGCGCCGCCCAGACGTAGGTGGCGTGTTTGCGGAAACCGTACCGGACAAGCCGGGCATAGAGCGGTATGGTTTTGCACCTCCGGATGTGTGAGGACATGGCTACAGGCCGTGTCCGGACCCGCGCAGGGGTCTGCCGACGGGAAGCAGGGAATTATCCGTCGGCGCGTCAGCGGTCCGCAACGCGATAAACGAAGCGCAGGCCCGACCAGATCGGGTCGATGGCGGCGACCTTGTTGTCGACCAGGCCCACGGACAGGCCGTAGCCCCGGATGGGATTCTCGGACAGGTCCGAATATCCGGCCATGTCCCCCAACGTGACACAACGCCGAAATATCCGCGTAAGGGACGAGATACTTACTGGCCGGTAGGAATCGGCTCAGCGGGGAAGGAGGATCTACGGAGGGTCACTATGCGGATCGACGGGGATGTGGTTCCCGAATACCCCTTGAGCTGGCAGGCCCGTGCGCTGATCGGCCTGATGCGCGGGACGTTGAAGCCGGCCTCCAGCCTCTTGATGCGCCATCCGCTCGCGCTGGCGGGGGCGGCCCAGCTCGGGAGGCTCGCGCGGCTCGTGCAGGTGCCGCAGCCGGCGCACGTCTCCATCGTGCCCGCCGCCTTCTCCGACTGTGGCGGCGAGTGGGTGCGCGGGGGCCAGGGACTCGACGAGGACAAGGCGTTGTTGTACTTCCACGGGGGCGGCTACTTCTCCTGCTCGCCGCGTACACACCGGTCCATCACGTGGCGGCTGTCGGTGACGGCCAGGCGACCGGTGCTGGCGCTCGACTACCGCCAGGGCCCGGTGTACAGGCTGGCCGACTCGCTGGCCGACGCCCTCGACGCCTACGACTGCCTGCTGCGGCGCGGCCACGCCCCTGAGGACATCATCGTCGCGGGCGACTCCGCCGGCGGCCATCTGACACTGGCGGCCCTGCTGGCGATGCGCGACCGAGGGCTGCCGCTGCCCGCGGCGGCGATCTGCCTGTCGCCCTGGGCGGACCTGACCGACATCCCGCGCCGCGCGAACCGCTGGCAGGATCCCCTGCTGCCGGCCAGCCGGGTGCGATGGCTGGCACGCCGGTGGACCTCGGGGCTCGATCCGCGTGACCCGCTGGTCTCGCCGGTGCACGGCGACTTCACGGGGCTGCCACCGCTCATGATCGTGACCGGCTCCACCGAGGTGCTGCGTGACGAGGCGCGGCGGGTGGCCGAACGGGCGCGGCGGGACGGGGTTCTCGTCAGGTACGAGGAATGGCGGCGTATGCCGCATGTGTTCCCTATTTTGGCGGACGTGTTGCCCGAGGCTCGGCTGGCGTTCCGGCACATGGCGCGGTTCCTTGCCGCGGTCGGGGCCGGACCGGCCGCGGCGATGGACGACACCGCGGCCGCCTGAACCGGGAGTAAGATCCGGCTCCTAGTGGCGAGCTCGGCAAGACAGAGTATAAGGTTAGGCATACCTAACTCTGTCAGGGGGATGTTCTCTATGGCTGAAAAGCCCACGGACCATCATCGAGGTGTCGTCCTGCGGACCGAGCGGCTCTCACCGCACATGGTCCGTGTCGTGGTCGGCGGTGACGGGCTGGCCGACTTCGCCATCTCGGGCCTGACCGACCACTATGTGAAGATCGTCTTCCCCTATGAGGATGTGCGATATCCCGAGCCGTTCAGCGTGAAGGCCTGTCGTGAGACCATGCCGCGCGAGCACTGGCCGCGGCTGCGCACGTACACCGTGCGGGCCTGGGACCCGGACGCTCGCGAGCTGACCCTCGACTTCGTGGTCCACGGCGACGAGGGGCTGGCCGGGCCGTGGGCGGAACGCGCCGCGCCGGGCGACGTCGTGCTCCTGCTGGGGCCCGGCGGCGGCTACGCGCCCGACCCGGAGGCGGATTGGCATCTGCTGGTGGGCGACGAGAGCGCGCTGCCGGCCATCGCGGCCTCGCTCGAGGTGCTGCCTGACGGGGTGCTCGCGCATGTCCTGGTGGAGGTGGACGGGCCGGAGGACGAGCTGAAGCTGGGCACTGCCGCGGACGCGCGGATCACATGGCTGTACCGGGGCGGCCGGCCCGTGGGCGAGGCCCTGGTGAAGGCCGTGCACGAGCTGGACTTCCCGGATGGGGACGTGCACGCGTTCGTGCACGGCGAAGCCGGTTTCGTCAAGCAGCTCCGCCGCCATCTGCGGATGGAGCGGGGGATCGCCATGGACCGGCTGTCGATCTCCGGGTACTGGCGGCTCGGGGTGGACGACGAGGGCTGGCGCGCGGTCAAGCGCGACTGGAACCGCGAGGTCGAGGCCGAGGAAGCCGCCGCCATCGCCAGCTGACCCCCGGCCGGACCACGCGACGTCACCTACGGTCCGCCGGCTTACGCCCCGCATCGCCTGACGCGACCTCAGCGGCCGGCGCCACTGTGCCTGCCCAAGGTCTTCAGGCCGCCTGCACGTGAGCCGGCCGAGCCGGTGCGCGGGCCGGCCGAGCCAAGGACGGACGGGCCGTGGGGTGGGTGCCGTGGGTGTGGGTGCCGCGGCCGTGGGG